>NZ_JBSFFN010000004.1:0-325681 GCF_053596135.1 Streptomyces sp. NPDC001770 | reverse complement strand
TTGATAGGCCAGATGTGGAAGCCCGGTAACGGGTGGAGCTGACTGGTACTAATAGGCCGAGGGCTTGTCCTCAGTTGCTCGCGTCCACTGTGTTGGTTCTGAAATAACAACCGCCGTGTTTTCATCCGGTTGGTTAATTTCATAGTGTTTCGGTGGTCATTGCGTTAGGGAAACGCCCGGTTACATTCCGAACCCGGAAGCTAAGCCTTTCAGCGCCGATGGTACTGCAGGGGGGACCCTGTGGGAGAGTAGGACGCCGCCGAACAATTTTTCCGGGAGACCCCCGTGCCTTGTGGCACGGGGGTTTTCTGCGTTCCGGGGTATGCGCGTGACTGGTGTTTTCGAGAGGCATCCGGAATGGCCCTCCACCTGGTCGACCGCCTCGCGGGGGAAATCCGGCCCTGGCCGACCATCCCGCGCTTCTGGCCCGCCTGACAGCCTGAGCACCACCCGGCCACGAGGGCCCCCAGCCCGGCCCGGTGCCGCACCGCGTTGAACCGGGAGGCACGACCGTGGGGTGCGTCGCTCTCGTAGTCGTCGACCTGGGCGAGGGTGTCTCACTCGTGGCGGATCGCCACCGGGCGCGTACCGGAGGCGCCTTCACACGCGGTCGCCCAGCCGCAACGGCCATCGATCAAGAATTCGGTGAACTGCCGGATCAGCCGCTCACAGCCGGCGATCGTGTCCTCCTTCAGGCCACGGCACATCTGCTGGGCCGCGAAGGCCGCAGCATCGCCGTGACCATCGCGTCCTCCGGGCGCGGCTGGATCACCCCGGGGACGTGCTTCGAACTGTCAGGGCGCTCAGGCCGACGCGGTCACCGGGGCGGTTCGCCGGCCGTTGCCGGCGGCTTCACCCCTGCCCGGTACACCTCCAGAGCCGGTCGCGGCGCGCGCCCGAGAAGCCTCGGCAGGGCGTTGTCCTCGACTCCGCTGCCGTCGAGGAAGCCCGCGGCGATCGCCGAGTAGGCGCCGACGAGCATGGGCACCTGGAAGGGGAGGGCGTCACCGGCCGAGGCGATCGCCTCGCGGGTCGCGGCGAGTGAGCCGGGCCGGTAACGCCCGCCCACCGCGTCCGCCAGGTCGTCACCGCCCAACGGCTCCTCGCCGACGAGTTCGTAGACCTTTCCCTCGTGCGCGCTGGGCTCGGCCACCACCCGGGCCGCCACCGCCGCCAGATCCTCCCTGGCCACCGCCGCCAACCTGCCTCCGCCCAGGGGGGCCACGATCGTGCCGTCGGCGTCGGGCGCCGCGACGGCGGCGAGGAACTCGGCGTACAGGCCGTTGCGCAGTACCGTCCACGCCAGCGGGGAACGCATCAGGCGGCGTTCGGTCCAGCGATGGGCGAGGGCGAAGGGCAGGTGATCGCCGTCGCCGCTCAGGCTGGTGTAGACGAGGTGCCGCACTCCGGCCTTCTCGGCGGCGGAGATCGCGGCGTCGTGACGGGCGAGGACGACGTCGTCCTCGCCGTATCCGGCGGAGACGAGCAGGAGCGTCTTCACGCCGGTGAAGTCCAGCGACGACGGGTCGTCGAAGTCGATACGCCGTTCGGCCGCGGACCGCGGGGTCCGGGTACCGAGTACGAGGCCTTCGCGACCGGCCAGTTCCTCGGCGACGAGCCTGCCGAGTGCGCCGTTCGCACCGGTGATGAGCAACATGGAAGTTCCCTCCTGAGCCGTGTGTTCTCATCCTCGGGAGCAGACGCCGATCGCGTAAGGAGGCACTTCGATGTCGGTAGGGCACACCGGTGTAACCACGTCCGAGCCGCAGGAGCCCGTGATCGTCTGCGAGACGCCGCAGGACGAGTGCGGTGTACGGGACGTCCTCGACCGGCTCGGCGACAAGTGGTCGGTCTACGTGATCGTCGAGCTCGCGTCCGGGGTACGGCGCTTCAAGGAGCTGCAGCGACGGATTCCGGGCGGGGTCTCGCAGCGCATGCTGACCCTGACCGTCCGCCGCCTGGAGCGCGACGGCCTGGTGAACCGGACCGTGTACCCGACGGTCCCGCCCCAGGTCGAGTACGAGCTCACCGAGCTGGGGCACAGCCTCACCCACCTGGTCAAGGCACTGGCGGACTGGTCGATCGAGCACCGGCCGGTCATCGCCGCGGCCCGCGAGGCCTGGGACGACGCCGGCCGGACCCCCGCCTTCGGCTCCTGAGACTCAGGGATGCATGCGTGCGCCCTTGAGCACCTTGTCCACCGCGTTGCGCGGCCCGTACACCGCCAGGCCCACCAGGTCGAGCGCGTCCGCGCCCACGGCCCGTACGGCCGCCCGGTTGTCCCGGTCGTTGCCGGTGGCGAACAGGTCCGAGGTGAACAGGGACCTCGGCAGCGCACGGGAGAGCACCCGGCGGTGCGCGGCCGTCAGCACCTCCTTCGTCCCCTCGAAGACCAGCACGGGCTGGCGGAACATCGGCATGTACGGGGTCCGGTCGGCGTCCTCGTACGGCTCGCCGACCACCTCGGGCGCCACCGTGCCGAGCCCGCTGACCAGGAAGGCGGTCACGTTCAGTCGCTGCCAGGTCTCCAGGTCCTCGCGGAGCAGCACGGCGATCTTGTTGTCGAAGCGGACGGGCGCGTTCTCGTCCGGGGCGGTGACCTGGGCGGTGTTCTCGTTCTGGGTGTTCATGCTCCGAGACTCCGCGATGCCCGGCCGCCCCGTCTTGTACGTTCTTTGCGTGACGTCCTCGCAGGAGCAGCAGCAGGAGATCTCCGCATGGCGCCCGCACGTCGCGGGCGTCGTCGAGGTCCTGCACGCCCACTTCACCGAGCACGCCTACCCCATGCACGTCCACGACTCCTGGACCCTCCTGATCGTCGACGACGGAGCCGTCCGCTACGACCTCGACCGGTACGAGCGCGGAACCCCGCGCGACACCGTGAGCCTGCTGCCCCCGCAGGTCCCGCACAACGGCTCGCCCGCCACGGCGCACGGCTTCCGCAAGCGCGTCGTCTACCTCGACATGACGCAGCTCGACGCGAGCCTCATCGGTCCTGCGGTCGACCACCCGGACTTCACCGACCCCCTGCTGCGCACCCGCGTCGGGCAGCTGCACGCCGCGCTCGCGCACCCCGGTGACGCCTTCGAGGCGGAGAGCCGGCTGGCCTTCGTGGGGGAGCGGCTGCGGGCGCTCCTGAGTCCCGGACCCGGCTCCAGCGGTACCGTGCCCGACGGCCGCGGCATCGCCCGGAACCTGCGTGACCTGCTCGACGAGCGGCTCCCCGAGGGGCTCACCCTGACCGAGGCCGCGCGACTGGTCCACGCCCACCCCACCCATCTGGTACGGGCCTTCAGCGGCGCGTTCGGCATCGCGCCGCACCAGTACCTGACCTCCCGCCGCGTCGACCTGGCCCGCCGCCTGCTGCTCGACGGGCGGCCGCCGGGCGAGGTGGCCACCGCCGCCGGGTTCCACGACCAGTCGCACCTCACCCGGCACTTCAAACGGATCATGGGAACCACCCCGGGCCGGTACGCCGGCGGAACACCCGGAAGCCCGGACCGTGCGGTCCGGGCTTCCGGGGACGCGGGGGTGTGACCGCCGCGGGTCAGGCCGGGCGGAACCAGACCGTCGCCAGCGGCGGCAGGGTCACCGTGATGCTGGTCCGGCGGCCGTGCGCCGGCACCTCCTCCGGCTTCAGCGGCTCCTCGTTGCGGACGTCGCCGCCGCCGTAGCGGGCCGCGTCCGTGTTCAGCACCTCCACCCAGCTCTCGGCCGACTCCGGCACCCCGATCCGGTAGTCGTGCCGGACCACCGGGGAGAAGTGGGAGACCGCGAGCAGCGGGGAGCCGTCCGCGTCGTAGCGGAGGAACGCCAGGACGTTGTCCTCCGCCGCGCCGCCGTCCACCCAGCTGAAGCCGCCCGGGTCGGTGTCGCGCTGCCAGAGCGCGGGGACCGCGCCGTACACCGCGTTGAGGTCACCGACCAGGTCGCGTACGCCGCGGTGGTCGCCGGAGGCCTCGTACGCCGGGTCGAGCAGCCACCAGTCCGGGCCGTGGCCCTCCGACCACTCGGCGCCCTGCGCGAACTCCTGCCCCATGAAGAGGAGTTGCTTGCCCGGGTGGGCCCACATGAAGCCGAGGTAGGCGCGGTGGTTGGCGCGCTGCTGCCACCAGTCACCGGGCATCTTCGAGACCAGCGCCTGCTTGCCGTGCACCACCTCGTCGTGCGAGATCGGCAGCACGTAGTTCTCGCTGTACGCGTACACCATGGAGAAGGTCATCTCGTTGTGGTGGTACTTGCGGTGCACCGGCTCCTTCGCCATGTAGGTGAGGGAGTCGTGCATCCAGCCCATGTTCCACTTCAGCCCGAACCCGAGCCCGCCGAAGCCGTCCGGGCCGGTGTGGTGGGTGGCGCGGGTGACGCCGTTCCAGGCGGTGGACTCCTCGGCGATCGTCACCACTCCGGGGTTGCGGCGGTAGACGGTCGCGTTCATCTCCTGGAGGAAGGCCACCGCGTCCAGGTTCTCCCGGCCGCCGTGCTCGTTGGGCGACCACTGGCCGTCCTCGCGGGAGTAGTCGAGGTAGAGCATGGAGGCGACCGCGTCGACCCGCAGGCCGTCGATGTGGAACTCCTCGCACCAGTAAGTGGCGTTGGAGACGAGGAAGTTGCGGACCTCGGTGCGGCCGTAGTCGAACTCCAGGGTGCCCCAGTCCGGGTGCGCCGCGCGGGACGGGTCGGAGTGCTCGTACAGCGGGCGCCCGTCGAACTCGGCCAGGGCCCACTCGTCGCGCGGGAAGTGCGCGGGCACCCAGTCCATGATCACGCCGATGCCCGCCCGGTGGAGCGAGTCCACCAGGTGGCGGAAGTCGTCGGGGGTTCCCATGCGCGAGGTCGGCGCGTAGAAACCGGTCACCTGGTAGCCCCAGGAGCCGCCGAAGGGATGCTCGGAGACCGGCATCAGCTCCACGTGCGTGAAGCCGAGGTCCTTGACGTACGCGGGGAGTTGCTCCGCGAGCTGGCGGTACGTCAGGCGCGGTCGCCAGGAAGGGAGATGGACTTCGTATACGGAGAACGGCGCCTCGTGCACCGGGCGGTCGCCGCGCCGGTCCATCCAGTCGCCGTCCTGCCACACGTAGTGCGAGGCCGTGACGACCGAGGCGGTGGCGGGCGGTACCTCCGTGGCGCGGGCCATCGGGTCGGCGCGCAGGGTGTGCGAACCGTCCGGGCGGCAGATGTCGAACTTGTAGAGCGCGCCCTCGCCCACGCCGGGGAGGAACAGCTCCCACACCCCGGTCGACCCGAGCGAGCGCATCGGCAGCCCGGTGCTGTCCCAGTAGGTGAAGTCGCCCGCGATCCGCACCCCCCGCGCGTTGGGCGCCCAGACCGTGAACCGGGTCCCGGCGACGCCCTGGTGCTCCATGACCCGTGAGCCCAGCGCGGTCCACAGCTCCTCGTGCCGGCCCTCGCCGATCAGGTGCAGGTCCAGCTCACCGATGGCGGGCAGGAAGCGGTACGGGTCCTCGATCTCGATCTCGTTGTCCGCGTAGCCGACCAGCAGCCGGTACTCCGGTACGTCCGCGAGCGGCAGCACGCCGGAGAAGAAGCCGTCGCCGTCGTCGAGGAGTTCGGCGCGGAGTCCCGCGTGCACCCCCTGGGCCAGCACCGTCACGGCCCGCGCGTGCGGGCGCAGCACCCGCACCAGCACCCCGCCGTCGTACGGGTGCGCCCCGAGCACGTCGTGCGGGGCGTGGTGCTCGCCGGCGAGCAGCCGGCCCCGGTCCGCGTCGTGCAGGGCGGGCGCGGGCCGGACGCCCTCCTCGGCGCCGCCGCGCCGGGGGCGGGGCGGCACTCCGGTCTTCCGCTTGGCCTTGGAACGCTTGGCCGGGGGTGCGGCTGCCGGAGCGGCCGCAGGTGCGGTGGCGGTGGCCGTGGTGGCGGCGGAGGCCGCCGGCACCGGCCCGTCGGCCGCCCCGGTCGTCACCGGCTGCGGGGCGGGTACGGCCTCGATGGGTTCGGGCGTGTCGCTGGACGGCTTACGGGCGGTCACGGGGGACGGCCTCCTCGGGGGGTCGGTCGGGGTGGGGGCGGGGCGTGCGGAAGGCGAGGACCGACGGGCCGGGGTGCGCCCGAGGGTCCTCCGGGCCGCGCGGCGGGGATGCCGCGCGGCCCGGATCAGGTGGACGCGGCCAGCCGCTGGATCGCGGCCATCGGGACGGGCAGCCAGTCGGGGCGGTGCCGTGCCTCGTACAGCACCTCGTAGACCGCCTTGTCCGTCTCGTGGGCGCGCAGCAGCTCGGGTTCGCTGCGCGGGTCGGTGCCCGAGACGTCGGCGTATCCCTCGCAGTACGCGGAGCGGCAGCGCTCCGCCCACGCGTCGCTCCACGGGCGGTGGGAGCGGGCCGCGTAGTCGAAGGACCGGAGCATTCCGGCGACGTCGCGGACCGGTGGCTGCGGGCTGCGGCGTTCGGCGAGCGGCCGGGCGGGTTCGCCCTCGAAGTCGATCAGTGACCAGAACCCGTCGGCGGCGCGCAGGGTCTGTCCGAGGTGCAGATCGCCGTGGACCCGGTGGGTGGCCCAGGAGCGGCCCCGGTGTCCGAGCCCCGCCACCGCCTCGAAGGCGGCGCGCAGCGCGGGGACGTACGGCAGGAGCGCGGGGACCGCCTGCGCGGTCGACTCCAGCCGCTCGGTCATCCCGGCGACCAGCTGTCCGATGCCGGGGAGGCGCAGGTCCGGGCCCGGCAGGGCGGAGGCGAGCGCGGTGTGGACCTCGGCGGTGGCCCGGCCGAGCGCGCGCGCTTCGGGGACGAAGTCGCGTCCCTCCGCGAGCGCGCCGAGGGCCAGTTGCCAGCCGTCCTCGGCACCGCGCAGGAAGGGTTGCAGCACTCCGAGGGTGAGCGGTTCCGGGGTGGTGGCCTCGAACCAGGCGACGGGTGCGGGCACCCGTCCGCAGCCCTCGCCGACGAGGGCGAGCGGCAGTTCCAGGTCGGGGTTGGTCCCGGGGAAGACTCTCCGCAGGATCTTCAGGATGTACGCGTCGCCGAAGACGAGCGAGGAGTTGGACTGCTCGGTGTCCAGCAGCCGGGGCGCGAGCCCCGCCGGAATCGTTTCCGCGCGCTCGAAGCGGAGCGCGCCGAGCGGCCCCGGGCGGCGGAACCGTTCCAGCAGAAGCCCGGCGAGGCGGGGGTCGTGGAGGCCCTCGTACACGGTGCGGCCGGCCAGCGGTCCGTCCGTCACCCGCCCGATGAGGGCGGCGGCCAGGCTCGGCGGCAGGGTGGTCCGGACTCCCAGCAGGAGCTGGTAGCAGTCACCGGTGGCGCGGGCGGGCAGTCCCGGCTGGTGGACCCGGACCAGGAGGTGGAGCAGTCCGGGGCCGGTCGCCGAGGCGTCCACCGGCAGTATCTCGGTGGCGGAGACCAGGGTGAACCCGGCCACCGGGTGGCCCTTGCCGGCGAACCAGCGTTGCCGGGGGAGCCAGTCGTGGAGCAGCGGGGCGAGTGAGGGCAGCAGTGCCGTCCCCGTCGTCGCGCCCCCGGGCCTCGGATGGGGTTGCGCGTGGGGCGCCTGTTTCGTGGTGCTCTTCGCCAGGGCGACGTGAGTGGATGCAGCCTCCGACATGGCATCGCGTCCTTTCCCCGGGCACACAGATGCGAGGAGTGTCCCGGATTGCGGCAATGGCTGTCCGGCTGTGCGGGACGTGTCGGGTGAGGATGGTCCGTACGGACTCGAATGGCCCAACGGCCGTCCGGGTCCTCCAGCGCTCGATGTGGGGGAGAGTGCCCCGTGCGGGACGGCGGAAACCGTCCCGCAGGAGCCGTGCGCACCGTTCCTCCGGGCGTAACGCCCCGGCGGAGCACGTCAGATGGCCGGGGCTTCCTTCCGCAGGCGGAACCAGTAGAAGCCATGGCCGGCGAGAGTGAGCAGGTAGGGCCACTCGCCGACGGCCGGGAACCGCACGCCGCCGATCAGTTCGACCGGGTGGCGTCCGTTGAAGGACCGCAGATCGAGCTCCGTGGGCTGTGCGAACCGCGAGAAGTTGTGGACGCACAGCACGAGGTCGTCCCCGTACTCGCGGGTGAACGCGAGCACCGCCGGGTTGGACGAGGGCAGTTCGGTGTACTCGCCCAGCCCGAAGGCCGGATTCTGCTTGCGGATCTCGATCATCCGGCGGGTCCAGTGCAGCAGCGAGGAGGGCGACGCCATCGACGCCTCGACGTTGGTGACCTGGTAGCCGTAGACCGGGTCCATGATCGTGGGCAGGAAGAGCCGGCCGGGGTCGCTGGAGGAGAAGCCGGCGTTGCGGTCCGGTGTCCACTGCATCGGGGTGCGCACCCCGTCGCGGTCGCCCAGCCAGATGTTGTCGCCCATCCCGATCTCGTCCCCGTAGTAGAGGATCGGGGAGCCGGGCAGCGACAGCAGCAGGGCGGTGAACAGCTCGATCTGGTTGCGGTCGTTGTCCAGCAGCGGGGCGAGGCGGCGCCGGATGCCGATGTTGGCGCGCATCCTCGGGTCCTTGGCGTACTCCGCGTACATGTAGTCGCGCTCTTCGTCCGTGACCATTTCGAGGGTGAGCTCGTCGTGGTTGCGCAGGAAGATGCCCCACTGGCAGTTCTTCGGGATCGCCGGTGTCTTGGCGAGGACTTCGGAGACCGGGTAGCGGCTCTCCCGCCGGACCGCCATGAAGATGCGCGGCATCACCGGGAAGTGGAACGCCATGTGGCACTCGTCGCCGCCGGCCTGGTAGTCGCCGAAGTAGTCGACGACGTCCTCGGGCCACTGGTTGGCCTCGGCGAGCAGCACCGTGTCCGGGTAGTTGGCGTCGATCTCCTTACGGACCCGCTTGAGGAAGCCGTGGGTCTCGGGGAGGTTCTCGCAGTTGGTGCCCTCGCGCTGGTAGAGGTACGGCACGGCGTCCACGCGGAAGCCGTCGATGCCGAGGTCCAGCCAGAACCGGAGGGCGGAGATGATCTCCTCCTGCACCGCCGGGTTGTCGTAGTTCAGGTCGGGCTGGTGCGAGAAGAACCGGTGCCAGTAGTACTGCTTGCGCACCGGGTCGAAGGTCCAGTTCGAGGTCTCCGTGTCGACGAAGATGATCCTCGCGTCGGGGAACTGCTTGTCGTCGTCGGCCCAGACGTAGTAGTCGCCGTACGGCCCGTCGGGGTCCGACCGGGACTGCTGGAACCACTCGTGCTGGTCGCTCGTGTGGTTCATGACGAAGTCGATGATGACGCGCATGCCGCGCTGGTGCGCGGCGTCCACGAACTCCACGAAGTCGGCGAGGTCGCCGAACTCCGGAAGGACCGCGGTGTAGTCGGATACGTCGTAACCGCCGTCGCGCAGAGGCGACTTGAAGAACGGCGGCAGCCAGAGGCAGTCGATGCCCAGCCACTGGAGGTAGTCCAGCTTGGCGGTGATGCCCTTGAGGTCTCCGATGCCGTCGCCGTTGGAGTCCTGGAAGGACCGGACGAGTACCTCGTAGAAGACGGCGCGCTTGAACCAGTCGGGATCCCGGTCCTTGGCGGGTGTGTCCTCGAAGGTGTCGGGAACAGGCTCATTCACGATCATGGTGTGGGTGACCCTCCGGTCGGCGGGGACGGTCGCAGGACGACGATGTGCGCGGGCGTGATACCCGGCTCTAGGCGCACATAGAAGGTCCTGCCCCAGTGATAGGTGTCGCCGGTGAGCTCGTCGCGCACCGGCACGCTCTCGTGCCAGTCGAGGCCGAGTTGCGGCATGTCCAACGAGACCGTGGCCTCCTGGGTGTGGTGCGGGTCGAGGTTCACGACCACCAGGAGGGTGTTCGATCCGGAGCGCTTGCTGTACGCGATCAGCGCTTCGTTGTCGACGGAGTGGAAATGGACGTCACGCAGCTGCCGGAGCGCCGGATGGCGGCGCCTGATCCGGTTGAGCGACGTGATCAGCGGAGCCAGCGAGCGTCCCTCCCGCTCCGCCGACTCCCAGTCCCTGGGCCTGAGTTCGTACTTCTCCGAGTGCAGGTACTCCTCGCTCCCCGGGCGCACCGGGGTGTTCTCGCACAGCTCGAATCCCGCGTACACGCCCCAGGACGGGGAGAGCGTCGCGGCCAGCACGGCCCGTGCCTCGAAGGCCGGCCGCCCGCCGTCCTGGAGGTAACCGGGAAGGATGTCGGGGGTGTTCACGAAGAAGTTGGGCCGCATGTACGCGGCCGACTCGCCCGAGACCTCGGTGGCGTACTCGGTGAGCTCCTGCTTCGTGTTCCGCCAGGTGAAGTACGTGTACGACTGCTGGAAACCGACCTTCGCCAGCGTGTGCATCATCGCCGGGCGGGTGAACGCCTCGGCGAGGAAGACCACGTCCGGGTCGGCGCCGTTGATCTCCCCGATCACCCGCTCCCAGAAGACGACCGGCTTGGTGTGCGGGTTGTCCACCCGGAAGATCCGCACCCCCCGGTCCATCCAGAACCGCAGCACCCGCACGGTCTCGGCGATCAGCCCGCGCATGTCCTTGTCGAAGGCGATCGGGAAGATGTCCTGGTACTTCTTCGGCGGGTTCTCGGCGTACGCGATCGAACCGTCCGGGCGGTGGTGGAACCACTCCGGGTGCTCCTTCACCCAGGGGTGGTCGGGGGAGCACTGGAGCGCGAAGTCCAGCGCGATCTCCATCCGCAGAGTGCGGGCCGTCTCCACGAAGTGGTCGAAGTCCTCCAGCGTGCCGAGGCCGGGGTGGACGGTGTCGTGGCCGCCGTCCGCCGAACCGATCGCCCAGGGCACGCCCGGGTCGTCGGCGCCCGCGGTCAGGGTGTTGTCCGGCCCTTTCCGGTGGGAGGTGCCGATGGGGTGGACGGGCGGCAGGTAGACGACGTCGAAGCCCATCGCGGCCACCGCCGGCAGCCGCTCGGCCGCGGTCCGGAACGTGCCGCTGACCAGCCGGGTCCCTCCGCCGGGGACGGTTTCGCGGCGGGCGCCCTCGGAGCGCGGGAAGAGTTCGTACCACGCCCCGTACAGCGCACGCGGGCGCTCGACGACCAGCGGCAGGGGGCGCGAAGCGGTGACCAGCTCGCGCAGCGGAAAGCGCGCGAGCGGGTCGGCCACCGCCGGGGTGAGCGCGGCCGCCAGCCGGTCCGCGGGCGTACGGCCGGCGTCGCGCAACGCGTCGACGGCGGCCAGAACCGCCTCCCGCCCGTCCTTCTTCGGAACGCCCGACGCGGCACGCTCGTGGAGCGCCGCGCCCTCGGCGAGCACCAGTTCGGTGTCGATGCCGGCCGGGATCTTGATCTGCGCGAGCCGCCGCCAGGTGGTCAGCGGGTCGCTCCACGCCTCGACCTTGTACGTCCAGCGCCCCTCGGAGTCCGGGGTGACGTCCGCTCCCCACCGGTCCGTCCCGGGAGCCAGTTCGCGCAGCGGCACGAAGGGGCCGCGCCGCCCGCTCGGGTCGCGCAGTACGACGTTGGCCGCCACCGCGTCATGGCCTTCGCGGAAGACGGTGGCGGAGACCTGGAAGGTCTCGCCCACCACCGCCTTCGCCGGGCGTCTGCCGCAGTCGACGAGCGGGCGGACGTCCAGGACGGGGATACGACCGATCATGACATCACCTGAAAGCTGGAGCGGGGCGTGCGGGGACGACGGCACGCGCGGCGAGGACCGCATCCGCGTGCCGCGAGAATGGGGATCAGTCCTTTGTAGCTGCTCAGCT
Source organism: Streptomyces sp. NPDC001770 (assembly GCF_053596135.1). Taxonomy (NCBI): domain Bacteria; kingdom Bacillati; phylum Actinomycetota; class Actinomycetes; order Kitasatosporales; family Streptomycetaceae; genus Streptomyces; species Streptomyces sp. NPDC001770. The sequence goes on along the minus strand of NZ_JBSFFN010000004.1, from coordinate 314,071 downwards.
GTCTGCTGACGGGCTGTGGGCATGGCCGCTCCTGTCCGCGTTCACTCGAATGGCACTCGAATGGCTGGCGTCCGCGGGGACGGTGCGCACGCTGCGGGGGTGTGCGCGAGGACGTGTGATGCCGGGTCGGCTGCGTACGCGGGTAGCCTTCCCACCGATTTCGCGTGGTCAACCCGGCGCCGTGTTAACTACTGGGTCGTAATCCGGACGCCGGGCGCGTCCGACGCCGGACTCCGGGCGTGCGGCGTCACACGAGTCACCGGGTACCCGCGCTCAGGCGACTCGCACCTCCCGGTGGGTTCGCCACCCCGGAAGCCTCTCCCGGCCGGCCCGGGCCCACAAGGTCGCCCGAGGGGGTGAAATCAGCCATATCCGTTCGGAGCGGGCGGGGTTGCCGGGACCACCGGGACTCCTGGGGCGGTGTGCGGAGGGCGGCGCGAGGGCCCGCGGACGCGCGCCGGACCGCGCCGGGACCCCCGTGCGCCGTGGCCCTACGGGGCGGGAGGCCGTTACCGTCGTCGTGGTGGAGCGGCGCACACCGTGGTGCGGCGTCCCCTCGGATTCGCAACTCCCCTGTAAAGGTGGAACGCGTGAAGGCCATTCGTCGGTTCACCGTACGTCCCGTCCTCCCCGACTCCCTGCGACCCCTGCACGACCTCGCGCGCAATCTGCGGTGGTCGTGGCACACCGAGACCCAGGAACTCTTCCGGTCCGTCGACCCCGAGGGGTGGCGCCCGGAGGACGCCGACCCCGTGCGGCTCCTCGGCTCCGTCTCCGCCTCCCGGCTGACCGAACTCGCCCGCGACGAGGAGTTCCTCGGCCGCCTCGGCGAGGCCGCCGACGAGCTCGACGGGTACCTCACCGGAGACCGGTGGTACCAGAGCCAGCTCGCCCAGGACATCCAACTCCCAAGCTCCATCGCCTACTTCTCGCCCGAGTTCGGAGTGACCGCCGCGCTGCCGCAGTACTCCGGCGGACTCGGCATCCTCGCCGGCGACCACCTCAAGGCCGCCAGCGACCTCGGCGTCCCGCTCATCGGGGTCGGCCTGCTCTACCGGCACGGCTACTTCCGCCAGTCGCTCTCCCGCGACGGCTGGCAGCAGGAGACCTATCCGGTGCTCGACCCCAACGAGCTGCCGGTCACCCTGCTGCGCGAACACGACGGCACCCCCGCGCGGGTGGTGCTCGCCCTGCCCGGCGGACGCTCCCTGCACGCCTGCGTCTGGAAGGCGCAGGTCGGACGGGTCCCCCTCCTCATGCTCGACTCCGACGTCGAGGAGAACGCCCCCGGCGAACGCGACGTCACCGACCGGCTCTACGGCGGCGGCAGCGACCACCGGCTCCTCCAGGAGATGCTCCTCGGCATCGGCGGGGTGCGCGCCGTGCGCACCTGGTGCCGGCTCACCGGCGCACCCGCCCCCGAGGTGTTCCACACCAACGAGGGCCACGCCGGGTTCCTCGGACTCGAACGCATCCGGGAGCTCACCGGAGCCGGCCAGGCACCCGGCCGACCCGGCCAGGCGCACGGACAACCCGGCGCGACCGGTCAGTCGGCCGGTCAACTCGGCGGCGCGGAGCTCGACTTCGACTCCGCGCTCGAGATCGTCCGGGCCGGTGCCGTCTTCACCACCCACACCCCCGTCCCCGCCGGCATAGACCGTTTCGACCGCCAGCTCGTCGCCCGGCACTTCGGCGACGACGGGGAACTCCCCGGAGTCCCCGTCGACCGCGTACTCGCCCTCGGCGAGGAGACGTACGAGGGCGGCACCCCCGGCATCTTCAACATGGCGGTCATGGGGCTCAGGCTCGCCCAGCGCGCCAACGGCGTCTCCACCCTGCACGGGGCCGTCAGCCGGGAGATGTTCTCCGGGCTCTGGCCGGGATTCGACCCGGCGGAGGTGCCCATCACCTCCGTCACCAACGGCGTGCACGCGCCGACCTGGGTCGCCCCCGAGGTGCTGGGCCTGGGCGCCCGGCAGGTCGGCGAGGACCGCGCCCGGGACGCGCTCGCCGGAGGCGAGGTGGCCACCGGCAACGGCGCCGACCGCACCGGCACCCCCCGCCGCTGGGACGCCGTCTCCGCCATCCCCGACCGCGAGATCTGGGACCTGCGCCGGGTGCTGCGCGAACAGCTCGTCACCGAGGTCCGCAAACGCCTCTACGCCTCCTGGCGCAGGCGCGGCGCCGGGACCGCCGAACTCGGCTGGATCGACGGAGTCCTCGACCCCGACGTCCTCACCATCGGCTTCGCCCGCCGGGTCCCCTCGTACAAGCGGCTCACCCTGATGCTCCGCGACAAGGACCGGCTGACCCGGCTGCTGCTCCACCCGACCCGGCCCATCCAGATCGTCGTCGCCGGCAAGGCCCACCCCGCCGACGACGGCGGGAAGCGGCTGATCCAGGAGCTGGTCCGGTTCGCCGACGACGCCCAGGTGCGCCACCGGATCGTCTTCCTGCCCGATTACGGCATGGCCATGGCGCAGAAGCTCTACCCCGGCTGCGACGTGTGGCTCAACAATCCGCTGCGCCCGCTGGAGGCCTGCGGCACGAGCGGGATGAAGGCAGCCCTGAACGGCAGCCTCAACCTCTCGGTGCGCGACGGCTGGTGGGACGAGTGGTTCGAGCCGGACTTCGGCTGGGCCATCCCGACCGCCGACGGTTCCGCCGTCGACGACGACCGGCGCGACGAACTGGAGGCCGACGCCCTCTACGCGCTGATCGAGGACCGGGTCGCCCCGCGCTTCTACGACCAGGGCGAGCACGGGCTGCCCGAGCGGTGGATCGAGATGGTCCGCCGCACCCTCGCCGCCCTCGGCCCGAAGCTCCTCGCCGGACGCATGGTCCGGGAGTACGTGGAGCGGCTCTACGCCCCCGCCGCGGTCTCCCGGCGCGCACTCGACGCCCCGGCCGCACGGGACCTCGCCGCCTGGAAGTCGAAGGTACGGGCGGCGTGGCCGCAGGTGGCCGTCGACCACGTCGAGACGGTCACCGACACCGCCGCGAGCGGATCGGCGGAGCTGGGCGCCACCCTCGCGCTGCGGGTCCGCATCGCGCTGGGCGGACTCGCCCCCGAGGACCTGGAAGTGCAGGTCGTCGCCGGGCGGGTGGACTCCGGTGACGCCCTCGTCGACGCCCAGACCACCCCGCTGAAGGTGACCGGCACCGGCGACCTGGAGGACCACCGGATCTACGAGGGCCCGCTCTCGCTGGACCGTACCGGCCCGTACGGGTACACCGTCCGCGTCCTGCCGTCCCACCCGCTGCTGGCATCCGGGGCCGAACTCGGCCTGGTGGCCCTGCCGGACGCGAGCGTCGGGGAGGAGGAGGGCGGGCCGGTGCTCCGCTGACCGGGGGCACGGGGTACAGCCGGCGCGGAACGTGCGGACGGCCCGGGAGGAGAGGTGATCTCCTCCCGGGCCGTCCGGCGTTCGTCCGTCACCGGGCCGGCGCGGAGCCGGTCGGGCCGGACCGGGTCCCGTGGGTCAGAAGGTGAGCTTGAAGCTGTTGATCTTGCCGGTGTCGCCCGAGGCGACGTCCTGCACCTTCAGCGTCCAGACACCGTTGGCGACCTGCGCCGAGGCGTTGACCGAGTAGGTCGCCACCACGTTGTCGGCCGAGTCGCTCGAAGAGGAGCTCTTCAGCCGGTACGAGGTGCCGTTCGGGCCGACGAGGTCGACGACCAGGTCACCGCGCCAGGTGTGGGTGATGTCCACGCCGACCTGGAGGGTGCTCGGGGCGTTGCCGGTGACACCGGAGACGGTGAGCGAGCTGGTGACAGCGGCGCCGTTGTCCGGGATCGAGACGGCGGTGCTGTTGGTGAAGACCGTCCCGGTGGGGGGCGTGGTGCCGCCGGGACGGGTACCGACGTTGATGCCGGCCCAGGCGTTGGCCACGGCGGTGTACTCGGCGCTCGTCGTGCCGTACAGCTCACCGGCGGCGGCGAGGGTACCGGTACGCGCGGAGGCGTAGTTGGTCGTCGTGGTGAACTTCGTGGTGAGCGCCCGGTACCAGATCGCCAGCGCCTTGTCCCGGCCGATGCCGGTCACGGCGAGGCCGTCCGAGGTCGGCGAGTTGTAGGAGACGCCGTTGACGGTCTTGGCGCCGCTGCCCTCGGAGAGCAGGTAGAAGAAGTGGTTCGCCGGGCCCGAGGAGTAGTGGACGTCGGAGCTGCCGATGCCGGAGAACCACGAGTCGTACGACCCGCCGTCCTTGCTCGGCTTGTCCATGTAGCGCAGCGGGGTGCCGTCGCCGTTGATGTTGATCTTCTCGCCGACGAGGTAGTCGCCCGGGTCGGCCGCGGTGTTGGAGTAGAACTCCACACCCGCCGCGAAGATGTCGCTGGTCGCCTCGTTGAGGCCACCGGACTCGCCGCTGTAGACCAGTCCGGCGGTGGCCGCGGTGACGCCGTGGGACATCTCGTGGGCCGCCACGTCCAGCGAGGTCAGCGGGGCGGCGTTGCCGGCGCCGTCGCCGTACGTCATGCAGAAGCAGCTGTCGGTCCAGAAGGCGTTGACGTAGTTGTTGCTGTAGTGGACGCGGGAGTAGGCGGCGACGCCGTTGCCCTTGATGCCGGTGCGGCCGTGGACGTTCTTGTAGTAGTCCCACGTCTCGGCCGCGCCGTAGTGGGCGTCGGCGGCCGCGGTCTCGGTGTTGGTGCCGACGCCGTTGCCCCAGACGTCGTCCGCGCCGGAGAAGAGCGTCCCGGTGCCGGACGTGCCGTGGTTCAGGTTGTACGTCTTGTGGCCGCCGCGGGTGGAGTCGGTGAGGTTGTACGAGCCCGTGGTGCCCGAGGTGCCGAGGGTGACGGTGCCGCTGTACTGCGTGTTGCCGGTACCGGTCTCGATGCCCTGCCACTCGAAGAGCTTGGCGCCCGAGGCGGCGTCGGTGACGACGTGCAGCTCGTTCGGGGTGCCGTCCTCCTGGAGGCCGCCGACCACCGTCTCGAAGGCGAGCTTCGGGGAGCCGTTCGCCAGCCAGACGACCTTGCGGGGGGCCTGGCTCGCCGTGGTGGCCTTCGAACCGTCGGCCGAGGCCGCGCTCAGCGCCTGCTTCTCGGCGGCGGCCGGGGCGATGTCGGCGACGGTGTCGACGGCCTTCAGCTGCGCGCTGGTGGCGGGGGAAGCCTTGGTGACGGACTCGGTCGCGCCGGCCGTGCTCGACGTGACGACGAGGTCGCCGCCGAGGACCGGCAGCCCGCCGAGGGTGCGCTCGTAACGGGTGTGCACCGTGCCGTCGGCGTCCTTGACGACGTCACGGACGACGAGCTTCTCCGTCGCGCCGAGCCCCAGTTCCTTGGCGGTGGTCGCCTTGTCCGCGTCGGCCGCGGAGATCAGGGCGGCACGCTGGGCGGGGGAGAGCGCCGCGGGAAGCGCACCCGAGTTGACCTTGCCCAGGGCGGGGGAGACCGCCGGGGCCGAGGCGGGGGTGGCGGTCGCCGAGGGCGAGGTGACTCCCACGGCGACCAGGGCCGCCGCGGCTATGAGTGCGCCGGTCGCGGTGGTGCGACGGCTGTGCGTGAGTCTCACGCGGACTCCTTCTGCGAGGGGGGTACCGGCGGGCAGTGGCCCGGTCGGCAGTGCAGGCGGTGCGCGGAACGACGGAAGAGTGACAGTCGCGACAGGCCTCTGTCAGGAGCGCGTCAACGATTTGGCCAGAACTCGTCCGTTGCCGGGTGGCCGGTGTTCGTTAAGCGGACGTTTCGTCGATCTTCGTCGTGCCGACACCCGCCGGCCGTCCGGCGCCGTAACCACCGAGAACGACGGGGCGCGGCCGCATGCGGCCTGTTCGAAATTTTCGGGGCTCAGGGGCTCCGGCTCACGTGCTGAGACGCTCGGCGTGCATGGCTCATAACGAGCCATGCACGGCACGTGCCGAGCGAGGGTGCGGGGGAGGGCTGAGCGAGGGTGCGGGGGCGGGCTGAGCGCGGCCGGGTGCTGGGGTGCGGGGGCCTGCGGGTCGGCCTGGGGGTGGGGCCCGGGGCCGGGGCCGGGGTGCGCATCGGCGCACGAGTGACGGCCCGTCGGTTCGGTCGTACGATCATTCCATCGTCGAATTGTCAGGAGCGGCGTGCGCATTTCCTTCCGGGCAGGGCTCATTGAAATGATGAGTATGCGAACGGATGGCGGGAAATACCCGATCGCGCTCTCGCGCCGTGTCCGTCCCCCTCTTTCGTGACGAATCGGGCACGATTCGTCCGTGGTGACAGGACGACATCAGAATCCGGTCGAACCGGGCGCGAACTCCGGGACGGAACATCCGGCATCCTCCGCTCCGGCGGGAGACGTTCCCGCCCAAGGGCGCACCGAACCCGACCGGAATTCCCCAACGCCCCCGAGTTCCAGCGCCTTTACCGGCCCGGAAGCCCCGCCCGGCCCCGATCCGGCGCCGGAGGACGGTACGCCGTTCCGCGTCCCGCTGTCGCGGACGGAGCGCCATGGGCGGGCCGTCGCCGTGATCGGGCTGGGGTACGTCGGGCTGCCGACGGCCCTGGCGCTACGGGCGTCGGGGGTACGGGTGATCGGGATCGACGTCAGCGCGGACCGGCTGCGCGACATCCGCGCGGGCGCCGTGGACCTGACGCCGCGGGACCGGGAACGCCTGGCGGACGCCCTGCTCGACGCCGCCTTCCTGCTCACGGACGACCCGCGGGCCTCCGCCTGGGCGGACACCGTGGTCATCTGCGTCCCCACCCCCGTGGACCGCCACCAGGTGCCTGACCTCTCCATGCTCACCACGGCCTGCGCCTCGGCGGTCGCGTACGCGGTGCCCGGCCAGCTGCTGGTGCTCACCTCCACCAGCTACGTGGGGACGACCCGCGATCTGCTGCTCACGCCGCTCGCGGCCCGGGGGATGAAGGTGGAGACGGACGTCTTCGTGGCGTTCGCTCCCGAGCGGATCGACCCGGGCAACGCCGGCCACAGCCAGGACCTCACCCCGCGCGTCGTGGGTGGCGCCGGGCGCCGTTCCACCGTCTCGGCCGCCTCGGTCTTCTCACGGATCGCCCCCTCGGTCCACACGGTCGGAAGTCCGGAACTCGCCGAGATGACCAAACTCTGGGAGAACACGTTCCGGGCCGTCAACATCGCGCTGGCGAACGAACTGGCCGACAGTTGCGCGGTTTTCGGACTGGAACCCCGAGCGGTGATCGACGCGGCGGCGACCAAGCCGTACGGCTTCATGCCCTTCTACCCGGGCCCCGGGGTCGGCGGTCACTGCATTCCGTGCGACCCCCATTACCTGCTCTGGCAGTTGAGGGCCGAACGGATTCCGTCGCCGGTCGTCGACGCGTCGATGCGGGCCATCGCGGAGCGCCCCGGCCGTATGGCGGGGCTCATCACGGCAAAGCTCGCCGCACGGGGAATTCCGCTCGCCGGGTCGCGCGTGCTGATGGTCGGGATCGCGTACAAGCGGGGCGTCGCGGACGTCCGCGAGAGCCCGGCGCTGGAGATCATGGGGCTGCTCGCGGACTGGGGCGCGACGGTCGCCTTCACGGACCCGCTGGTACCCCGCGCCCAACTGCGCGGCGCCACGCTGACCGGCCTCGCCGACCCGTGGGAGCAGCAGTGGGACCTGGTGGTGCTGCACACCCTGCACCCCGGCACCGATCTGAGCCGGCTGGGCCCCGAACACACGGTGCTGGACATCTCCCAGGACCGCAGGGGGCCCGGAACCGCCGGGACCTACCGGGCGGGCGGGGTGTCCGGAGCGGCGCAGGGCGAGGCGGGAGCGCACCGGTCGGCCGGGTCGGCCGCGTCGCGGGGAGTGGACGGACGGGCCGGTTCGCAGGGGGTGGCCGGTTCGGCCGGCGCACAGGAGCGGGTCGGACCGGCGGGGCCTGTCGGTTCGGCCGGGTCTGTCGGTTACGCCGGGCCTGTCGGTTCGGCCGGGCCGGCGGGGGAGCCCGTATGACCCTGACGGACCGGACCCCTGCCGACAGCACCCCTGCCGACAGCACCCCCGCCGACCGGACCCCCGGCGCACCGCCCCGCCCGCCCGCCGCCCGGCGGTCCGGTTCCGGCCGCGCCCCCGCGCCCGCCCGCCCGGTCCGCCCCGTGCGCCGGCTCGCCCGCTCCCTCACCCGGTGGCTCGCGGCGGCGGCCCCCGGGGCCGGGCGTGGAGTGCGGCGGCTGGTGGTGCTGATCTGCCTGATGCCCCTGACCGTGCTCCTGGCCCGCCAGGCGCTCCGGCTGCCGCACCTGGCCACCGTCCCGGTGTACGGCCTGGTGGTCCTCGGGGGCACGATCGCCGTGCTGTACCTCGCCTACAGCCGGTACGAGGACCCCTCGACGACCTCCGGCCCCCGGGAGCCCGACCCCGGCTTCCCGCCGCTCGCCGCCCGGCCGCGCGTCGACTTCCTGCTCGCGGTGAAGGACGAGGCCGGCGCCATCGAGGCGTGCGTGCGCTCCATGGCCGCCTCGGACTGCCCGGGGGTGCGGATCATCGTGGTGGACGACTTCTCCACCGACGGGACCCGCGACATCCTGGTCCGGCTGCGGGACGAACTCGGCGTCACCGTGCTGCTGCTGGACGAGAACGTCGGGAAGAAGCACGCCCTGGTCGCCGGGTGCGCGCGGGCGGACGCCGAGGTCATCGCGTTCACCGACTCCGACTGCGTGCTGGCGCCCGACGCGCTCCGCCGCTGCGTGGACGCCCTCGCCCGCCACCCGGACCTCGGCGCCGTCAGCGGGCACTGCAGGGCGCTCAACCCGGAGGCTTCGCTGCTGACCCGCGTCCAGGACGTCTGGTACGAGGGCCAGTTCAGGATCGCCAAGGCGGCGGAGTCCTCCTTCGGCTCGGTTTCCTGCGTCTCCGGGCCGCTCGCGGTCTTCCGCCGGGAGGCGATCGTCAACTACCTCCCCGCCTGGGCCGGGGACCGCTTCCTGGGCGCTCCCTTCCGCTTCGCCACCGACCGCCAGCTGACCGGGTACGTCCTCGGGCAGGCGTGGATCGGCCGGTCCCTCAAGCACCGCTACCGCGATTCCCCGTTCGTCTCGGCCGAGGACCACCCCGAACGCCGCTGGCGGGTCGGCTACGTCCGGTCGGCCCACGTCCGTACCAACGTTCCCGCCCGGCTGGCCCCCCTGATGCGCCAGCAGGTCCGCTGGAAGAAGAGCTTCATCCGCAACCTCTTCTTCACCGGCTCCTTCATGTGGCGCCGGGGCCCCGGACCGGCCGTCCTCTTCTACGGACACGTGCTCTGGGTAGTCGCCGCACCGCTGATGGCCGTCCTCCACCTGGTCCGGGCCCCCCTGCACGGCGCGTACTTCCTCACCCTCCTCTACGTCTGCGGTGTCCTGCTCAAGGGCTGCGTCTGGGGCCTCGCCTACCGGGTCGACCACCCCGGCGACACCCGCTGGAGATACCGCCCCCTGATGTCCCTCTTCTCCTCGGTGGTCCTCGCCTGGCTGCTCCCGTACTCCCTGTTCACCGTGCGACGCGGCATCTGGTCGAGGAGCGCGACGTGAGGGCGGGCGACCGGAGGTCGAGTGGCTGGCGGCTCGGCGAGGAGAACCGGGGCGGCACGGGTACGGGTGCCCCGGGGGCGCCCGACGGCGGTGCCGCACGCCGCGCGGCCCGGCTGCTGGCCGGGGCGCTGACCGTCTGCGCGGTCCTCGCCCTCTACCTGCTGGTGCTGTTCCGGGGAGACCTGACGTGAGCCCCGGCGGACCGGCCCCCGTACGGGCGCGGGCGGCGGCGGTACGGGCCCTGCTCGGGCTGCTGGCCCTGGCGCTGGTCGCCCTGCCGTTCTACGCGGTGTGGCGGTACGAAACCCACCGCGGCCAGGTCACCCCGCAGGCGGCCCCGCCCGCCGGAGCGCCGCCCACCGTCGTCGCGGCCGGTCCCGCGGACGACGCGGCGGCGCCCCCCGTCGTGCTGGCGTACCACGACATCGGGCCCGGCGGCCGCGGCAAGTACACCGTGACCCCCGAGGACTTCGACGCGCAGCTCGCCACCCTGGCGAGGGCCGGCTACCGGAGCCTGACCACCGAGGAGTTCGTCCGCTACCTCGACGGGGGAGCCCCGCCCGCCCGCCGGTCCGTCTACCTCACCTTCGACGACGGCACCCACGGTCTCTGGGTGCACGCCGACCGCATCCTCGCCAAGTACCGGATGCACGCGGCGGCGTTCCTGATCACCGGATCGGTGGGCCGCCACCGTCCGTACTACCTCTCCTGGCAGGAGATCGGGCGCATGGCCGCCACCGGCCGGTGGGACTTCGAGGACCACACCCACGCCCAGCACCGGCGGGGCGAGGTGGACACGGCCGGTACGCGGGCGTCGGCGCTCTCCAGCCGCCTCTGGCTGCCCGGGGAGGGGCGGCCCGAGCGCGTGGACGAGTACCGGGCGAGGATCGCCGGGGACCTGGACACCTCGCTCGCGGAGATCGCCCGGCACGGCCTGCCCCGGCCGCGCCTCTTCGCGTACCCCTTCTCCGAGGCGTCCGAGGCGTCGGAGCTGTCGGAGGCGTCGGAGGCGTCGAAGGGTGCGGAGCCCGTCGACCCCCGTACCCCGAACGGCATCCTCCGGCGCGAACTGGCCCGCCGGTTCACCGCCGCCCTGACGAACAACTCCGACCGGCCGCTCCCCGCCGGACGCCGGGCCGCGGCGGCGCGCGAGGTGCGGCGCATGGAGATCACCCGGGCGACGGACCTCCCCGCGTTCCGCGCCGGACTGGAACTCTGGACCGCGGTGCCCCCGGCCGCCTGCCCCGACCCGCTGAAGGACACGGCCCGCTGGGAGCCCACGGGTACGGCGGGCCGGGGCGGCACCGGCGTCGTCCTCACCGGCGTCTTCACCGGCCGGGGGCCCTACCCGGGGAGGACGGGGTACGCGGAGGCCGCCTACCGGCCCGTCGCCACGGCGGACTGGACCGACTACACGGTGGACGTGACCGTCGACCGGTTGCGCGAGGCGACGAACAACGTCGGCATCGTCGTACGCGACGGCAGCCGGGTGCCCCTCACCGTCTCCCTGAGCCACAGCTACGTCAGCCTCTTCGCGGGGACCGGGGACCGCCGGACCGAAGTGGCGCGGCGCACGCTCCACGACGACACCGTGCACCGGGTGCGCGTCACCGTGCGGGGCGACCGTACCGAGATCGTGGTCGACGGGCGCTTCCGGATCGAGTGGACCGAGCCGGGGGCCGCCGGCGGGAACGGCAGGGGCGGCCTCGCCCTCAACATCCGCAACGGCGACGCCCAGGGGGAGTGGCCCCGCTTCGCCGCCCTCCGGGTCGCCGCACTGCCCGGAGCCGGAGCCGGTACGGACACGGCGACCGGGACCCGAGCCGGTACGGAGACCGCCGGGGCCGCCCCGCCGACGGCGGAGGCGCGGTGAGCCGCCGGCGGCAGGAAGGGCCTGTCCCCGGGTACAGCCGCCGCGCGGTGGTCGGGCTGGGGCTCGCGGCCACGACGGGCGTCCTGCCGTTGACCGACGGGCCCCCGGCCGGGGCGGGGACCGGGGAGGGCGGTGCGGGAGGCGGGGGGCGGCGAGGCCCGGAGGCGCACAACGCCGAGGCGGCGCTCCCGGCCCCGGCCAAGGCCGCCCCGCTGACCTGCGGGTTTCCGGACGTCCCTGCCTTCGTCGCGGTCTTCCCCGGCTCCGGCCTGATCACCAACGAGTACGCCCACCGGCACTCCGGCGCCGCCGATGCCCGCACCGACCCCGACTGGACCGTCACCAGCGGATCGCTCTTCGCGGACCGGGGAAGCGCCTGGAGCGGTGCCCCCGACGGGCTCTCCCCGGACCCGCTCTCCCGGCTGCACACCGGCTCCTCGGTGCTGCGCGCGGTGACCGTACGACGGGACTTCGCGGACACCGCCGTACGCACCCGGGTCCGGCTGCGGCCCCCAGGCACCACCGCCCGTACCCCCGCGACGGACTGGGACGGCGGGCACCTCTGGCTCCGCTACCGCAGCCCCCAGGAGCTGTACGCGCTGAGCTTCCGGCGGCGCGACGGACTCGTCGTCATCAAGCGCAAGTGCCTCCCGCCCGGGGCCGCCGACGGCACGGAGGGCACGTACACGACCCTCGCCCAGGCGTCCTGCGCGATCCCGTACGACAGCTGGCACCCCGTCGAGGCGCAGGTACGCACCACCGCCGAGGCCACGGTCCGCCTGCGGCTCCTCGTCGACGGGAGGACGGTCGCCGAGGCCGTGGACACCGAACCCGGGGTCCTCACCGGCCCCGGCGGGGTGGGGATGCGCGGCGACAACACCGAGCTGCGGTTCGCCGCCTTCACCGCCGTCGGGTGCCCGCCCGCGTGAATACCGGGGAGGCCGCACGCGCGCGGCGGCCCCGGACCGGGTTCCGGCAGGACGTCCCGGCACGGACACGGTGGCGTCCGTGCGGCGTCACGGGGACGACGCCGCACGGAGGCGCGCGGGACGGCCGGCGGCAGGTCCGTCACACGTGGCCGGGCGCCGGGAGACCGGTCCGTACGGTGGTCTCCGCCTCGAAACAGATCTGCTCGTCCTGGACGACGTACGCGGAGAAGAGGTGGGGGCCGCTCGGGGAGAGGTGCAGCCGTGAAGGGCGGTCGAATTCCACGTACCGGTGGAAGCGGGTGGTCATAGCGGTGACCGCGGTGCTGCCGGGGGCGCAGGCGGCGATGGTGGCCTGCCGTGCGGCCTCCAGGAGCAGCGCACCCGGTACGTGGTCCACCGGGTGGTCGAACAGGAACGGGTGGTCGAGATCGACGCGTAACAGCCAGGCGCCGGGCTCTCCGGCGGGAGACAGGACGACGTCTTCGGCGGCCAGGCGCCCGACCCGCTCCGGCCGTTCGCCGGGAGCGGGAGCCAGAGATCTCGCACGGGCCTCCGCCGGGTCGTGGCGGCCACCGCGCAGCCGTTGGTAGATGCCGGGGCTGTGGGCGGAGAAGGTGGTGCCGGCGCGGCCGATGGTCGTCCCGCCGGCGACCGCGGTCGCGCTCACGCTCAAGGCCCGGAAGGGGTTGCGGCCGGGGGGCTGGGCACCGCGTTCGACGGTGAGCGTGACGTCCAGCGGCTCGGCGCCCACCCGCAGTTCCTCGTGGACCACCTCGAACGAGAGGGTGCCCCAGATGAGTTGGTGCCCCAGGGGAACGCCGAAGGCTTCGTGGGAGAGCAACGGCAGGGTCTGCCGGATCGTCTCCGCGAACAACAGGGAGTCGTAGTGCCCGTCGGTGTCCCGGTAGAACCCGTGGTCGCGGGGCCACCGCGCGGTGACGCCGAACGTGCCGTCGTCATGTGCGCGCCACCCGGTCAGGAAGACCTCGCTGGCCGCGATCTTGTGCACCAAGTGCCGTGCTATACCGGTGACTTGTGCGCCGGAGGCGGTCGTCGTGGGCATGTGGATCTCCTCGTGCTGGTCGGCCGTCGCGGGAGTATCGCGTGGTAGATTAAAATGGTTTTTTTTCTTTGTCGATGAAGACGGGGTAAAGACGTGGCGGACATCAAGCAGGACAGAGCCGCGCGCACCCGTCGGCGACTGCTTCTGGCCGCGGCCGAGATGTTCGACGAGAACGGCTACGAGGGAACCAATGTCGCCGACATCGCGAAGCGGGCGGGCCTGACGCTGGGGGCCCTGTACTTTCACTACGGCAGCAAGCAGGGTGTGGCGGAGGCCGTGATGAACGGTCAGCCGCACACCATCGAGCCGTTGCTCGAATCGGAGGGCGTGCAGCGCGTGATCGACATCACCATGGTCTGGGCCCACCGGCTCCAGGTCGATCCGCTCCTGCGCGCGGGCGTCCGGCTCGCCGTGGAGCAGCGCGGTCACGGCATGAGCGACCCCACGTCGTTCAACGACTGGGCCGACATCATGACCGGGCATCTGCGGGCGGCCCGCGACCGCGGTGACCTGCGGCCCGGGGTCGAACCGTCGGCCGTGGCACGGTTCGTGGTCGGTGCCTGCACCGGAGTGCAGCTGTACTCCCAGCTGAACAGCAACCGTGCCGACCTCATGGAGCGCACCTGCGAGATGTGGCGGATACTCCTGCCGGGCCTCGTCTCGCAGGAAGCCCGCGACGGCATCGTCATAGACTCCTCACGCGGACGGTCCTAGATGTCCACCATCCCCGGGGAGGCCCCGGAGCGGGTCGGGAGCCGCGCCGTCCGCCGTGTCGTCGTCACCGGTGCCACGGGCACGGTGGGACGCGAGGTCGCCGCACTGCTGGCCTCCGAAGACTCCTGCCGGAGCGTGTTACTCACCCGGGACCCGGCCCGAGCGGCCCTCACCGGGAACGTGGCCCGCGCCGACTTCCAGGACGCGGCGGGCCTCGTGGGGGCCTTCGCGGGCGCCGACGCCGTTCTGGTCATCACCAACGATCCGCTCCGCCCGGACCACGACGCCAACATCGTGACCGCGGCCCTGGCCGCAGGCGTCGGCCACCTCGTCAAACTCTCCGCGCTGGCGGTCACCGACCCGCAGGCGGTGGATCTCGTCACCTCGTGGCAGCGCACCGCCGAGGACGGCATCCGGCGGAGCGGCATCCCCTGGACCTTCCTCCGCCCCCGGGCCTACATGAGCCACGCACTCGCCTGGCTACCCGACATCCTCAGGGACGGGACGGTGCGCGCGCTCAACCCCGCCTCCCGCAACGCGTGCGTTTCCCCGGCCGACATCGCCCACGTCGCGCTGCGCGCTCTGCTCGAAGACGGCCACCACGGCCGGGCGTACGCGCTCACGGGGCCCGAACCGCTCTCCGCCCGCGACCAGACGGCACAGCTCGCGGCGGTTCTCGGACGGCCCCTGCGATGCGTCGGGCTGACGGTCCAGCAGGCGCAGGAGCGCTGGCGCCGCCGCTATTCCGAACCGATGGTGTCGGCGCTGACCGCCGGCGCGGAGCGCCAGCGGGCCGGTGCCAAGGAGAGGACCTCCGGGGACGTGGAGATGCTCCTGGGGCGCCCGCCGGTCTCGTTCTCGTCCTGGGCGGGCGAACACGCCCCTCTCTTCGGCCCTTCGGAATGATTGGTGGTGAACCGGTGAAGAGCGAACCCCTCCTGCTGGGAAAGACCGTGATGATCACGGGTGCGTCCAGCGGTATCGGAGCCGCGGCCGCCCGGCTTTTCGCGGCCGAGGGCGCGGCCGTGGTGCTGACCGCGCGCCGCGCCGAGCGGCTGGACGGGATCGGCAGCGGAATCCGGGCCGTCGGCGGGCGTGCGCTCACGGTCGCGGGCGACGTCACCAGGGCCCAGGACATGCGTGAGGTGGTCGAGCGGGCCGTCGACGCCTTCGGCCGGCTCGACGCGGCCTTCAACAACGCCGGCTGGGCGTCCTCGGGGAAGGCGTTCCACGAGATCGACGACGACGAGTACGACCGGATCGTCGACGTGAACCAGCGGGGCGTCTGGAACGCGATGCGCGCGCAGATATCCGCGATGCTGGCGCTCGGCGAGGGAGGGTCCATCGTCAACACCTCCAGCGTCGCCGGCGTACGCGCCACCGGGGTCGCCGCCCCCTACATCGCGGCCAAGCACGCGGTCATCGGCCTGACGCGGGCGGCCGCCGACGAGTACGGAGCGCACGGCATCCGCGTCAACGCCCTGGTCGTCGGAAGCACCGGGACCGAGCTCATGCGGGAGACGCTGGCCCGCACGCCCGAGTTGTACGGCCCGTTCACCGAGCGGGCGATCCAGCACCGTCTCGCGGCGCCCGAGGAAGTCGCCCAGGCCGCGGTGTGGCTCTGCTCGGGCCGTTCGTCCTTCGTCACGGCGGCGGCCGTTCCCGTGGACGGCGGGTGGACGGCCCGCTGACCGGAGCGGGCCCCCTCCCGCGTACGGGTACGGGACGCGCGCGGCGGGGTGACGTCCCCCGCCGCCGCGCGTGCCGACGCGGCCGTGCGGGGGCTCAGTCCCCCATGCGGCCGCCCGGCATGGCCTGTTGCCACGCGGCGAACAACCGGCCCATCACCGTGTGGCGTTCGGGCCCCGCGTGCAGGGCCCACATCTCCGCGCCGGTCAACAGGCAGTGGACGAGGAAGCAGAGGACATCGCTCGAACAGCCCGCGACGGCACCGAGTTTGCCGCACGCCTGGTCCGCCAGCCGGTTCACCTGGGGGTGCCAGAGGTCGGCCCACGCGAAGGCCCCGGAGACGTCGTCACGGCTGAGCCGGCTGCAGGCGAGCGCCAGGTCGTCGTCGATGAAGAGCACTGCGAGACGCCGGGTGAGGTCGGCCAGCTCCTGGAGCGGCTCCTCGGGCTCGTGCGCCCCACCCGCCACCGCGTCGAAAACCCGTTCCGCGCCTGCCCGGTACACCTCCTGGGCGAGGGCCTGTTTCGTAGGGAAATGGAAACTCACCGCGCCCAGCGTCACCTCTGCCCGCGCCGCCACGCGGGCCAGGGTCGTGCCCTCGTACCCGGACCGCATGAACTCGCCGGCCGCGGCCCGCACGATCTTCCCGCGGGTGGCCACCGCTCTTCTCTGCGCCACTTCACCCTCTTGTCATCCCCGGCGGAGCGGCAGGGAGGTTGACCCGGCCGGCCCTCTGTTCGGCATCCGTACGACAGGTGTCCACGGGATCCGGCCGAGCCTCGGTCGCGTACGACGGCGCGACGGAGGAACCTCGTTCGGGAAGACTCTTCCGTGGCCGCCCCGGCGTGTTCGAAGAAGTCTCCCTCTTGCCTGGGGCACGCGCAGCCCACATCATAAAAAAGATTATTTTGTTGCGGTGGGTGTGTGCCGATCACGGTCGGAGGATGTGTTCACGGCGGCCAACCAGCCTGTGAACAGGGCGATGTGACGCACAGTCGATTCCCGCCGTGCCCGAGCCCCCCGCCCGTGGCGCCGGCGCCCCCGCACCCCGGGGCGCCCGGCCGAGGAGCGGGACCAGCGAAGGACGAGGGAGATCATGGACGCCCCGGTCACTGGGACGAGCACGAGCACCCGCGCGGCGGACCGGAGTCTCCCGGCCGCACACCACGACAGCTGTCCGTTCCCCCGGAACTACGCGCACCGCGCGGCCACGGAGGCGCGGAACGGCGCCCCGGTCACCCTCGGCGCGGTCTCCCTCCCATCCGACTCACTGCCCTGAACCCTCGTACCGCCTGACGCGCGAGCGGTCGGGACGTCCGGGCCTGCCCGCACCGCGACTCCCCGGAAGGGGCGCTCTGCCATGACGCCCCGATCGCCGCGGCAGCGCGCCGGCCGGTCCCCAGCGGCGCCCCCACGCCCCATGTGGTCCACTCTCGGAGGTCACTGATGAGCACGGAAGCTTCGGTCACGCAGACATCCACCGGGTTACGAGCGGAGGCGCCGCCCGGCGGCGCGGAGCGGGAAGGACAGCTGCCGACGTGGCTGTCCCCTCCGCTGTCGGAGGTGCAGGAGGTCCCGGTCGCCCAGCTCCTGCCCGCCGACTCCCCGCGCCGGGAGGGCGTCGACAGCAAACACGTACGCGTGCTCGCCGAGTCCGACACCGCCCTGCCGCCGATCGTGGTCCACCGCGGCACGATGCGGATCATCGACGGCATGCACCGCTGCCGGGCGGTCGTCCTCAGGGGCGAAACCCTGGTAGCCGTCCGGTACTTCGAGGGGAGCGAGCAGGACGCGTTCGCCCTCGCCGTCAAAGAGAACACCATGCACGGCCTGCCCCTCTCGGCCGAGGAGAGGTCCGCGGCGGCCCGCCGGCTCCTCCTCTCGCACCCGCACTGGTCGGACCGGGCGGTCGCCGCGGTGAGCGGAGTCTCCGCCAGGACCGTGGCCGCGCTCCGGCGTGAGACGGGTACGGCGGGCGGTCTGCCCCGGGTCGGTCGCGACGGACGGGCCCGGCCGGTCAGCAGTGCGGACGGGCGCCTGCGGGCGCGCGAGGTGATCGAGGCGAACCCACGGGCGTCGCTGCGCACCGTGGCCCGGGAAGCCGGCATCTCCGCCTCGACGGTGCGCGACGTCCGCGAGCGGCTGCGCGACGGGAAGGACGTCGTCCCGCAGAACCAGCGGACCAAGGGCGAACCCCGCGTCGACCCCCCGTCCCCGCCCGGGACGCCGTCGGGCCACCCGGATCCGACCGCCTGGAACCTGACGAAGGACCCCTCCCTCCGCTTCACGGAGGACGGCCGCTATCTGCTGCGCCTCCTGATGATGCATCGGTTCGCCGCGCAGCGCCGCGACGAACTGGCCGCCATCGTGCCGCCGCACGCCGCGACCGCGATCTCGGAAGCCGCCCGGGAGTGCGCACGCGTCTGGATCTCCTTCGCCGACCGGGTGTCGGCGCGCAGCGGAGAGGCGTCCGGCGCGCAAGGGTGAGCGCAGGGCGCTGTACGACCGCCGCCGAACCGCAGTCGTACGCTCCGCGCGCATCCGAACCGCAGTCGCACGCTCCACGCGCATCCGAACCGCAGTCGTACGCCCGGCGCGTGAGCGAGCCGCGGTCGCGCACCCCTGCCCGGCCGTGCCCGTACGCCCCTGGCGAGCCGTACTCGTACGCCCCCTGACGAGCCGTGTCGTACGGCCCGTCAGGGGGCGTACGCCGTTGTGCGGGTCCGGAGCCGGTCCGACCAGCGGAAATACGCGTGCGCTGAATACCGGAATTGATCACCGAAGATCGCGGGCCGGCTTACGGACATTGACAGCGCGACCACGTCCGCGAATGATGAAAATGCTTTCGACGGAATGTTTCTCCAATCGTCGATAAATGTCGTCACAGCACTTTCTGCCGACAGCTCTTACCGTCGGCAGCGCTTCCTGCCGACAGCGGAACGTCGAACGCGGTGCAGGTACCTTCCTGTACGGAACACGGACGGCCGGTAGCGGAACCGACCCGGGCGATCCATTCGACCTGTTCGATCGAACGTAAATGACCTGGATTTCGGATGTGTGTCGCCCGGATGTTCAGGATGAATCAAACGGGAGATCAAAGTGGATACGATCGCGGACGTAGCCGTCGTGGGAGCCGGTCCGGCCGGCCTGTACGCCGCCTACTGTGCGGGATTCCGAGGACTTTCCTGCGCGATAGTGGACGCGCTGCCGGAACCGGGCGGCCAGATAGCGGCCCTGTACCCGGAGAAGAAGATCTACGACGTCGCCGGCCACCCGGCCGTGCGCGGCCGGGAACTGGTGGACAATCTGGTCGCCCAGGCAGCACCGTTCGATCCGGTCTACCTGCTCGGACGGACGGCCCACTCCTTGGAACCCGACGGGGGAGGGGGCTGGACGATCGGGCTGGAGGGCGGCGGGCGCGTACGAGCCGGAGCGGTCGTGATCGCGGCCGGGCTCGGCCGTTCGGTCCCCCGCACCCTGCCCTGCCTGCGCCCCTACGAGGGGCGTGGCGTGGCGTACCACGTACCGCGCCTCGACGAGCACCGGGACCGTGACGTGGTGATCGTGGGCGGCGGGGACAGCGCGGTCGACTGGGCGCTGGCGCTCGCGCCGATCGCCCGGTCCGTCACCGTCGTCCACCGGCGCTCCGCCTTCCGTGCCCACGAGGGCAGTGTCAAGCAGATGTATTCCGCCGATATACGGGTGTTGACGGACGCGCAGGTGACGTCCTGTAATGGCACCGAAGGCCTGCGGGAAGTGTGCGTACGGGCTGCCGAGAAGGAATGGGACCTCCCGGCCCAGACGCTTGTCGCCGCTTTGGGATTCATTACCCGACTGGGCCCGATCTCCGACTGGGGACTCCAGGTGGAGAATCGGCAGGTCGTCGTCGACCGGGCCATGCGCACCAATCTTCCTCGCGTCTTCGCGATCGGCGACATCTGCACCTACGACGGCCGGGTCCCCCTCATCTCGGTGGGATTCGGCGACGCGGCCACCGCGGCGAACCACGCGGCGGTCGACCTGCGCCCGGGTTCACGTCTCGCACCGGAGCATTCCACCGACCGCGATTCCGTGACCCTGCCATGACCCTGAAGAAGCTGACCATTCTTCCGAAGGGAACCGAGATCCTGCTGCCCGACGGATCTCCCCTCACCGAAGTCGAGTACGAGACCGCGCAGCGGCTCATTCCTTTCGGGTGCCGCTCCGGATCGTGCGGCGCGTGTGTCGTCGAGGTGCTGGAGGGCTTCAGCGCCCTGGGCGAACCCGACGACGACGAACTCGACTTCCTCGAAGATCTCGGCCGGACCGGCGGGGCCCATCGTCTGGCCTGCCAGTGCCGGCTGCGCGGCGACGCGACCGTTCGCGTCGCCGACGACATCTGAACCCGCTTGGACCTGACGGCCAAGCGTCCCCGAGAAAGAGGACAACATGCCGAACCGCGTGACCAACGTCGGCTACGGAGACCGCACCCCGTTCCTCAACGCGGCCGCCTCCGCCGAGCTGCGCGCCGAGATCGACCAGCAGCTCGACCAGCAGGTACTGGAGTGGTACGCCAACGTTCCCCAGGCGGCCCACCTCGAAGGCAAGAACGTCGACTCCGAGTACTACAAGCGCAACCTCATCGAGACCGCGTGGCGCATCCGCATGCTGCGGGTGTCCGAGGCCAAGGCACTGGTGGAGATCGCCAAGCGCAACCCCGAGGCGGCGCAGGTCTGGGCCAACTACGAGCAGGAGGAGATGCTCCACGACGAGCTGTTCATCTCCGACCTGGAGAAGGTCGGTGTGACCCGCGAGCAGTTCCTCGACACCGAGCCCTACCTGTCGACCAAGCTGCTGACCGGCTACTTCTCCTACCTCCTGGACCACGAGGGTCCGCTCGGCGTGGTGGCCTACTCCTACCTGGTCGAGTACGTGAACGTGAAGCTGGAGCCGAGGAAGCTGGAGGCGCTGAAGGGGTCGGTCGGCGAGGGCAACATCGGCGGCCAGATCAACCACTCGCACACCGACATCAACGACGACCACCCCGGTGAGGTCTGGGCGGCCGTCCGGCACCTGCTCCGCGACTCCGACGACGTCGTCGCGTTCAAGCGGTACCTCGGTGAGCACCAGCGGCTGCTGGCGCAGTACTTCGAGGAGCTCTACCTGGACACCATCGCCAAGGCCGAGAAGCAGCCGGCGGTCTGATCCCCGTACGCCGAGGGGGCGTGGCGCCGACCGCGCCGCGCCCCCTCCCGCCGGTGAGGAGGCCGGATCAGCATGGAGAACGCCAGAGGAGTGCTGCTGCTCAGCCATGTCGGATTCTCGTTCATGGAGGACCTGGTCGCCACGGCCAGGGCACGGGGGCTGCGCGTCAGTGTGCTCAGTTCGCTGCCGGAGCCCCAGCACCAGGAATCCAGGCCCGGAAAGCTGGCCGACCTGGTCGACGACGTCCGGGTGACGGCCGATCACGTACTGACACCGCGCGATGTCGAGGAGTACCTCGACCACCTGGAGGCCGCCGGTACGCCGGTCTCCTGCTGCGTCACCGTCTGGGAGGGCTACCGGCACCTGATGGCGCTGGCCAATGCCCGCCTCGGCGTGCCGGACCTGGACGAGAAGCAGGTCCTCTTCCTCCGTAACAAACTGGCGGTGCGCAACCGGATCGCCGACGGCGGCCTCAGCCGGGTCCGGGCGACCGTGCTCACCCCCGCGACGCTCGCGGAACGCCGGCGCGACGGCAATCGCTACTTCGTGAAGCCGGTGAGCGGCATAGCCTCCCTGGGCACCTTCCGGCTCACCCCCGACACGACCTGGGCGGACCTGGAACGCATCGCCGCCGAGGCCCACGCGGACCCGGTCTACGCCGGGGTCTTCACCACCGACCAGAGCGCCGACGACCGGGACGCCCACGATCGGAGTGCGGGCGACCCGGACCCGTCGGCGAACCCGGCCGCGGCCACGGGCGCCGGAGCGGCGCCGGAGGTCCGGTTCCTCGTGGAGGACTACCTGGCCGGCCCGGAGTTCAGCTTCGAGGTGATCGTCGTCGACGGCACGCCGCACGTCGTGGCCGTGCACGAGAAGTGCGAGGTGACGGAGACCGCGGGCACCGTCCTGGAGAACGCCTGCGTGAGCCCGCCCACGAGCCTCTCGCGGGAGGAGACCGCAGCAGGACTGGGCTGGGTGGCGCGGGTGCTCGGCCATCTCGGTCTCGACTGGGGCACTTTCCACATCGAGGCGCGGCTCACCCCCGGCGGCTGGGAGCTCATCGAGGTCAACCCGCGCGTCGGCGGCAGCCTCATATCGCCCAGCGTCGCGGCCCTGACCGGCGGCACCGGCCTGCTCGACCTCTGGCTGGACTCCCTGCTCAACGCCCGCGCGCCGGCCGGATTCACGCGGACGCTGGAAGAGCTGTCGTTCACCGCCGACGGCACCACACCGAGCGTGAACGCCACGTTCTTCCGGGTCTTCTTCGCCGACCCCGGCACGATCAAGGAGGTGGGACTCGGCGGCGGGCTCCCTCTCGAACCGGTCGTGTCGCACGTCCTCCTCGCCCCCGGCGACGTCGTGGAGTCGTCCTCGCGCGAGGTCTTCCTCGGCCAGGTGCTCTGGCGCATGGACCGGGACGGGCGGGACGCGGTCCTCACCGAGCTGCTGCCCGCATCCACGCGCGCGATCGAGATCGTGTACGAGACGGAGCGCTCATGAACAGGCCGATCTTCCTCATCGTCGACTACAACCTGAGCCGGATCGACGAGGTCCGCCACCTCAGCGACCACGCGCGCGAACGCCACGGCGCCACCGTGGTGCTCGTCCGCGCCGACCCCACCGAGGCTGACCACGTCCTCGCCGACGAGGTGCTCGACCTCGACCCCCTGCGCGACGACTTCGCGGAGATGGGGGAGAAACTCCTCGGCGACCGGCGCGAACGGATCGCGGCGGGCATCGTCTTCTCCGACAACGCCGTGCGCAGTGGCGCCGAACTCCTGCACCGTCTGGGGGTCACGGTCGACTCCCCGCAGCTTGCCGAGGGTGCCTTCTCCAAGTACCGGTACCGGCTCGGCGAGGCGCGGGTGGCCGACCTGCTGACGGCGCAGCGCGTCATGGTGCCCGCCTTCGCCGAGATCGCCTCGCTCGACCAGCTGAAGGACTTCGCGCGGGAGCATCCGCACGGTTTCGTGGTCAAGCCGTCCGCGGAGGGCAACAACCGGGGTGTCGTGGTGGTCCGCCCGGGCGACGACCTTCCCGCGGCCTTCGCGGAGGTCTTCCCCTACCTGGAAGGCGGTGTCATCTGCGAGGAGTTCATCCCGTACCGCCGCGAGTACTCCTTCGACGGCCTGGGCCCGCTGACGTTCGTCACCGAGAAGATCAGCGCGCGCGGCCGCTACCCCGTCGAGGTCGCGCAGGTGCTGCCCGCGGCGCTGGACGAGCGTGAGCGCGCGACCCTCGAACGGGCGGGGCGGCACGCCAACTGCCTGGTCGGGCAGTGCGACGGTCCGTTCCACAACGAGATCAAGCTGAGCGACGACGGTCTGCACGCCGCGATCGTGGAGCCCAACCGGCGACCGGGCGGGATGAAGATCTGGTCGCTGGCCCGCTGGGTCTACGGGATCGACCTGCACCGGCGCTGGGTCGACGTCGCCTTCGGCACGGCCGTCGACGCGCAGCGGCTGCTGCCCGGTTGCTCGGCCGCGACGGTCCTGCTGGGTGTTGCCGGCGACCGTTCGTTCTCTCCTGACGACGTCGCGGCCGGGGCGGACCCGTTCGCGGACGCGGTCCGGGCCACCTCCGAGCGGTTGGACCTGGCCGAAGGAGAGCTGACGGTGACGGAGTTCGCCTGGCTGTCGCCCGAGCGCCGCCACCTGCACGCCGTCGCCCGCGACAACGCCGACTTCGCGGCGCAGGGCTGCGTGGTCCTGCGTGGCCGGTCCGCCGACATGCGCACGGTGGTCCACATGCTGCGCGAGGCCTGGTCGGACGCCCTGGACCGGGCCGTCTCCCTCCCCACTCCCGTCAGGAAGACCCGATGAAGATCCTCATCCTGCACCGCGTGCCCTATTTCAAGATCGAGTACGACCGGGGGATCTCCCACGACCTGCACGAGGTCACCTACTTCGGGACCGACCAGGCGCTCGCCACCCTCCCGCCCGGCCTGCGCTGCGAGCGGGTCGCCCGGCCGGGCGCCCGCCCGGTCTTCGAAGAGGCCCGGGACTGGCTGGCCCTTCACCCCCGCGACTTCGACCGGATCATCTCGGTGTCGGAGTACGAACTCCTCGACGCCGCCCGGCTGCGCGAGCACCTGGGCGTCCCGGGCGTGCCGGTGGAGCAGGCGGTGCTCTCCCGCGACAAGGTGCTGATGAAGCGCGCGGTGGAGGAGGCCGGTCTGCGGGTGCCCCGCTTCCTGCCGCTGAACCGGTTCCTCGAACAGGACGGCCGGGCGGACTGGCGGGGCCGGACCGTCCTCAAGCCGCACCGCGGCGCCTCCAGCCAGGACGTGCTCGTGTTCGACACTCCGGAACAGGCCGCGGCGAGCGTCACCGGAGGGCGGACCGGCATCCCGGGACTCGACACCGGCGAGGAGCGGGAGGACTTCCAGGTCGAGGAGTTCGTCACCGGGCCCATCAGGCACTTCGACGGTCTGGTGCAGGGGGGCGAGGTCCTGGTCCTCACTGCCAGCGAGTACGTGGGCACCTGCCTGGCGTACGCGCAGGGGCTGCCCATGGGCTCGTTCCAGATCGACTTCTCCGAGGAGACGCGCTCCTGGGTGTCGCGCGCCCTGGAGGCCGTACGCATCGAGGACGGCAGCTTCCACCTGGAGGCGATCGTCCACGACGGCGAACCGGTCTTCCTGGAGGTCGGCAACCGGGTCGGCGGAGCGGACGTGGTGGCGACCGTCGAGCTGGCCACCGGCGTCCACCTGCCCTCCTACGAGCTGCGCGCCCTGCTCGGCGAGCCCATCGCCGGTGTGCTCCCCGACCCGCCCGACGGCGGGCGGAGTTACGGCTGGTTCGTCCTGCCCGGCCACCACCTTGCCGGGCAGGAGTTCCGGGCCCTCGAAGGCGCCGGGGCGTACCGGACCGGTCCGGGTGTGGTCACCTGGCACGAGCTCCCCGCCGGGGCTCCGCTGCCCGACCACATCACCTACCAGGCCGGGGAGACGGTCCTGGCCGGCACCGTCGCGAGCGGTTCGCCCGAGGAGACCCGGCACTGGATCACCGGCCTGTTCGACTCACTGACCGTACGTACGCGCCCCACCGCTCCCCGGACGCTGGAACAGGTCCTGTCATGAGGGCCTCGACGACACCGCCCGCCCCCGCACCGGCACCCGGGCCCCCGGAGACCTCCGCGCTGGACGCTCTCGCGGACCGGTACGTGGACGAGCTGGCCGTGCTCGATCCGTGTCTGGCCGGGTCCATGGGCATCGCCGGCCAGGACGGACGGCTCACCGACTTCGGCCCGCACGCCGTGGCGGAGCGGCAGGAGCTGGCGCGGCGCACACTGGCCGCCGTGGACCGCACGCCGGTCGTGGGAGACGCGGAGCGCCTCGCCGCGGCGATGCTGCGCGAGCGGCTCGCCACGGAGGTCGCGCTCGCCGACGCCGACGCGTACGCGCACCAGCTGGAGACCATCGACGGACCGGTTCAGCGGATACGCCAGGCCGTGGACCTGCTGGACCGGGGTACCGACACCGTCTGGGAGACCATGCTGGACCGGCTGCGGGCCATACCCGGAACGCTCCTCGGCCTGCGCGAGAGCCTCGAAGCCGCGCGGCGTACCGGCCGGGTCGCGCCGCGCCGTCAAGTGGCCCGCAACGTCCGCGACTGCGGGGACCTGCGGAGCTGCCTGACCGGGCTGGCCGCCGCCCGCCGCGACCCCGCGGTGGACGGTCCGCTGGAACGCGCCGTGACGGCGGCGGAAACCGAGGTGGGACGGTTCGCGGCCTACCTTTCGACGGATCTCGCGGCCGACGCCCCGGAGCTGGACGCGGTGGGCGAGGACCGCTACGCCCTGGGCGTACGGGAGTTCCTCGGGACCCGGCTGGACCTGGCGGAGACCTATGCGTGGGGGTGGGACGAACTCGCCCGGGTCCGGGCCGAGACGGCATCGACAGCCGCCCGGATTGCGCCCGGTGAACCGGTCGCGGCGGTTCTGGCGGCGCTCGACGAAGACCCCCGGCACCAGGTGAAGGGCGACGCCGAGTTCCGCGACTGGATCCAGGGGCTCGCCGACCGTGCCATCGCCGACCTCGACGGGACTCACTTCACGATCCCCGGACCCCTCCGGCGGATCGACTGCCGGATCGCCCCCAGTGACGGGCCCGCCTATTACCTGGCGCCCAGCGAGGACCTCTCCCGCCCGGGGACGGTGTGGTGGACCCGGGCCGGCACGGACGCGCCGATCCCGACGTGGACGGTGCCGAGCACGATGTTCCACGAGGGCGTCCCCGGACACCATCTGCAGCTGGGCACGACGACCCTGAGCACCGACACGCTCAACCGGTTCCAGCGTCTGTCGTGCGAACTGCACCTGGGACACGTCGAGGGCTGGGGCCTGTACGCCGAGCGGCTGATGGACGAGCTGGGACACCTCGCCGACCCGGCGCACCGGCTGGGCATGCTGGTCGGCGGACAGCAGTTGCGCGCCGCCCGCGTCGTCCTCGACATCGGCATGCACCTGCGGCTCCGCATCCCCACGGGTACCGGGTTCCACGAGGGGGAGCGCTGGACCCCGGAGCTGGGCCGTGAGTTCCTCGCGACGTACTGCGGGGTGGGCCCGTCGGCGTTCGTCGGGTTCGAGATCGACCGCTATCTGGGCCGGCCCGGCCAGGCCCTCGCCTACAAGCTGGGCGAGAAGGTGTGGCTGGAGGCCCGGGCCGCCGCACGCCGGCGCGACGGAGCCGCGTTCGACCTCAGGCGCTTCCACCAGCACGCACTGAGCCTCGGCCCCATGGGCCTGGACCTGCTGCGCGCCGAGCTGACCCGCGGGGGCTGACGGCCCCCGGTCATCCGGTCTTCCGCACCTGGGAGTTGTCCACGTCGACGATCCCGCCGTCCGCGTCGGTCGGTACGACCTCCGGCACGGGAGTGCCGTGCCGGTCGACGAGGGTGGAGTGCGCTTCGCCCGGCGCGAAGGCGTGCCGTTCTCCCCACTGCCGGAGCGTGAGGACGGCGGGGAAGAGATCGCGGCCGGCGTCGGTCAGGACGTACTCCTGGCGGCGGCCCGACGCCGCGGTGGTCTGGGTGAGGAGCCCGTGCGCGACCAGCTTGCGGAGACGGTCGCTGAGGATGTTGCGCGCGATGCCGGTGCGCCGCTGGAACTCGGTGAACGAGCGTGCGCCGTCCATCGCGTCGCGGACGACCAGCAGGCTCCACTTGTCCCCGACCAGGTCGAGGGTGCGGGCGACGGGGCAGTCAGGGTCGGTCCACCTGGGCTCGGGGGAGCGCGCGGCGCTGCCTGGCATGACACCTCCCATTGAGTTGCGGATTGAAACCATCATGCCGTACGGTCGAATAGGTTGCAATTTGCTACTGATTGGAGTCTGCGATGACTGCGTGGCGGCGCTTGCTGCTCGCGATGGTGTGTGGTGTCGCTGTGGCGAGCATCTACGCCGCACAGACGGTCCTGGAGCCGATGGGCCACGACCTCGGACTGGCACCCGGGGTCTCCGGCTGGATCGTCTCGACCGGCCAGTTCGGCTATCTGGTGGGACTGGTCCTGCTGGTGCCCCTCGGGGACGTGGTGGACCGGCGCCGGCTGATCGCCGTACACCTGGCCGTCACGGCGGCCGGCATGGTCCTGACGGCCTCGGCGACGGCCTCCTGGGTGGCCTTCGCCGGACTCGCCGCCGCCGGGATGTTCGCGGTGGTGGTGCAGACCACGGTGGCCTACGCCGCGTCGATGTCCTCGCCCGAGGAACGCGGACGGAACATCGGGGTGGTGACCTCGGGCGTGGTCGTCGGCATTCTGGGTGCGCGGGCGGTCACCGGCGCGCTCACCGAGCTGTGGGGCTGGCGGAGCGTCTACGTCGTCCTCGCGGTGCTCTCCGTGGGGCTCGCGGCCCTCGTCCTCGCCGTCCTGCCGACGGAGGAGCGGTCCGGCCGCCCCACGGGATACGTACGCGCCGTGACCTCGATCGGCGGGCTCTTCGGCCAACGCCTCTTCCTGTCCCGAGGGCTCATCGCCTTCTTCCTCTTCGCGTCCTTCGGGACGCTGTGGAGCGGGCTGTCGCTGCCGCTGTCGGACGCGCCCTGGCATCTGAGCGAGGGGCAGATCGGCCTCTTCGGCTTCGTCGGCCTCGCGGGCGCACTGGGCGCGGCCCGAGCGGGACGATGGGCGGACGCGGGGCGGGCGATGCCGGTCACCGGTCTCGCGCTGGGCCTGCTCATCCTCTCCTGGGCGGCGATCGGGCAACTGACCTGGACCCTGTGGATCCCGCTCGTCGGGATCGTGCTGCTGGACTTCGCCGTCCAGGCCGTGCACGTGAGCAACCAGCATCTGCTCACCACCGCCCACCCCGACCGCATCAGCAGCGTCATCGGCAGCTACATGGTCTTCTACTCGCTCGGTTCCGCCCTCGGCGCGGCCTCCACCACCGCGCTCTTCGCAGCCCGCGGCTGGGCGGGATCCAGCCTGCTCGGGGCCGGCTTCGCCGCGTGCGCGCTGGTCGTCTGGGCGGTCAACCGACGGCTTCCCGTCGATGGCGCGGTCCCGTCCGGCGAGGGCACGGACGCCCACCCCCTCCAGGGCGCCAAAGCCGTGGAACAGGCCGGGCGGGCGGCCTCCGCCTCCTGACCCGTTCCCGCCGCAGGCGGGGCGCGCCTTCCCCACGGGGGCGCGCCCCGCCCGCATGTGCGGGGCGCCCGCCGGTGGCGCCACCCCATCAAGTCCCCTTCGCGCGAAGGGTGTTCGTGTACGACTGGGCGGCGACTCGCACGCTTGACGGTCCATTCGGGCCTAATTAACGTTGCCCAGGAATCGCAGGAGATTCGCCGAGAACGATTTTGCCGCACCGTCGATTTCATCATCCGGGCATGAGCAAAAAACATCGCATGAAACTCACAGAGGAGTCATCATGTCTCTTTCGCGTTCCGAAACCCTGAACGATCCGTCGCATTCCGTCGCCTCCGGAACCCCCGCAACGGATGCACAGTCGTCCGCGGCGTACGACTGGAAATCCGTCCGCGCGGAGTTCCTGCTCTCTCCCGACCTCGTGCATCTCTCCAATTTCTATCTCGCGTCGAACCCGACCCCCGTCCGGGACGCGATCACGAAGTACCGGAAGGCTTTCGACGAAGACCCGCACAGCTTCCTGGACGACAACATGTTCGGCCGCGACGAGGACATGCTGTGGCGGGACGTGTGCGACGCCGCCGCCGAGTACGTCGGCGGACAGCCACACGAGATCGCCCTCACCAGCAGCACCACCATGGGTCTCGCCCTGGTCCACAACGGGCTGCGTCTGCGGCCCGACCAGGAGGTCCTGACCACCACGCACGAGTTCTACCCGCACTACGAGGCGATTCGTCTGGCCACCGAGAAGTGGGGCGCGAGCATGCGCCAGATTCCCCTCTACGAATCCTCGCTGGACTTCTCCGCGGACGCGGCCATCGCGCGCATCCGCGCGGCCGTACGCCCCAACACCCGCGTATTCGCCGTCGCCTGGGTCCACTCCAGCACCGGCGTACGCCTGCCGATGGCCGAGGTCGCGGCCGCCATCGCGGACCTGAACCGTGACCGCGACGAAGCGGACCGCATCCTGCTGGTGGTGGACGGAGTCCACGGTTTCGGTGTGGCGGACGAAGACGTCGCGCAGATGGGCTGCGACTTCTTCTCGGCCGGCACGCACAAGTGGATTCTCGGTCCGCGCGGTACGGGAATCCTCTGGGCCAAGCCGGAGAACTGGGCCCTGATCCAGCCGACGATCCCCAGCCTGATGAACCGGGAGACCGCGGACGCCTGGCGGCAGGACCGCCTCCCCGCGGGACCCACGGTGGCCGCATGGGTCAGCCCGGGAGGCTTCCACTCGTACGAGCACCAGTGGGCCGCCACCGAGGCGTTCCACTTCCACCGGCGGATCGGGCGCAAGCGGATCCAGGACCGGATCGCCGAGCTGAACAGCCAGATCAAGGAAGGTCTGGCCGGGATGGACCACGTCACGCTGCACACACCGCTCGACCCCGCGGTCTCCGCGGGCATCGTCACCTTCGACGTCCGGGGCTACGAGCCCAAGAAGGTGGCCCGGATCCTCCGCGACCACCGGATCATCGCCAACGCCACTCCCTACGGGGTTCCTCACGTCCGCCTGTCCGCGGGCATCGTCAACTTCCCCGAGGAGATCGACGCCACCCTGCAGGTCATCCGGTCGCTGGCCTGACGGCGCCGCGCGCCGCATCGCGTCGCGCCGCCCCCGCGATGCCTCAGCGACGCCGCCGGCACGCTCCGCCCTCTTCGGAGACCGGAGCGGGCGCGAGACTTCACCGCCCCGCCCCCCACTCCCGCGGGGCGGTGAACGCGACCCGGAGCACGGAGCACAACGTGGGCGCAACGCATCACGTCGACAGCGGAAGAGGAAGTTCGATGGACGTCATGACAGCCGTGCTGACCCGCCGCAGCGATCAGCTTCTCGTCGGACCCGCGCCGAGCGACCACGAGTTCGCCTATCTGCTCCGCGGGGCCGCCGCGTCGCCCGATCACGGGGACACCCGGCAGTGGCGGTGGATTCTGACGCGCGGCGAGGACTGCGTCACCCTGGCGCGCTGCTTCGCCGAAGAGCACGGTGGGCCCGATTCCCAGCGGGAGGACGCGGATTCCAGACTCCGCGACGTACCGCTCATCGCCACTCTGGTGCTGTCGTCGTCACTGACCGAAGCCCGTCGCACCAACCCCGACCGTGACAGCCCCGACCGACGCGACCCCGACCGTGACAGCCCCGTCCCTGGATGGGAGCGACTCGCCGGCGTCGGCGCCATGGTCAACTCCTTGATGCTGCTGCTGCACGCCCGCGGATTCGGCAGTACCTGGCACACGGGAGGGTTCACCGAATCCGGGCGGACGGGACGGCTTCTGAGCCTCGATCCCGAGGAACGTCCGCTGGGGCGGCTGTACATCGGCACCCCGCAGGCGATCGAACCGCCGAGGCGGCGGACCCCCGCGGACATCAGCGACCGGATATCCGTCTTTCCGCCGAACCCGAGCGGCGCACCTGGTCCGGTCGGCGCTCCCGACAGCCCGAGCGGCGCTCCCGGCCCGGCCGACTCCTCGCCCGGACTGCCGGCGGTGTCCTGGCCGGCCGCCTCCTGAGGGACGCCGACCCACACGCGTCGTCCGACGCGAGCGGCGGTGCGGCGCCGCCTCCATCGCCGTACCGTGCCCGGTTCCGTGAGGTCCTCGTGCGGGTCGTGCCGGTCGCTCAGACAAGGGCCGTGGCCGGGCCCGCCGCGACGCAGAACTCGTTGCCCTCGGGATCGGCCATGACGAGATGGTGCCCGGTGAACTCCTCCCGCACGGCCCCGCCCGCCGCGACCAGGCGAACGGCCTCCGCCATGATCCGTGCCCAGCGCTCGTCGCGCGTGCCGTGGCCCGGAACCCGGATGTCGATGTGGAGCCGGTTCTTGGCCGACTTGGGCTCGGAGACCTTGAGGATCGCGAGCCGGGGGCCCACGCCGTCCGGATCGCAGAGCCAGGCCCCGTCGTCCACGGACTCGCCCTCCGGCAGGTCGAACTGGGCGAGCCACTCCGCGCGCGTCGCGAAGGGGGCGGGCGGCGGTTCGTCGACATAGCCCAGCGCCTCCCGCCAGAACCTGGCGAGGAGCTGCGCGTCCGTGCAATCGAGCGTGAGGTCGATTCGTGCTGCCATGGGCGGACTGTACCGGGCCGGGCTGGACGGTGACGTGGGTGGTACGACCGGGGGCGTTGCGGGTCGGCGGAGCGGGTGCGCGGTGAACCGTGAGCGGGTGTGTGGGGGAGCTGGTTGCCGTTCGTCCGTCGAGCGGGGCCGGGGCAGGCGCGGCGGCATCGCACGGCAACCGGTTCGCACCGGGCCTTGTCAGTGGCGTCGGGCACACTGCGCCGTATGAACTCGGTGACCGCGCACGACTACGCCTGGATCCGCAACTCGCCCCTCTTCGACCACATGTTGGAGTGGGGATACACCATGACCCTGATACAGGGGCGGAGCCCGCACGAGGTGCTGCGCGCGGTGGAGGCGGAACCGCGCGGCACCGGAGAGGGGACGGCCGGGCTGACCGAGGCGGACGACGCCCACCGCGCCGAGGGGGGTTATGACCACTGGGACGAGTCCTACATCGCGGGCGCCTTCAACACCCCGGGCGAGAACGGCGACTGGACGGTTGTCCTCGGTTTCGACGGGGGCCTCGGGCTGCCGGGCGTGGAGAAGCTGTCGGAGGGCGGCAGGGTGGTGGTGCACTCGACCAACGGCGGCAAGCCCATCCACCTCTTCGACCGGTACGAGGAGGGTGAGCTCCGCACGTCCTTCGAGGGCCCCTCGGCCCGCCACGGCAGCAGCCCCGACGAGCTGGTGCCTCTGCTGCGGGAAGTCGGCTGTCCGCTGACTCCCGAGGGAGAGCACGACGAGAACGCCCCGGACGTCGACAGGTTCGACCGGAAGGCGGCGGTCCTCGCTCTGGCCGAGAGACTCACCGGCGTACGCGTCACCGAGTCCCTCCTCCGGGACGCCACGTACGAACTGGGCCTCGTCCCCGAACAGCCTGCCGAGGAGTGGACGAGCCTGGTCATCGACATCACCGATGCCCACGGAGAGCGGCTGTACAAGGAGTGGACCTACGAGGAGGTCGCGGCGGCCTCCGACCGCGCACGGGCGGAGGCGAACGCGCCGATCGTGATCCGCTACGACGAGCCGTTGCTGATCACCCAGGACGGGCAGTCGGCCGTGGATCGTTCGGAGCGCGGGGCGGGTGAGTAGCGGCGAATGGCGCGTGGAGGGCGCCCCGGGGTACCCCCTTGGGTCGACAAGTGCACAAGACGGCAGGGGTGTTGCGTGAACCCGGCCACTGATGTGAGGTGTGGAGCCGGGGCGGCCCGAGAACGTGGCATCTACGCAGGGGGCCGACCGCTCGGGCTGGAGCCTCGTTCGGAACGTCCTGCCGCACGATGGACAGCCCCACCGTGCGCACACGGTGGGGCTGTCCGCTGAGACAGGGCCGCTCGGTGGTCAGCCTGCGAACCCTTCGGTCTTGACGCCTGCCACGAACGCGGCGAACGAGGTGGTGGAGATGTCCAGGACCGGACCGCTCGTGACCTTGGAGTCGCGGACGGGGACGATGTTGTGCGACGTGGCAAGGTTGACAGCGACCTCGACGCACTGCCCGCCGCCACCACTGTACGAGGACGTGAACCAACGGGGGGACTCGGTCATCACGGGGTGCCCTTTCGTACCTGTTCGATCATGTCCAGAGACGCGGCCTGGGAGAGCGCCTCGGTTTGCAACTGATGGTAGGCCGTCAACATTGCGAGCGCGTACCGGCTTTCCCGCTCAAGATGCCCCCGCTGGGACGACTCCGCATAGGACATGAGCGAGCGGTCGGGAAGCGTCAGGACGGTCACGGGGAGGGTGCAGGCGCGACGCTCTCCCATGGTGAACGGGGCCACGTGCAGCGCGGTGTTCGGAAGCTCGGCGAACTCCAACAGGCGAGCCAGCTGCGCGTCCCAGACGGCAGGGGGCCCCACGGGGCGACGGATGCAGCTTTCATCCAGCACCACGAAGACCAGGGGCGGACGGCGCCGCACCAGCACTTCCTGCCGCTGTGCCACCAGGGCCACTCGCTCCTCGGCCTGCTCCGGTGTCGCAGCTCCGCGCTTGACCTGGCCGCCCTCGATGGCTGACGCGTAGGCCGGGGTCTGCAGAAGTCCCGGAATCACCCCGACCTCGTACAGCCTGATCTCTGCTGCCCGAGCCTCATGGGAAACGTACTCCGGGAAGCCTTCGATCAGCGATCCCTGACGGATCTCGCGCCACTCGCGTTCGAACGAATCGGCGGTGTCCGCCGTACCGAAAGCCGCATCAACATCTCTTGAGAAGCCAAGGGTTGGCGACTTGCGAGCAGTTTCGACCGCAGAGACATGTCTGCTGGAATATGCCCCCTTCGCAGCCAGCGCATCCTGTGTCCACCCTCGGTCCTCCCGAAAGCGCCGAAGGCGCGCGCCATAAGCCGCCTCCGGGCTTGCCTCGGGGTTCAACTCTCTCCGGTTCACCATGTCCCGGCGTAACCCTTCCTTCGCACCTCGCGGGTTGAGGACATCACAACGATAGGCCACTCTGAGCACCCCCGGTAGCGAAACAGCTACAGAGAGGAGTGGTCGTGCTCGCACCTGGTGTTGCCCCTCCGCCGCCGGCGATCGGAACGGTGATGGTGGACACCGGCCGCGATGGCCGCATCGGTGAGTTCAGAGGCGTCGCGGGCCCCTACTGGTCGCTGCGCCCCCTCGGTGGCGGGCTCGAATGGGAAGCCGAACCCGGAGTCGTCAGGCCGGCGACGCCGATGGAGCGACTGCGGGCCGAGAACGCCCGCTGCAACGCGCGGAGTCGGGGTGACGTGCTGTGAAGGTGCCGAGCGCGCGTGAACCGGTGGCGGCCCTCCGCGGCCTGGTCCAAGTGGCCGGGATCGGTAGGAACTTGCTCTTCGGTCCGGAGCCGCAGCACCGGAACCGTACGCGCCGGAGCCCGTACTCCCCGTAAGCCCCCGTCCGCCGGTTCCGCACCCCCGGGGACCGGCCGGACGGGCCCGCCCCGCCGCACCTGGTCCAGCAGTGCGGGCAACGGCCCCGCTCGCCCCTCCTCCCCCGGGGGCTGGGCGGGACTCCTTTCCTTGTCCACGACACTTCCGTGAGGCTTTCTCGTGCTGCAATGCACTGCTGTACGCCGTGTCCCCGAGATTGACGCGCTGGTCGCCCTGATCGCCATGGAGGGGGCGTCCGAGCAGCCGATCGACCAACTTTCCTTACTTGATGAGTACACGCTCTGCGAGCTGGGCGAGCATGCCGAAGGCGTCGAGCACGCCGCCTTCATCGGCGGCGCGGAAGACGGTTCGGGCGTCGACCTCTGGATGTACTGGAGCGCAGGCCTCCCGGCCCGGTTCGAGGAGTCCCGCTCGTGCCGCGCCGTCACGTGGCTGATCAGCCGGCCCGAGAAGGTGGACCGGTGCACTCTGCCTCCTGGGCACCCGGCGGGGCATTCATGGGACGTGGTGGACCCGCTCGGTGACCTGCTGGACGAGGCCGCCCGCCGAGCCGTCGGCCCCCTCCTGGGCGAGCGCCCGGGTGAGCATGTGGACGAGCACGTGGACGACCAGGGCGACACGCCATGACGGAGGCGCTGTACTACCACTGCAACGATTCCCGCCGCGCGCCATGGGTGGACCTGGCCGACCACCACATGCTGACCGACGTACCCCGCGCGGTGACCTGCGAACTCGCGCAGAACCACGACGGTGACCACGCGGACCACCTCGACCACCTCGGGCTCGAGCACGGTGACATGTGGGTGTACTGGAACGACGCCGACCACGTCACGTACGCGGTCGTCCCGCCGTGCGAAGTGACCGACCGGACGCTCCCCGCGATCCACCAGGACCCCTGCCACCTGTATGCCGGCCATCCTCCGGGCCACTCGTGGGACTTCGTGGACATGCTCCACGACTGAACGCTGTCCCGGTGCCGGCGTCGGGGGATCGGGCGGCGTGGCCGGAGGCCGAACGGGACCACGCCGACCGGGCGCGCGACGGCACGAACGACACAGGATTCGTCCGGGAACCGGCGGGCACCCTCAACTCCATGACGAGGAGCGGGAGGAGCTACTCCTGCCTCGCCGACGCCTACGGCAACTCCACCGATCGTCAATGTGTGAACGCACCTTATGGAGGCGATTCGGATGGCTCGAATCTCTGAGGATCTGTACGGATCGCGCGATGCGGTTCGGAGGAACGGCGCGATCGTGGTCGCCTCATCCGTCTTCCTTTACATCCTGGCCGTGGTGCTGGGTGCAATGGGTGGTTGGGGGGCCGCGTTCCCGGTTCTTCTGGTCGCTGTCGTCGTCGACGCGTTCTGCATCGCTGTCCGGTTCGCCTTCAGGTCCGCGCACCGAAGCTGAAGTACCCACACACCAGGCTCACGTGAAGGTGGCTGCCATGGCTCTGGCGCGAGGGGGATGGACCCCCGGAGGCACGCTGGGACTGGTCCTGTTCGTCCTGTCCCTTGCCTGCGTGGTGATCCCCATCGTTGTCGCCCGAAGCAAGAGGAAGTAGCGGTTCAGCCGGGGGTGGTCCGGATCGCGCGGATCGGGCTGGGCATGCTGTCGGCTGCATCGCCGGAACCGGGGCGGCGTCCGGATCCGGTGCCGTCATGTACCACGGCTCCACGTCCTGCTCGGACATCGGCTTCCGCTGGGGTCGTCTCCCGTTCGCCCCGGTCGGCTCATGCGCCGCAGGCGCATCCCCCGGCCGTCGTCGCACCCGTCGTCGGGGCCTCACCCGTCTCCGGCCGGTCCGCGCAGCAGGCGTCCCCGCCGGGCGCGAGCGCAGGCCTCTTGCCGAGGCGGTCGGCGTCCGCCTTGACGGTGTAGACCTCCCACGGCTCCCTGCCCGGGCCGTGGATCCACACCTTGTCCTGGAGGGCGTAGCAGCAGGAGGTGTCGTTCTCCTCGAAGGTGGCGAGCCCGGCGTCCTTGAGACGGGTGGTGGCGGCGGTGACCTCGTCGGTGCTGCCGACTTCGACGCCGAGGTGGTCGAGGCGGGTCTCCTGGCCCGGTTCGCCCTCGATGAGGACGAGCTTGAGCGGCGGGGTGGTGAGGGCGAAGTTCGCGTAGCCGGGGCGCCGCTTGGCGGGCTCGGTGCCGAAGAGCTTCGAGTAGAAGACGACGGACGCTTCGAGGTCCGCGACGTTGAGCGCGAGCTGGACACGGGACATGGTGGACTCCCTGATCAGGTTGTATCGATGCCTGTCGATTCAAGGTTGCATCCAGAATCGAGAAACGTCAATATAGAAGCATGTCGAAACAAGAGCTCGTGGTGCTCGACCAGGACGGTGCCGGGGGATGCTGCCCCGGTCTGCTGACCACCCCGCTGGACGAGGAGCGCTCGCAGGCGCTGGCGAAGGTGTTCAAGGCGCTGGGCGACCCGGTGCGCCTGCGCCTGCTGTCGATGATCGCCTCGCGGGCGGGCGGGGAGGTCTGCGTCTGCGACCTGACCCCGGCCTTCGACCTGTCGCAGCCGACGATCTCCCATCACCTGAAGCTGCTGAAGCAGGCCGGGCTGATCGACTCCGAGCGGCGTGGGACGTGGGTGTACTACCGCCTGCTGCCCGAGACGACCGACCAGCTGGCCCAGGTCCTCACCCGCCCCGCCGGTTCTGCCGGTGGGCCTCTGCCCGTATCACCCGGGTCCGCACGGACCGCTTCGTGAGTACCGGTACCAGCTCCGGGACCACCGCGCCGGTCGCCGGGCGGCTGTCGTTCCTGGACCGCTTTCTCGCCGTGTGGATCCTCGCCGCCATGGCCGCCGGTCTCGGCCTCGGCCGCCTCGTACCGGGGTTGGGCGACGCGCTCGCGAAGGTGACCGTCACCGGCGTCTCGCTGCCGATCGCGCTCGGCCTGCTCGTGATGATGTACCCGGTCCTCGCGAAGGTCCGTTACGACCGCGTCTCCACCGTCACCCGCGACCGGCGCCTGCTCGTCCCCTCCCTGGTGCTGAACTGGGTCGTCGGCCCGGCGCTGATGTTCGCGCTCGCCTGGATCTTCCTGCCCGACCTGCCCGAGTACCGCACCGGGCTCATCATCGTCGGACTGGCCCGCTGCATCGCCATGGTGATCATCTGGAACGACCTGGCCTGTGGCGACCGTGAGGCCGCCGCCGTCCTGGTGGCCCTCAACTCGGTGTTCCAGGTGCTCGCGTTCTCCGCGCTGGGCTGGTTCTACCTCAGCGTGCTGCCCGGGTGGCTCGGGCTGGAGCAGACCGCCCTGGACGTGTCGGTGTGGGAGATCACCCGTTCCGTACTGATCTTCCTCGGCATCCCGCTGCTGGCCGGGTTCCTCACCCGTCGCCTGGGCGAGAAGGCCAAGGGGCGCACCTGGTACGAGAAGAAGCTGGTTCCCCGGATCGGCCCCTTCGCCCTGTACGGACTGCTGTTCACCGTCGTCGTACTCTTCGCCCTCCAGGGCGACGCCATCACCTCGAAGCCCCTGGACGTCGTCCGCATCGCGCTGCCGCTGCTGGTGTACTTCGCGCTGATGTGGGCCGGGTCCCTGGCGGCCGGCCGCGCGCTCGGACTCGGCTACCCGAAGGCGGCGACGCTGGCGTTCACCGCCGCGGGCAACAACTTCGAGCTCGCCATCGCGGTCGCCGTCGCCACCTTCGGCGCCACCTCCGGCCAGGCCCTCGCCGGAGTCGTCGGCCCCCTCATCGAGGTCCCCGTCCTCATCGGCCTCGTCCACGTCGCCCTCGCCGTACGCCACCGCTTCCCCCGGTCCGCCGACACGACAGCCGGACCGGCGGCCGATGTGAAAGGTTCCGCCCGTGTCTGAAGCCATGTCCGAGACCGAGTCCGAAGCGGTGTCCGAGTCCAGGCCGTCCGTGCTTTTCGTGTGCGTCCACAACGCGGGCCGCTCCCAGATGGCCGCCGCCTGGCTCAGCCACCTCTCCGAGGGCCGGGTCGAGGTCCGCTCCGCCGGTTCCGCACCCGTCGCCGCCGTGAACCCGGCCGCCGTACGAGCGATGGCTGAGGCCGGCATCGACCTGTCCGCCGAGACCCCGAAGGTGCTGACCGCCGATGCCGTACGGGCATCCGACGTGGTCATCACCATGGGCTGCGGCGACACCTGCCCCGTCTTCCCCGGCCGGACCTATCTCGACTGGAAGCTCGACGACCCCGCCGGGCGGGGCGTCGACGCGGTCCGCCCGATCCGCGACGAGATCGAGCGGCGGGTACGCGGCCTGCTCGCCGAACTCCTGCCGGAGAGCGCCGGGAGTGCCGGGAGCGCCTGAATCAGTCGTCGCCGGCCGGGGGTCCGGACGATCTCGTTGCCGGTGCCGCCGGTGAGCACGTACTCGCCCGGTGCCAGCCGCCGGGAGGGGTGCAGGGTGCCGAAGTAGGGAGCGAGGTCCAAGGCGCCCTTGGCGTCCGGCAGCACCAGCCGGAAGCCGACGACCAGCGGAAGAGTGCGGTCCCATCGGCACCCTGTGCGCGCGTCGCGCGGCGCCTGGGGCTGGTCCCAGACGAAGCCGTACCGCCGGCCGTGGTCCCCGTCCCCGGAGGTGACCCCGCCCGCGAGGACGGTGGCGCGGCAGCTGCCCTTGGCCGGCGCGGTGACCAGGACGATCCGGTCGCCGGTCACGAGGATGACCGCCGTCAGTACCTCGAAGGCGTCCTCGAACAGGAACACCTGGCGGCAAGGCGTGCCGCCAGGCCAACCGCCCCCGCTCCGGGTCGATTCCGGCGATCGCGCTCGGCCCGGTGCGGCCGTTCCTCCCGCCGACCAGCACCACCCGGTCGGCACGGACGAACGCGGAGTGCGCCGCACCGGGCTGGTGCGAGGTCAACGCGAACTCGGCCGGCAGCGACAGCCGCCGGCCCGGGGCCTCCGCGCCACCCGGGTTCTTCGCGCCCTTTAGGCGGACCAGCGCGCGCCCCTCCCCGGGATCGGCCCCACGTCACGCCTGGCCCGGCGCCACCGGGCCCGTCCGTTCAGGCCAGACTCTCCCGCCAAGCCCGGTGCAGTCCCGCGAACCTGCCCTCGCCGCCGATGAGTTCGGCCGGCGAGCCGTCCTCCACGACGCGGCCGTGCTCCATCACCAGCACCCGGTCCGCGATCTCCACCGTGGACAGCCGGTGCGCGATCACCACCGCCGTACGGCCGTGCAGCACCGTGTCCATGGCCCGCTGCACCGCGCGCTCGCCGGGGATGTCGAGGGAACTGGTCGCCTCGTCGAGGATCACCACCGCCGGGTCGGCCAGCAGGGCCCGCGCGAACGCGACCAACTGGCGCTGCCCGGCGGAGATCCGGCCGCCCCGCTTGCGTACGTCGGTGTCGTACCCCTCCGGCAGGCCCTCGATGAACTCGTGCGCGCCGATCGCCTTCGCCGCCCGCTCGATCTCCTCGGGCGTCGCGTCCGGGCGGCCGATCGCGATGTTCTCCGCGACCGTCCCGGAGAACAGGAACGCCTCCTGCGTCACCATCACCACACCGCGCCGCAGCTCCGCCGTGCCCAGGTCCCGCAGGTCGACGCCGTCCAGCAGCACCCGGCCGCCGGTCGGGTCGTAGAACCGGGCCAGCAGCTTCGCCAGCGTCGACTTGCCCGCACCCGTCGAACCGACCACGGCCACCGTCTGCCCGGCCGGCAGGGTCAGGTCGAAGCGCGGCAGCACCTCGCCGCCGGTGCGGTACGCGAACCTGACCCCGTCGAAGACGACCTCCCGGCCCGGCTGCTCGCCGCGCAGCGGGGGCAGTTCCACCGGGGCGGCGGGCTCCGGCACGGACGGGGTCTGCGCGAGCAGGCCCGCGATCTTCTCCAGGGACGCGGCCGCGGACTCCCAGGAGTTGAGGAACATCGCCAGCCGGTCGATCGGGTCGTACAGCCGGCGCAGGTAGAGCACCGCCGCCGCCAGCACGCCCAGCGCCAGCGTGCCCGAGGCGACCCGGTAGGCGCCCCACAGCACCATGCCCGCGACCGCGATGTTGGCGACGAGCCGGGAGCCCGTCACGTAACGGGCCATCTCCAGCAGGGCGTCGCCGTTCGACCGCTCGTGGCGGTGGTTGAGCGTCGCGAACACGGCGTCGTTGGACCGCTCGCGCCGGAACGCCCGCACCGGCCGGATGCCGTTCATCGTCTCGGCGAACTTCACGATCACCGCCGCCATCGCGGAGGACCGCACGGAGTACGCCCGGCCCGCCCGCGCCTGGTAGACCCGCACCAGCAGATAGAGCGGTACGAAGGAGAGCACCGCGATGGCCCCGGTGCCCAGGTCCAGCCAGAGCAGCATCCCCGAGATGAAGACGAAGGAGAGGACCACGGTGATCAGCTCCTGGAGGCCCTCGCTGAGCAGCTCCCGCAGCGACTCCACGTCCGTCGTCGACCGGGAGATCAGCCGGCCCGAGGTGTAGCGCTCGTGGAAGTCGACGCTCAGCGCCTGCGCGTGCCGGAAGATCCGGCCGCGCAGGTCGAGCAGCACGTCCTGGTTGATGCGGGCCGAGCCCCGGATGAAGGCGTACTGGAGGAGGCCGCCGCCCGCCGCGCAGAGCGCGTAGCCGACGCCCACCGCGATCAGCGGGCCGTGGTCGGAGTCCCGGAACGCGGGCACCGCGCTGTCGATCGCGTACGCCACCAGCAGTGGGCCCGCCTGGACGGCGGCCTGCTGGACGAGGAGCAGCACCACGGTCACCAGGACCCGGGCGCGCAACGGCCGCAGCAGCGAGGCGAGCAGCGCCCGGGTGGCGCCGGGGGGAGTGGGCAGCGCGTCCAGGTCGAACGCGTCACCGGGCGTCGGGGCGGCGCCGGGGCCGCCGGCCTCCGGGGCGGGGGAGCCGTCGGCGGACGGAGCGCCCGCGGTAGTGGTACTGGTCATGGGGTCGTGGCCTCCTCGGCGACCGTGATGCCCGGGTGTGCGGAGCCCGACATCAGCCAGGCGTACTCAGGGTTCGTCCGCAGCAGCTCCTGGTGCGTGCCGACGGCCGCGATCCGGCCGCCGGAGAGCAGTGCGACACGGTCGGCGAGCATCACGGTGGACGGCCGGTGGGCCACGATCACCGCCGTGGTCTCCGCCAGCACCTGCCGCAGCGCCGCCTCCACCCGCGCCTCGGTGTGCACGTCCAGCGCGGAGAGCGGGTCGTCCAGCACCAGGAAGCGCGGCCGGCCGACAACAGCCCGCGCCAGCGCGAGCCGCTGGCGCTGACCGCCCGACAGGCTCAGCCCCTGCTCGCCGACCTGGGTGGCGGTGCCCTCGGGCAGGTCGTGGACGAACTGGGCCTGCGCGACCCCGAGGGCCCGGGCCAGGTCCTCGCCGTCCTCGCCGCCCGTGCCGTCCTCGCCGCCCGCGCCCATC
The DNA here is from genome assembly GCF_053596135.1 of Streptomyces sp. NPDC001770. NCBI lineage: Bacteria > Bacillati > Actinomycetota > Actinomycetes > Kitasatosporales > Streptomycetaceae > Streptomyces > Streptomyces sp. NPDC001770. Next base: position 272,296 of record NZ_JBSFFN010000004.1, on the reverse strand, counting down.
AGGACGTTTTCGCCTACCGTCGCGGAGAACAGCGTCGGCTCCTCGAACGCCACCGACACCAGCGACCGCAGCCGCGCCCGGTCCATGGCGACGATGTCCTCGCCGTCCAGGGTGATCCGCCCGCCGGTGGGTTCGTGCAGCCGGGGCACCAGAGCGGTGAGCGTCGTCTTGCCGGAACCGGTGGCGCCGACCAGCGCCATCGTCTCGCCCGGCCGGACGTGCAGGTCGATCCCGGCGAGCACGGGTACGGAGTCCGGGGCCGCGTCCGGGTAGCGGAAGGAGACCCCCTCGAAAACCATCCCGGAAGCGCTTCCGGGCACCCCGCCCGCCTCGGCACCGGAGGCCGGCCCGCTCTCCTCCGCCACGTCCATGACCTCGAAGTACCGGTCGGTCGCGGTCGCCGCCTCCTGGCTCATCGCGAGCAGGAAGCCGATCGACTCCACCGGCCAGCGCAGAGCGAGGGCCGTCGACAGGAACGCCACCAGCGTCCCCGCCGAGAGGTCGCCGTCCGCCACCTGGACCGTGCCGACGACCAGCGCGGCGCCGATCGCCAGCTCCGGCACCCCGGTGATGAGCGCCCAGATCCCCGCCAGCAGCCGGGCCTTGGTCAGCTCGGTGGAGCGCAGCCGGTGCGAGAGCTCCTTGAACGCCCGCGCCTGGCTGCGGTGGCGGCCGAAGCCCTTGATGATCCGGATGCCGAGCACGCTCTCCTCGACCACCGTCGTCAGGTCGCCGACCTGGTCCTGGGCGGTGCGCGCGGCCAGCGAGTACTTCGACTCGAAGACGGAGCTGAGGACCATCAGCGGGACCGCCGGGGCGAGCAGCACCAGCCCCAGCGACCACTCCTGGAGGAAGAGGATGACGAACCCGATGGCGATCGTCACCGAGTTGACCAGCAGGAACGTCAGCGGGAACGCCAGGAACATGCGTACCAGCATCAGATCGGTGGTGCCGCGCGACAGCAGCTGACCCGACGGCCAGCGGTCGTGGAAGGCCATCGGGAGCCGCTGGAGACGGTGGTAGAGGTCGGCCCGCATGCCCGCCTCGACCCCGGCCAGCGGCCGGGCCACCAGCCACCGCCGCACTCCGAACAGCACCGCTTCCAGGAGGCCCAGGAGCAGCAGCCAGAGCGCCCCGAGCCAGACCCCGCCCGGGTCACGGTCCGCCACCGGGCCGTCCACCATCCACTTGAGCACGAGCGGGATGACCAGCCCGAGCCCGGACGCGACCACCGCGACGAGCGCGGCGGTGAACCAACGGGCGCGTACGGGACGGAGATAGGGCCACAAACGCTTGAGAGCGCGCACGGTGGACCGGTCCGTGCGCTCGGCGGGGTTCTCGGGCATCAGGGGCGATCCTATGTTTCACCACTGACAAGACTCATCGGGTTTTCCGGCCGTCCGGAAGCCCCGGCTCCGCCCCGGCGGCGGACCAGGGCGGGGGCCCCGGTGTCCGTCGCACCGTCACCCCCTCACGCCGTCACCCGCAGCAGCAGAACCGAGCGCCCCGGCACCGTCAGCACCGTGCCGCCCGCGTGGACCGTGCCGGGTGCCTCGGCCTGGTCCTCCCGGGAGGTGTCGAGGACGAGTTCGTAGGAGGCGGCCCACGGCGGGCCCGGCAGCAGGAAGCCGGCCGGGTGCTCCGCCGCGTGCAGGACCGCCAGGAAGCTGTCGTCCACGATCTGCTCGCCCCGCGCGTCCCGGCCCGGGATGTCCCGCCCGGAGAGGAAGAGCCCGAGCGTCGCCGCGGGCGCGTACCAGTCCTGGGCCGTCATCTCCTCGCCGTGCCGGGTGAACCAGGCAAGGTCCCGCAGCCCGTCCGCGGTCTGGGGCCGACCGGAGAAGAACGCCCGTCGGCGCAGCACCGGATGGGTGTGCCGCAGCCGCAGCACCCGGGCGGTCAGCTCGGTCAGCCCGCGCCAGCCGGGGTCCTCCAGCAGCGACCAGTCGACCCAGCTGATCTCGTTGTCCTGGCAGTAGGCGTTGTTGTTGCCGCCCTGCGTACGCCCCATCTCGTCGCCGGCCACCAGCATCGGCACCCCGGTGGAGAGCAGCAGCGTGGTGAGGAGGTTGCGCAGCTGGCGGCGGCGGAGCGCGTTGATCTCCGGGTCGTCGCTCTCGCCCTCCGTGCCGCAGTTCCAGGAGCGGTTGTCGCCGGTGCCGTCGCGGTTGCCCTCGCCGTTGGCCTCGTTGTGCTTGTGGTGGTAGCTCACCAGGTCGCGCAGGGTGAAACCGTCGTGCGCGGTGACGAAGTTGACGGAGGCGTACGGGCGCCGCCCGCCCCAGGCGTACAGGTCGCTGGAGCCGGAGAGGCGGTAGCCGAGGTCGCGTACGTCGGGCAGCGCGCCGCGCCAGAAGTCCCGGACGGCGTCGCGGTAGCGGTCGTTCCACTCGGTCCACAGCGGCGGGAAGGCGCCCACCTGGTAGCCGCCGTTCCCCACGTCCCAGGGCTCGGCGATCAGCTTCACCCGGCGCAGCACCGGGTCCTGGGCGATCACCGCGAGGAACGGGGAGAGCATGTCGACGTCGTGCATCGAGCGGGCCAGCGCCGCCGCGAGGTCGAAGCGGAAGCCGTCGACGCCCATCTCGGTGACCCAGTACCGCAGGGAGTCGGTGATCAGCCGCAGTACGTGCGGCTGCACCACGTGCAGGGTGTTGCCGCAGCCGGTGTAGTCGGCGTACCGGCGGGCGTCGGACTGGAGGCGGTAGTAGCCGCGGTTGTCGACCCCGCGCATGGACAGGGTCGGGCCCAGCTCGCCGGCCTCGGCGGTGTGGTTGTAGACCACGTCGAGGATCACCTCGATCCCCGCGTCGTGCAGGGCGCGCACCATCCGCTTGAACTCGCCGACCTGCGCCCCGGCGGTACCGCTCGCGGCGTAGTCGGCATGCGGGGCGAAGTAGCCGATCGAGTTGTAGCCCCAGTAGTTGTGCATCCCGCGCCGGAGCAGATGGTCCTCGTGCGCGAACTGGTGCACCGGCAGCAGCTCCACGGCCGTCACCCCCAGCCGCTTCAGGTGCTCGATCGCGGCGGGGTGGGCGAGACCGGCGTACGTACCGCGCAGCTCGGGCGGGATGCCCGGGTGCAGCTTGGTGAACCCGCGCACGTGGAGCTCGTAGATGACGGAATCGGCCCAGGGAGTCTTGGGGCGCCGGTCGTCGATCCACTCGTCGCCCCGCGGGTCGTCGTCCACGACGACCCCCTTGGGTACGAACGGCGCCGAGTCGCGCTCGTCGCGCACGGTGTCGGCGACGTGCTGCTGCGGCCAGTCCCGCACGTGGCCGTACACCTCGGGCGGCAGGGAGAAACTGCCGTCCACGGCGCGGGCGTACGGGTCGAGCAGCAGTTTCGCGGCGTTCCACCGCGCCCCCGTCCACGGGTCCCAGCGGCCGTGGACGCGGTAGCCGTACCGCTGGCCCGGCCGCACCCCCGGCAGGAAACCGTGCCAGATCTCATGGGTCAGCTCGGTCAGGCGGCACCGCGTCTCGCGGCCCGCCTCGTCGAAGAGGCAGAGGTCGACCGCCTCCGCCCCGCCCGCCCACAGGGCGAAGTTGGTGCCCGCCACCCCGTCCGGACCCACCCGGAACCGCGCCCCCAGAGGCATGGGCGCACCCGGCCACACCGGCGGCGGTACGGCTCCGTCCGGGCTCCAGGCGGAGGCACCGGAGTGCGGCACACGGGTGGTGTTTCCCGAGGGCCCTTCGCCCGCGCGTACCGGTCGTACCGGCTCCTGCGCGGCTTCCTGCTCGGCTGCGCTCGACACTCCCGGCCTCCTGCGGCTCGTGGGGACGGGCAAGACGGGAAGCGCCCACGGCGTCCCGGCCGCGGCCTCCCGGTGAAGTCCTCCCCCCTGTTCTGCCCACCGGGAGGCCCACACTCACGTTTCCCCGGAGCGACCCTGGTCGTTGGTGGGTGCGTGACTCACACAGCGAAGAGAGCACGGACCGGTCCGGCCGCCGTGCTGACATGGGCAGGACTACTGGTGGCCGCGGCCCTACTGACCGGCTGCACCGGGGGGATTCCATTCGTCAACGGCAAGGCCCGCGCCCCCGAGGACGCGATCCGGATCCTTCCGGCGGACGGCGCCAAGAACGTCCCGGCCTCCACCCGGATCGGGGTGGAGGTCCCGGACGGGCACCTGGAGAGCGTCGAGGTCTCGCAGATCGAGGACGCCCGGAGCGACCGGATCACCGGGAGGATCTCCGAGGACGGCCGCCGGTGGACCCCCGCCGGCGGCGCGGGACGGCTCCGGCTCGCCGCGAAGTACAGCGTCGACGCGGTGGCGGTGGACGGGGCCGGGCGCAGGTCGGCCCGGCACACCACCTTCACCACGCTGATCCCCGGGCACCACTTCATCGGCTACTTCAAACCGGAGCACCGCTCCACGGTCGGCACCGGGATGATCGTCTCCTTCGACTTCAGCAGCCCCGTCACCCACCGTGCCGCGGTGCAGCGCGCCATCAAGGTCACCGCCGACCCCGCCGTGGAGGTGTCCGGCCACTGGTTCGGCAAGGACCGGCTCGACTTCCGCCCGGAGAAGTACTGGAAGCCGGGCACCGTGGTCACCGTCGACATCGGGCTGCGGGACGTGGAGGGCTCGCCCGGGGTGTACGGCAGCCAGAACAAGCGCGTCCGCTTCACCGTGGGCCGCTCCCAGGTCTCCCTGGTCGACGCCTCCGAACACACCATGGAGGTGCGCCGCGACGGCGAGCTCGTCAGCACCGTGCCGATCACCGCGGGGGCGCCGAAGACCACCACCTACAACGGGAAGATGGTGGTCAGCGAGCTCCACGAGGTGACCCGGATGGACGGGCGCACGGTCGGCTTCGGCGGGGAGTACGACATCAAGGACGTGCCGCACGCCATCCGGCTCACCGAGTCCGGCACCTTCCTGCACGGCAACTACTGGGCACCCGAGGACACCTTCGGCTCCGAGAACGTCAGCCACGGCTGCATCGGGCTGCGGGACGAGAAGGGCGGCAGCGGGTCCGCCCCGGCCGGCTGGTTCTTCGACCGCACCCTCGTCGGCGACGTCGTGGAGGTCGTCAACTCCGACGACAAGACGGTCGCCCCGGACAACGGACTCAGCGGCTGGAACCTCGACTGGAAGCGGTGGAAAGCGGGTTCGGCCCTCCGGGAGGTGCCCCGTGCGGGGCGGTGACACCCCGCCCCCGTGAGCGTCTCCGCACCCCGTGTCACCTGCGTTTGTTCCGGCGGCACTTGGGACTGAACGGTGACATCCCCAGTACTTCACCGCGTTGCACCGTGTGGTTTTCTTCTCGATAGGCGCGCATGTTCGACGCGCGGGGGTGTGCGGGGCCCGGTCGGGCCAGGCCGTGCGAGGGGAGACGACCACGATGAGCGGGAAGCCGATACGAGGGTGTGCGGCCGGGACCGGCGGGGGGACGCGCGGGCGCCGGGGCCCCGGAATCCTCGCGGTGCTGCTGGGCGCACTGCTTCTGCTGGTGACGGCCTGCGGCGGTTCCGGCGGAAGCGGTGCGGGCGGCGGCGGTGGCGCCGGAGCCAAGGGCGGCAGCGGCCAGGTCCAGGACACCGCCGCCTCCGAGGCGGTCGTGACCGTGGCACCGGCGGACGGCGCCACCTCCGTGGAGACCAGCGGAGCGCTGAAGGTCTCGGCCGCCAAGGGCAAGCTGACCGCGGTCAAGGTGGTCGACGCCCAGGGCGCCGAGGTACAGGGCACCCTCTCCGCGGACGCCACCAACTGGACGCCCGAACGGCACCTCGCGGCGTCCACCAAGTACGCGGTCCACGCCATCGCCGAAGACTCCAAGGGCCGCCAGTCGGCCAAGGACACCACCTTCACCACGCTGGTCCCGAAGAACACCTTCATCGGGCAGTACACCCCCGAGGACGGCTCGACCGTCGGCGTCGGCATGCCGGTCTCCATCAACTTCACCCGGGGCATCACCGACCCCGACGCCGTGGAGAAGGCCATCACGGTCAAGGCCGAGCCCAGCGTGCCGATCGAGGGCCACTGGTTCGGCAACGACCGCCTCGACTTCCGCCCCGAGAACTACTGGGCCTCCGGCACCAAGGTGACGGTGGAGCTCAACCTCGACGGCGTGGAGGGACGGCCCGGCGTCTACGGCAAGCAGGCCAAGTCCTTCAGCTTCACGATCGGCCGCAGGCAGGTCTCCACGGTCGACGCCTCCACCCACCGGATGGTCGTCGTCCGCGACGGCAAGACGCTCAAGGACATCCCGATCTCGGCGGGCGCCCCGGCCACGACCACGTACAACGGCCAGATGGTCATCAGCGAGAAGCTCCGGGTGACCCGGATGAACGGCGACACGGTCGGCTTCGGCGGGGAGTACGACATCAAGGACGTGCCGCACGCCATGCGCCTGTCCACCTCGGGCACCTTCGTGCACGGCAACTACTGGGGCAACTCCAGCATCTTCGGCACCACCAACACCAGCCACGGCTGCGTCGGGCTCCAGGACGTGCGCGGCGGGAACGACGGGCAGACCCCGGCCGGCTGGTTCTACGACCAGTCGATCATCGGAGACGTCGTCGTGGTGAAGAACTCCAAGGACAAGGTCATCCCCCCGGACAACGGCCTCAACGGCTGGAACATGGACTGGTCCGAGTGGATCAAGTGACCCTGCTGAGCGGCTGAGAACCGAGCGGTTGGAAACGGGCGGTGGGCCCGGTGCCTGGGAACGGCACCGGGCCCACCGCCCGTTCCATGCCCACCGCCCGTTCCATGCCCGGTGCCCGTGCCGGTGCCGATCGCGGGCGGGGGCGTCGGGGCGCGTCCGGGGGACGGCCCGCTCAGCCGGTGTGTGACACCAGGGCGTCGACGAGCACCGGCCAGAGCTCCCGGGGGCGGTCGTGGCCCATGTCGGGGACCAGCAGGAGCTCCGCACCGGGCACGAGCTCCGCGGTGCGCTTTCCGCCGCTGGGGTCGATCAGCGTGTCGTCCAGGCCATGGATCACCAGCGTCGGCACCCGCAGTCCGCGGAGTGCGTCCGCGCGTGAACCGCTGAGGATCATCGCGCCGAGCTGCCGCCCGGTCCCCGCGGGGCGGTACGACCGGTCGTAGCTCGCGGCGGCCAGCTCACGCAGCGCCTTGGCGTCGCCGTACCGCTTGGAGGCCCACACCAGCTCCCTCTCCGCCGCCGCCACGTATCCCTCGCGGTCCGCCGGCTTCGGGGCGGACACCGCCGCCTGGGCCTCCGGGCTGGACAGGCCGTACTCACTCTCGCCGGTCGACGACATCATCGACGTCAGGGTCAGCACCCGCTCCGGGGAGGAGAGGGCCATCGTCTGGGCGATCATCCCGCCCATCGAGGTACCGACCACGTGGGCGCGCTCGATACCGAGCGCGGTGAGCAGGCCGAGTCCGTCGTCGGCCATGTCGCGGAGCCGGTAGGGAACCATCGCGAGGGCGGCGGGGATGTCGCCGGAGCTGACGGTGGCGATGAACTCGCCCGTGTCGACAGGGTGTTCGTCGAACGTGGTGGACAGCCCGCAGTCACGGTTGTCGTACCGGATCACGTACCGGCCGCGGTTCGCCAGCGCGCGGCAGAAGTCCTCGTGCCAGGCGAGCATCTGCGCGCCGAGACCCATCACGAGCAGGACGGGCGGGTCCCCGGGATCGCCGAAGCTCTCGTACGCGATGGACACTTCGGGAGACACGGAAACGATCGGCATGCGTGAATCCTGCCACGGGGCCGGCCGCGGAGCGCGCCCCCGCAACGGGCACGTGACCTGCGCCTCCCCTGCCGGCCCCCGTCATCCGCCGGGACAGCACTTAGCCTGCCCCCATGACCGTAACCCTCGAAGTACAGGACGGCGTCGGCACGATCCGGCTGGACCGGCCGCCGATGAACGCGTTGGACGTGGCCACCCAGGACCGGCTGAAGGAACTGGCCGAGGAGGCCGCCCGCCGCGACGACGTGCGCGCCGTGGTGATCCACGGGGGAGAGAAGGTGTTCGCGGCCGGCGCGGACATCAAGGAGATGCGGGACATGGACCACGCGGCGATGGTCGTACGGTCCCGCGCGCTCCAGGACTCCTTCACCGCCGTCGCCCGCATCCCCAAGCCGGTGGTCGCCGCCGTCTCCGGGTACGCCCTGGGCGGCGGCTGCGAGCTGGCGCTCTGCGCCGACTTCCGGATCGCCGGGGAGAACGCCCGGCTGGGCCAGCCGGAGATCCTGCTCGGGGTGATCCCGGGGGCCGGCGGCACGCAGCGCCTCGCCCGTCTCGTCGGCCCCTCGCGGGCCAAGGACCTGATCTTCACCGGCCGTCACGTGCGGGCGGACGAGGCCCTGGCCATCGGCCTGGTCGACCGGGTGGTTCCGGCGGACGAGGTGTACGCGCAGGCGTACGCCTGGGCCTCGGCCCTGGCGAAGGGGCCGGCGCTGGCGCTGCGGGCCGCGAAGGAAGCGGTGGACGCGGGTCTGGAGACGGACCTCGACACCGGTCTCACCATCGAACGGACCCTGTTCGCCGGGCTGTTCGCCACGGAGGACCGGGCGACCGGCATGCGCAGCTTCATGGAGGACGGGCCGGGGAAGGCCACCTTCCGCTGAGCCGGCCGGCCGCGCCGGCCCTGCTCGCACGCGTCGTGCGGGCGGGCCGCGCGTGGTCGGTGGGTGCGTCGTACGTCGCCGAGAGGGCGGTGCGGATTCATCCGTGCGGGCGGCATCGCCGGTACCCGCACCGGCCCGCACCGTTCACCCCGGCCGGTGAGGCGGCCAGGGTGGGCCTTTCGCGACGCCGGTATTCCGTCCCAGGTCAGCAGGGTTGTCCAGATCATTTTTATGCCTTTGGCATATGCCGATCTCCCTACCGGATCCGGCCATTCCGGAGGTGGGATTCCCCCGGAACGGCTCCGGGCGAGGTCCGCTCCGGCCATGATGGGGGGCATGGCGGGCTTGGAGGGTGGGGAACAGTCGCGCGCGCACGGAAGTGCGACGGCTGCGCGGCGGGTATCGGTGTCGGAGGACGAACAGCCGAGCCATGTACTGGAGTTGTACGGCAACCCGACCGACGAGGAGGGCGTGCGGCTGCCTTCCCGTCCGGAGTCGGCCGCGACGGCTCGCCGGATCGCGTCGGCCGTGGTGCTGTGGCAGTGGAACCTCTCCCCGCAGCTCGCCGAGTACGCCGTCCTGCTCGTCTCGGAACTCGTCGGCAATGCCGTACGGCACACCGGGGCGCAGTACTTCGGCCTGCGCATGGAGCGCCGCCGGGGCATGATCCGGATCGGCGTGCGCGACCCCTCGCGCGGCCTGCCGTGCCTGATGCCGGTGCGGGAGATGGACGTGAGCGGGCGGGGCCTCTTCCTCGTCGACAAGCTCTCCGACCGCTGGGGGGTCGACCTGCTGCCGCGCGGCAAGATCACCTGGTTCGAGATGCGGATCTCCGACCGCACGGACCGGTAGACCGCCCTGGGGGGTGCTCCCCGGTACACGCAGAAGCCCCCGTCCGCCGTGGTCCGGCGAGCTGGGGGCTTCTGTGGGGGGCCGTGGAATGGGGGGTGGTCCACGGCCGCGTGCATGACCTGTGCTCGGGTCGGAGGAGGTCGTGGGACGACTATGGCACATCAGCCCTCGGGAAACCAAAGACACATTTCGGGCATGTGGGTATCTATGCGCTCTTTTGGGATGTGAATCGTAGGTGTCATCAGGGAAATCCCTGGCATTCAGTGAATGAATATGAGGTTCAGTGGATGATTCGTAGATGCCTCGTGAAGGAGGAAGGTCGTTGCCGCCCTGCTGGTCCGGCCGGCCGTCCGGCTCTTCACCGGCCGCCGCTGGGGTGGGCGCGTCGGCCCGTTAATCTGACCACCGTCAATCGGACAAGCGATAGGGGCGGAAAAGTGGCGGACATCGAGTCGGCACGCAAGGCGTTCGAGCATTTCGACCAGAACGGTGACGGCCTCATCACGGCCGCCGAGTACAAGAGCGCCATGGCGCAGCTGGGCGACCCGTTCGTCACCGAGACGGTCGCCCAGGCGATCATCAACTCCCACGACGCCAACGGTGACGGCCTGCTCACCTTCGACGAGTTCTGGGCCTCGCAGAACAAGGCCTGAGCCCGACCGGGCACGGCCCGAACCCGACGGGACGAGGCCTGAGCCCGACGCGGGACGAGACCCGGGTCCGGCGGGCCACGGCCCGAACCGTCGGCGGCGGTCCCCGGTCCCGTTGCGGACCGGGGCCCACCCCTGGAACTCAGCCCGCCGCGCGGTACGGGGGCCAGCCGCGCAGCTCGTCGTCGCGGGGCGCCTCCACCACGGCGGGAGCGCCCGGACCGAACGCCATCACCGGCCGCCGCGCGTCCCAGGCGTCCCACCCCGGATCACCGGTGGCCGCGAACCGTACCCAGGCCGCGTGCATCGCGTCCGCCAGCTCCTGCGGGGCGTGCGGACCGGCCAGCGCCACGGCGTCCGGGTGGGCCAGGGTGTCGAAGACGAAGCCGATCTCCAGGGCGTGGCAGGCTCCCAGACGCCGCACGGGGGAGGGCCAGCCGAACTCGTAGAGGTACGTACGGCCCGGAGCGCCCACCCGCGCGTCCGCCAGGACGTTGAGGGGCACCCTCAGCAGCAGGTCCGTGGCGAGCGCGCCGAGCAGCTCGCCCGGCGTGGCGTCCGGGCGGTTGGCCCGGTACACGCGCGCCGTCGCGCCCGGCACCCCGAACTTCAGCAGCGCCAGCCGCAGCCGGACGCGCCCCAGACGCTCGGTCAGCCCACTGGGCACGAACCAGAGGCGGTACTCCTCGGTGTTCGTCCCCATCAGCAGGTCCACCCCGCCCGCCGCGCCCTCGCGCAGCGCCTCGGCAGGGTCGCGGGGGAGCAGGTCGCCGTCGACCACGATCTGGAACGCGTTGCGGCCGGTCAGCGGGTTCCCGCCGCGGGTCACCTCGGCCTGGGCGGCGAGCAGCGCGGACGGTTCCACGGCCGCCAGCGCCGCGGCCGTCGCCGGAACGCCCAGGCGCCGGGCGACGAGCTCCGTCGTACGGCGCCCCGCCTCGGGCGCCGGCGCGTCCGGCGCCCCGCTCTGCAGCACCGCCCGCCGGAACAGCCCCGCCGCCCTCGGCGCGGTGAGCAGCGCGGCGACGCTCACCGCCCCGGCCGACTCACCCGCCACCGTCACCCGCTCCGGATCGCCCCCGAACGCCGCGACGTTGTCCCGTACCCACTCCAGCGCGGCCAGCTGGTCGAGCAGCCCGAGATTGGCGGGGGCGTCCGGGAGCACGCCGAACCCCTCGATCCCCAGGCGGTAGTTGACCGAGACCAGCACCACCCCGTCCCGGGCGAACGCCGTCCCGTCGTAGACCGGGACGGCGGAGGACCCGTGCAGCAGCGAGCCGCCGTGTATCCAGACGAGCACCGGCAGCCCCGTCCGCTCCGGGCCGGGCGTCCAGACGTTGAGGTTGAGCCAGCCGTCCCCGGGCACCTCGGGGTCCGGCAACAGGGCGTCCAGGGGCGGGTCGTACGGCCGTTTCGGCGCGGTCGGCCCGAACGCGACGGCCTCCCGCACCCCCGCCCACCGCTCGGGCGGCTCCGGCGCCCGGAACCTGCGGGCGCCCACGGGGGCAGCCGCGTACGGGACGCCCCGGAAGACCACCACCCCGTTCTCCCGGACTCCGCGCACGGCTCCGTGGAAGGTGGTGACGGTCGGGCGGTCGTCCGGATGTCTCTCGCGCATGTGCCTCGGCCCTTTCGCGGTGCCCTCCAGGATCGGGTGCCCTCCAGAATGGGGTACTTCCCCGTCGGACGCAGTCCCAAGAGCCGACGGGTGGACGGACCGGGGCCCGACCGCACGCACCGGCGGCGTGTACCGGGACCCGCCGACGACGTGCGCCGGCGCCCCCGCGATCCTGGACGCGGGCACCGCCGCCCGCCGGCCCCGTACCGCAGAACGCCACCCACGGCAGAACGTCACCACCGGAGCTTCCGCATGAGCACGCCCGACCGACCCTGTTGCGCCCCCGGCCGCACCCCGCACGGCACCGGCCACGGCACCGGCGCCGACCGCGGCCCCGCGCTGCTCGGCATACCCGCCGTCCCGCCGCCCCCGGGGAACGTACGGGCCGGCGGACACACCCTGGCCGAACTGCCCGGCGGGACCTTCTGGATGGGCGACGCCTTCGACGAGGGGTACCGGGCCGACCACGAGGGCCCCGCCCGCCGGGTCACCGTCGGCGCCTTCGCCATCGACACCACCGCCGTCGGCAACGCACAGTTCGCCGCGTTCGTCCGGGCCACCGGACACCGCACGGACGCCGAACGCTTCGGCAGCTCCTTCGTCTTCCACCAGCTCGTCCACCCCGACGCCCGGCGCCACGTCGTCGGCACCGTCCCCGGCGCCCCCTGGTGGCTCGGCGTGGAGGGCGCCTCCTGGTCCGCCCCCGAAGGCCCCGGCTCCGACGTCACGGGCCGCGCCGACCACCCCGTCGTCCACGTCTCCCACGACGACGCCCTCGCCTACTGCGCCTGGGCGGGGCTGCGCCTGCCCACCGAGGCGGAATGGGAGTACGCCGCCCGGGGCGGGCTGAACAGCGCCCGCTACCCGTGGGGCGACGAGTTCACCCCCGGTGGCGAGGAACGCTGCAACACCTGGCTGGGCGACTTCCCGCACCGCTCCGACCGGCCCGGCGGCCCCGGCACCGTACCCGTCACCGCCTACCCGCCCAACGGGTACGGCCTCCACAACACCTCGGGCAACGTCTGGGAGTGGTGCGCCGACGCCTCCGGACCCGGCGGACGTGTCATCCGCGGCGGCTCCTACCTCTGCCACGCCTCCTACTGCAACCGCTACCGGGTAGCCGCCCGCTCCCACAACACCCCCGACTCCTCCACCGGCCACGGCGGGTTCCGGTGCGCCCGCGACACGGGCACGGCGACAGTGAGCACGACGACGCCGTGAGCACGACGAGGCCGTGAGCACGACAGCGCGCCCCGGCCGGTGGACTTCCGGCCGGGGCGCGCTGTCACACGTACTGCCGCACGAGCGTTACTTGAGGTAGACCAGCCCGTCCGTGGTGATGGCGGGCCGGCCGCTCGTGCCGGCCACGACCAGCTTCACCGTGTGCTTGGCGGCGCCCGACCAGGTGCTCGTCCAGATCGCGTCGCGGTACTTGGTGGTGGAGGACTTCAGGTCCACCGTGGCCGTCTTCTTGCCGTCCACGTAGACGTACACCTGCCCCGAGGTCGAGGCGCGCGAGACGACGAGCGCGGCCGACCTGCCGGTGAACGTCCAGGTCATGCTCGCGTTCTTGGCGCTGCTGGAGTACGACTTCCCGCCGAGGTAGCTCGACGAGGACTTCGCGGTCCACGTGCCCGTGCGCGTGGTGGAGGTCTCCTGGAGGATCACCGGGGTACCGGCCACGGACGCGGCGGCGGTGTTGCCCGCACGGTCGTACGCCGTCATCTTCCAGGTCGTCGCCACGCCCGGCTTGGCGGTCTGGGCGGCACTGGTCGTCGTCGCCGTGAAGGTCTTCGCCACCGGGGCGGTGAGCCGGACCTCCTTGAGCGCGATCCCGTCCGCGGCCTTCCACTTCAGCGTCAGGGGGACGGCCGTGGTGCTGACCGTGCCGGCGCTCAGCGCCAGCGAGGGCTTCGTGGTGAAGGAGGGCGCCGTCTTCTCGGCGACCACGGTCGCGGCGGCCGAGAGCGGCGCGACCTTGCCCGACTGATGCGTCGCCCGGACCTGCACCTTGTGGGTGCCGACCGCGAGCGTCGCCGAGGCGGAGGTCGTGCTGCCGTTCGTGGTGGCGACCACCTTGCCGTCGACCAGCAGCTCGTACTTGGCGACGAGGGCGGCCGGAGTGGTCGACGTCCAGGCGACCTTGACGCTCGACTGCGTGTACGTCGTCGCGCCCGAGGCGCTGCTCCCGGTGACCGAGGAGATGGCCAGACCGGTGACCGGACCCGCCGCGGCGGAACGGATCGCGCCCAACTGCCCGTAGAGCGCGGTGCCGGGGCACTCGGTGTTGAAGCCGTCGCGGTGACCGGAGATCTGGTTGAAGGTGTAGGACTTTCCCGCGGTGTACGCGATGCCGGTGCCGCTCGACTGGGTCGCGCCGGCCACCAGCGTCGTCCTGCCGGCCGGGTCGCCCTTGTACTGGCCGAGCTTCCACGCGGCGAGCCTGGCCACCGCCGTGGTCGCGGCGGTCGCGGCCTTGGTGTCGGTGTACATGCCGATGACCGCGATACCGGCCGTCTCACGGTTGAAGCCGTAGGTGTGGGCGCCGAACACCGGCTGGTCCACACCGCCCTTGCGGCCTTCGAAGATCGTCCCGCACTTGTCGACGATGAAGTTGTAGCCCAGGTCCTTCCAGCCGTTCGACTGGACGTGGAAGGCGTGCAGGCTCCGCATGATGGCGGGGGAGTCCGCACAGGAGTAGTCGTTCGTCTGCGCGGTGTGGTGCACGAACACGGCCTTGACCGATGTCGTGTACTCCGGCGCCTCGTCGTTGAGCTTCTCGTTCGCGCCCCACGCGGCCCTGCTGACGATCGGCGGCTTCGGCATCGTGGACACCGGTGCGGGCGGCACGGTCGGCGTGGGAGCGGCCGTCGTCGGGGTCGGTGCCGGAGTGGTCGGCGTGGCCGTCACGCTCGGCGCCCCGGTGGTGGGCGCCGCCGTCGTCGGGTCCGACGTCGGCTCGTCGGTGGCCGTGCCGGGCAGCTCGCCGGTCTCCGGGGTGTCCTCGGCCGTCGGGGACACCGGGGCCTCCGGCGTCGGCGCGGTGTCCGTCGGGGTGGGACCGGCGGTCTCGCCGTCCTCGGCGGAACCCTCCGTACCCTCCGTCATGTCCTGTGCGTACGCGGCGCTCTCCGCGTCCAGGCCGGAGGCGCCGGGGTCGACGGTGTCCAGGCGGAGACCGGCGGGCAGACCCGCGGTGGAGCCGGCCCCGGAGGTCACCCGGACCTCCACGCCGTTCGACGCCCCGACCCAGCGCGGCTCGGTGGTGCCCCGTACACCGGCCTGGCCGGTCTCGGTGCGCCCGTCGATGTCGGTCGCCAGCGGCAGCCAGCCGGTCCACTTGCCGGTCGCCACCGAGCGGGTCCGCGCCTCGACGGTGCCGGATATCTTCGCCGCCGGGTCGGTCCAGGTGACGCCCAGCAGGCTGAAGGGCCTGGTGTCCTTCTGCTCGAAGTCGGCGGTGGTCCCGTCCGCCGACACCTTGAGCTCGTTCTTGTGCACGTCGGCCTGCGCCGGGGCGGACTTGGCGTCCACGCCCCCGTGGGCGTCGTCGGTGCCGGTGACCCCCTGGAACACGAGGACACCCGCCACGGCCGCCGTCGCGACGGCGGCCGTGGCCCATACTCTTCGCTTCGATCTCATGTTTGATTCCCCGAGGATGATGATGAGAGAGCGGCGATCCCGCCGGTCGGGGTTCTCCCTGAGGTGCGATCGGCGCCATCGGCGCGATCTGTGCGAACGCCCCCTGAGATACGGGAGCGACCCTCGGGAACCGGCCGACCTTTGGTGCCGGAGGTGACAGTGTTGCACGAGAAATCACGCGATCGAGTGAACACTCGCCCAGGTGTAGGTCAAGGTCTTGACAGGACAGCCTTGAGGCGCCGGATGCGGCTTCCGGGGTTCCGCCGCCGAAATTCCGGAAGCCGCATGCCGTGGGCGCCTCGCACGCCGTCGGGGCCCCGGGAGTTCTCTCCTCAGGACCCACCGGACGCCCGCGGCGCCCGGTGAGGGGATCGCACGGTACCGTTCACGCCGCGAAGAACCGGGAGAGCTCGCTCCGCTCCTCCGGCTCCACGAGGTCCGGGCGGGTGTAGCGCTCGGCCCGTGCGTGGTAGTCGAAGTCGCCCCGCACGAGGCCGCGGTAGTCCCGCACGCACCGTTCCAGAGCGATTCGTTCCGCCCCCTCCGTTCCGGCCGCGTCCATCTCCGCGACCAGGTCCTTCTCCGCGCGCCGGACACGTTCCGCTATCCGTGCCAGCTGGATGCCGGCTTCGTCGATGGCTTCCTGGAGCGTGCCGCCGCGGTCGCGCTGGATGAGGCGGACGGCGTTGTGCTCGTAGCCCATCGCCGCCTCCTTCTCGAAGGAGCAGATGTCGTTGCAGAGACCTGAATGATCGGTCACCGCGTCCCGGAGCGCGACGTATGCGGGAAGGCTCCGGGCGGCGTCCGTGAGATCGATGCCCGCAGTGATCTCGTGGAGGTCGAGGAAGGGCTGCATCGCCACGGAATCCCGGCGGTGCTTCACGAACGCGGCCCGGGACGGCACCTGTCCGGCGGCCCGTTCGACCGCCTCGGCGTAGTACGTCCAGAGCCAGGCCACGGTGTCCCTGCGGAACTGCCGTACCCAGGCCGTCGACCGGTCGCGGTACGTGCGGTTCCGCAGCTCCTCCAGGGTGAGTTCCATGGCGGAGTGCGCCACGGCCCCGTCGAGTACCTCGACGAGCCGGGTGATGGCGGAGCCGCACATCCGGGGATCCCGTCCGGCGGGTCCGTCGTCGAATTCGTCGTCCACCAGGAAGGCCCAGAAGAGCCACTGGCAGAACAGGTCGAGATGCTGCTGGGAAGCGTTCGGGAAGATGAGGGAGATCCACAGCTCCGGCCGGGTTCTGATCATTTTCTTCCGGGCCACCGGAGAAAGCTCCACGCCATGGAAATCCGCCCATTTCCAGGCGGCCTCCTTGGTTTTCTCCAGACCCGGATTGCATCCGGCACTGGCGAACGGCATATGAAACGCCGGTAACGCGATCTGGCTCATTGGTACCCCTCGTCAAGACGGTGTGGATGGAGGGTGGTGTCGGCGGGTGGTCGTGGGGCGCACACGGAGCGCGAAGTCGTGGGAAATCGGCGGAACCCAGCGTTCCGGACCCCATTTTCTTTGGCCAAGGCATCACCCTGCGAGGTGAGGCGGTTGTGGTGGTTCCTCCCTCTTCCTTCTCCCTGCCGTACCGGGGCCGCCGAACGGGTGTATTCGGCGGTCGGGTGGAACCGGGCTCCGCGCCATCGCGTCACCATGCGTGACACCCAGTCAACCCCGGGCAAAAGGCTGAGGGAAGTCGCCCGTGACCGAAATTGTATGGTGCCGCCGAACGCTGGTGACTTTATGAGCGGTTGATGACCGTCGTAGTCCACTCCGTGGCGCACCGATGTCCACATTGCGGGCGCTCACCCACCTTTCGGAGTGGTCGCGGCGAGCCCTCCCGCCGATGTCCCGAAACCGTCGGCGTTCTCCCCCGATCCACCGGCCGGCCGCCAGAACCCTTGGCGCTACTGCCCTCCGGAGCCCTGCCGCGATCCGCCGTCCGCCCGCCGGACGTCCGCCCGCGCCCGTCCTCCGTCCGTACGCCCCCCGATGGCGCGAGCGCTTCGCGGGTCCCAAGGTGGTGTGAGGCGAAGTCGTGTTCGAAGGGCGGTGGTGGAGCAGTGCCGGACGACGACCTCCCGTCGGCGGTCCCCCCGGGCGACCCGGCACCCCCCGCTCTGCTGCACGCCCTCGTGACCGCCCCCGTCATCCGTACGTACGTGGTCGACCGGGACCTGCGCATCGGCAGGGCCGGCGCGCTCACCTTCGGCGAGGCCCCGGACCAGGTGGTCGGACGGCTGCTCACCGACGTGTTCCGGCTGGAGGACCCGGACGCGGCGGTACGCGCCCTCGGAGCCGGCACCCCGGAGCCCGTCGGCACCGCATCACCCCCCTCGCCCCGGCCGGCCGCGTCCGCGCGGACCACCGGGGCCGCACACCCCGGCGAGGGCGGCGCCGGCCCCGTCGGCGTGGTCAGGGCGTACCGCACCGACCCGGCCGGCACCGACCGCACCTTCGCCGTCGCGTTCCACCCGCTGGCCGCCGGCTCCGGCACGGACACCGCCGCACTGCCGGACGCCTCCGCCCCGGGACCGGCGGCGCTGCTCGTGCTCGCCGCGGACATCACCGCCCAGGAGCGCAACTCCGCCCGCGCCGCGGCACTCGACGCCGTACGCGAACGGGTCGGCCAGTCCCTCGACCTCGCCGTCACCTGCGAGGAACTGGTCATGGCGCTCGTCCCCGGGTTCGCGGACATCGCGGTCGTCGAGATCGTGGACGACGTGCTGCGCGGCGCCGACGCCCCCGCCGGCCCACCGCCCCGGGGCACCCCGCTGCGCCGCATCGCGTTCCGGGGCCCCCTCGGCGCGGGCGGGGCCGCCCACCCGGTGGGCGACGTACGGGAGATGCCGCACCCGACCCCGTACTCCCTCTCCCTCGGCGACCTCAGCCCCCGCCTGGTGCAGCTCACCCCCGGCCTGCCCTGGTACGAGACCGACCCCGACCGGGCCAGGTCCATCGAGGAGTTCGGGTCGCACTCGATGATCGTGGCGCCCCTGGCGCTGCGCGGCACCGCGTTCGGCGTCGTCAGCCTCTACCGGTGCGGCGGGAGCGAGCCGTACGACGAGGGCGACCTCTCCTTCGGGGTGACGCTCGCCGCGCACACCGCGCTGAGCGTCGACAACGCGCGGCGCTACGAACGCGACCACACCGTCGCCTCCACCGTTCAGCGCCGGTTGCTGCCGGCCGGCCCCGCGTTCCCGATCGCCGTCGACACCGCCCACGTGTACCTGCCCGGCCGCAACAGCGGCAGCTGGTTCGACACCATCTCCCTCTCCGGCGCACGGACCGCCCTGGTCGTCGGCCGGGTCGACGGCCAGGGAGTCCAGACCGCGACGACCATGGGCCAACTGCGCACCGCCGTCCGTACGCTCGCCGCCCTCGACCTCTCGCCCGAGGAACTGTTCTCCCGGGTCAACGACATCGCCGTCCAGCTCGCCGAGGAGCGGGCGGCGCTCCCCGTCGGCGACGCCCTCCGCCACCGGCCCCTCAGGGCGACCTGCCTCTACGGGGAGTACGACCCGTTCACCCGGCTCTGGACGGTGGCCCGGGCCGGTGCGCCTCTTCCCCACATCGTCCGCCCGGACGGCACCCCGCAGTCCTTCGACCTGCCCGAGGGGCCACCGCTCTCCGCGACCGAGAACGCTCCCTTCGCCACGGCCGAGATCACCCTCGAACCGGGCAGCCTCATCGTCATGCACAGCGGCGGCAGCAACCTGCGCGAACGCCCTGGTCTGCGCCCCGTCGACGAGGTGCTCACGCCGGCCGACCGGGACCTGCAGGAGATCGCCGACGCCATCATGTACAACTACCGGCCCGTCGCCCACCCGGAAGGCGCGGTGCTGCTCCTCGCCCGCCCCACCGAGGTCAGCCCCGCCCAGGTGGTCACCATCGAGCTCGACCCCGACGCGGGCGCCCCGGCGAAGGCCCGCACCGTGACCCGCTCGCACCTGAGCGAGTGGAAGGTCCCCAAGGACGCGCTGTACGCGGTCGAGCTCATCGTCAGCGAGCTCGTCACCAACGCCGTGCGCTACGGCACCCCGCCGCTCTCCCTGCGCCTGGTCCGTACCCAGGCCCTCACCTGCGAGGTCCGCGACGCCAGCCTCGTCGCCCCCCATCTGCGCCACGCCCGGGCCGGCGACGAGGGCGGCCGGGGCCTCTTCATCATGTCCCAGCTCGCCTCCCGCTGGGGCACCCGCTACACCCACGACGCGAAGATCATCTGGGCCGAGGTGGAGTTGTAGGGGAGCGGGAGCTCCGTCCCTGGTCACGGAGTTGTCCGAGTGTTGGGCGGCCGGCCGCCGGCGCGACATCCGCCCGCCCCGGTGACCTTTCTAGCGTGCGTGCATCCACTTGATTCGTTGCTGGGAGCACGTATGCACACCACCCCTGACGGCAGCCCCGACGCGCCGGTGCGAAGCCCGTCGACGGAAGCGGACGCACACGCGGCCGGCTGCGGCTGTCCGCGTACCGCCGATCTCGACGGCGACGGGCTCGCGGCCAGGAGCCGGCGCACCTTCCTGCGCGGCGCCGGTGTGCTCGGCGCGGGGGCGGCCGCCACGGCGACCGGACTGCTGGGTGCGACACCCGCCTTCGCGTCGGACAGGGGCTCGTCCGGTGCGCACGATTCCGGTTCGGACGGTTCCGGTTCGGACGACAGGAAGGGCCACGGCTCGCGCGGCACGTGGAGCCCGGACCCGGAGAGCCCGCGGTTCACCTTCGTCGTCATGCCCGACACGCAGTACATGTTCGACATCGACCGGATCCACCCGGCCCCGATGGAGGCGTCCTTCCGGTACGTGCTCGACCCGGCCGGGCGGGCCGGCGGGAGGGACGAGAACATCGTGTTCCTCGCCCACCTCGGCGACGTGACCAACAACGGTCACGCCGAGGAGTACGCCGCCGTGACCAAGGTGTTCGACATGCTCGACGACGCGGGCGCCGCGTACGGAGTGCTGGCGGGCAACCACGACGTGGGCGGCGACGACCAGCGCGGCCGGACGCCGTACCTGGACACCTTCGGCCCGGCGCGCGCCAGGAAGTCGCCCGCGTACCACTCCTCCAGCCCCGACGGCTACAACACCAGCCACATCTTCCGCGCGGGCGGCCGAAGTTGGATGGTGCTCTCCCTCGACTGGCGGATGTCGGCGGCGGGGTTCGCCTGGGCCAACGCCGTCATCAGGGCGAACCCGACGCTGCCGGTGATCGTGACGACCCACGAGATCGTCGGCTCGTACGACGACGGCTCCGCCGAACTCTCCGCGTACGGGCAGCAGATGTGGGACGGGCTGATCAAGGACAACGACCAGGTCTTCCTCACTCTGAACGGCCACTACTGGCCGCCCGGCTCCACCGTGAAGAAGAACAGCGCCGGCAACGACGTGCACCTGCACATCACCAACTACCAGGACCGCTACTACGGCGGCTCCGGCATGCTGCGCTCGTACCGCTTCGACCTCAACCGCGGCCGGATCGACATCGCGACGTTCTCGCCGTGGATGCGGGAACGCGCGGCCGAGGACGAGCTGAACGCGGCCGCCGCCCAGGAGATCGAACTGACCTCCCCGGTCGACTACTTCTCCATGGACATCGACTTCGAGAAGCGCTTCGCCGGCTTCGCCCCGGTCCCGGAGCGGGCGCCCCGCGCCGCCCGGCGCATGCTGGTTCCCGGCACCCTCGCGTACTGGCGGTTCGACGGCTCCGGCACCGAAGGCGGCAGCCTGCCCGCCGGTACGGTCGTCCAGGACCAGACGGGCCACGGCAACGACCTCGTCCTCCAGCAGGTCCCGGGCGCCGCCGCGAACGCGCTGACCTGGACCGGCGACCACCACCCCGACCAGCCCGGACACGGCGGCCTCGTCTTCGCCGGCCAGGGCAACCCGGTCGGCGGCGCGTACCTCCGCACCGTCGACAGGGCCCCGGTCAACGCCGAGACCTTCCCGCACGGCTACACCATCGAGCTGTTCTTCAAGGTGCCCGCCGACTGGGACGGTGGACGCAACGGCTGGTCCTCGATGCTCAGCCGCGCAGGCACCGCCGCCGAGGCCGGGAAGAACGGCCCGACGTCGACCGCCGACGAACCCGTCATGACGCTGGGGCTCAGCGGCTCCCTGGAGATCCAGTGGAACGCCTACCCGCTCAACATGGACGGAGCGACCACCGCGTGGAGCCACCTGCTCCAGCAGCAGGAGTGGTGGCACGTCGCCGTCGTCAACGACGGCAAGGCGAGCAAGCTCTACGTGAACGGCTGCGAGGAGGGCCGCAACCCCACCTCGAAGGCGGTCGGCCTGGCCTCGCTGCACAAGCCGTTCCTCGTGGGCGGCTACCAGTGGGCCGGGAATGTCAGCCAGGTCTTCCACGGCACCCTCGGCGACGTACGGATCGTCGACCGGGCGCTGCGGGTGGACCAGTTCATGAACGCCTGACCGGGGCTGAGGGCGCGTCTTCGTACGTCCCGCCGGGCCGCCCCTGGCGGTCCGGCGGTCTCCTCGTCAGCCCGTCGAGACCGGCTCGACCCGCGACCCCGAGGGCTGTCCGGGACGGGCCACGTGCGGCGGTGCCTCCGGGGACCTGGGGAGCCGAGTTGGGCTGACCATCAGGCGAGCACCGCCTCTACGGCGGGGCGGATGACGGAGAGCGCCCCCAGCTCGCGGGCGATGACTGGAGTTCGCCGACCCCGCTCCGTGCGCCGCGACGTAGGCAGCGGCCGGGTGCGGACAGGTCCATCTCCCCTTCGGCGACCAGGCGTGCCAGATCGCCGAAGGGGAGCAGGGCAGGTGGCGGGGGCGGAGCCCCCGTCGTTGACCGCATGGGAACGCGCCGGTCAGGGCCTACGGCCTCAGCACTCGATGATGTTCACCGCGAGACCGCCCCGGGCGGTCTCCTTGTACTTCACGGACATGTCCGCGCCGGTCTCCTTCATGGTCTTGATGACCTTGTCCAGGGAGACCTTGTGGGTGCCGTCGCCGCGCAGGGCCATCTTCGCGGCGGTGACGGCCTTGACGGCCGCCATGCCGTTCCGCTCGATGCAGGGGATCTGGACGAGGCCGCCGACCGGGTCGCAGGTGAGGCCGAGGTTGTGTTCCATGCCGATCTCGGCGGCGTTCTCGACCTGCTCGGGGGAGCCGCCGAGGACCTCGGCGAGCGCGCCGGCGGCCATGGAGCAGGCGGAGCCGACCTCGCCCTGGCAGCCGACCTCGGCGCCGGAGATCGAGGCGTTCTCCTTGAAGAGCATGCCGATGGCGCCCGCCGCGAGGAGGAAGCGGACGACGCTGTCGTCCTTCTCCTCGGGGGTGGCGCCGCCCGCCGCGAAGTTCATGTAGTAGTGCAGGACCGCGGGGATGATGCCGGCCGCGCCGTTGGTGGGGGCGGTCACGACCCGGCCACCGGCGGCGTTCTCCTCGTTGACCGCCATGGCGTAGAGGGTGATCCACTCCATCGCGTGGGTCTGCGGGTCGCCCTCGGCGCGCAGCTGGCGGGCGGAGTTCGCGGCGCGGCGGCGGACCTTGAGGCCGCCGGGGAGGATGCCCTCGCGGGACATGCCCCGGCCGACACACGCCTGCATGACCCGCCAGATCTCCAGCAGACCGGTGCGGATCTCCTCCTCGGTGCGCCAC
Source organism: Streptomyces sp. NPDC001770 (assembly GCF_053596135.1). Taxonomy (NCBI): domain Bacteria; kingdom Bacillati; phylum Actinomycetota; class Actinomycetes; order Kitasatosporales; family Streptomycetaceae; genus Streptomyces; species Streptomyces sp. NPDC001770. The sequence goes on along the minus strand of NZ_JBSFFN010000004.1, from coordinate 249,368 downwards.
TCCTTCTCGTTCTCCAGCATCAGCGAGGAGATCGAGAGTCCGGTCTCCCGGGCCAGGCGGAGCAGCTCGTCGCCGGTGCGGAAGGGGTGGGCGAGGACGGTGTCGTCGGGGATGATCCGGTCGGCGCCGACCGCGTCCTCGTCGACGACGAACCCGCCGCCCACCGAGTAGTACGTCTTCTCCAGCAGCAGCGCGCCGGTCTCGTCGTACGCGTGGATGGACATCCCGTTGGCGTGGTACGGAAGCGCCTTGCGGCGGTGCAGGACCAGGTGCTCGTCCGCGTCGAACGGGATCTCGTGGGCGCCCAGCAGGCTGATGCGGCCGGTGGTGCGGATCTGCTCGACCCGGGCGTCGGCGGACTCGACGTCCACGGTCCGGGGGGACTCGCCCTCCAGGCCGAGGAGGACCGCCTTCGGCGTGCCGTGGCCGTGGCCGGTCGCGCCCAGGGAGCCGTACAGCTCGGCGCGTATCGAGGCGGTCGGCGCGAGCAGGCCCTCGTTCTTCAGCCGGCGCGCGAACATCCGCGCCGCCCGCATCGGTCCCACGGTGTGGGAGCTGGACGGCCCGATGCCGATCGAGAACAGGTCGAAGACCGAAATGGCCACGGGGAGACTCCTAGCTGGGCGGACGCCGTTGTCCACCGGCGAAACGAAAAGGGGGGTGGGGGGAGCAGAGGGGAGCGGGGGAGGTGCCCCGTACGGAACGCGGCGGGGCACCGCGCTCACCTTCCAGTGTGCGCGATGCCCCGCCCGACCTGCGAAAAATGCCCGTGAACGGGCGGTTGCTACTTGCCCAGGCCGGGGTACAGCGGGAACTTCTCGGCCAGCGCGGCGACGCGGGCCTTCAGGTCCTCGGCGTCGAACGCGGGCTTCAGGGCCGAGGCGATGATCTCCGCCACCTCGGTGAAGTCCTCGGCCTGGAAGCCGCGGGTCGCCAGGGCCGGCGTACCGATGCGCAGGCCGGAGGTGACCATCGGCGGGCGCGGGTCGTTCGGGATGGCGTTCCGGTTGACCGTGATGCCGATCCCGTGGAGCCGGTCCTCGGCCTGCTGGCCGTCCAGCTCGGAGTTGCGCAGGTCCACCAGGACCAGGTGCACGTCGGTGCCGCCGGAGAGGACGGAGACGCCCACCTCGGTGACGTCCGGCTGGACCAGGCGCTCGGCGAGGATGCGGGCACCGTCCAGCGTGCGCTGCTGGCGCTCCTTGAACTCCTCCGAGGCCGCGACCTTGAACGACACGGCCTTGGCCGCGATCACGTGCTCCAGCGGGCCGCCCTGCTGACCCGGGAAGACCGCCGAGTTGATCTTCTTGGCGAGCTCCTGGGTGGAGAGGATCACGCCACCGCGCGGACCGCCGAGGGTCTTGTGCGTGGTGGTCGTGACGACGTGGGCGTGCGGCACCGGGTTGGGGTGCAGGCCCGCGGCGACCAGGCCCGCGAAGTGCGCCATGTCGACCATCAGGTACGCGCCGACCTCGTCCGCGATGCGGCGGAAGGCGGCGAAGTCCAGCTGGCGGGGGTAGGCGGACCAGCCGGCCACGATCAGCTTCGGCTGGGACTCCTTGGCGAGGCGCTCCACCTCGTCCATGTCCACGGTGCCGTTCTCACCGACGTGGTACGGGACCACGTTGTAGAGCTTGCCGGAGAAGTTGATCTTCATGCCGTGGGTCAGGTGACCACCGTGGGCCAGGTTCAGGCCCATGATCGTGTCGCCCGGCTTGAGCAGCGCGAACATCGCGGCGGCGTTCGCCTGCGCACCGGAGTGCGGCTGGACGTTCGCGGCCTCGGCGCCGAAGAGCTCCTTGATGCGGTCGATCGCGATCTGCTCGACCACGTCGACGTGCTCGCAGCCACCGTAGTAGCGGCGGCCCGGGTAGCCCTCGGCGTACTTGTTGGTGAGGACGGAGCCCTGCGCCTCCATGACGGCGACCGGAGCGAAGTTCTCCGAGGCGATCATTTCGAGGGTGGACTGCTGGCGGTGGAGCTCGGCGTCGACAGCGGCGGCGACGTCCGGGTCCAGCTCGTGGAGGGAGGAGTTGAGAAGCGACATCAGGCGGTCCCTTGGGTCTCAGTTGCCGGAGAACTCGGTGTATTCGTCGGCGGTGAGCAGATCCCCCGGCTCCTCCGCGACGCGAACCCTGAACAGCCAGCCACCCTCGAAGGGGGCGGAGTTCACCAGGGACGGGTCGTCCACCACGTCCTGGTTCGCCGCGGTGACCTCGCCGGTGACCGGCGAGTACAGGTCGCTGACGGACTTGGTCGACTCCAGTTCGCCGCAGGTCTCGCCCGCGGTCACCGTGGAGCCGACCTCCGGAAGCTGGGCGTACACGACGTCACCGAGCGCGTTGGCCGCGTACTCGGTGATGCCGACGGTCGCCACGCCGTCCTCGACGGCCGACAGCCACTCGTGCTCCTTGCTGTACCGCAGCTGCTGGGGGTTGCTCATGACCTGAATTCTCCTGTACGCGGGTGGGTGCTGATGAACGATGGTCTTACGGGATGAGACGCGACTGCGTCACGTTCGGCCCGGCGGGCGGGGCGTGGGCGGGGCCCGAACGGGCGCCGACGCCTACTTCTGGCGCTTGTAGAAGGGCAGGGCCACGACCTGGTACGGCTCGTGGGTGCCCCGGATGTCGACGCCGACACCCTCGGTGCCGGGCGAGGCGAACGCCGCGTCCACGTACGCCATGGCGATCGGCCTGCCCAGCGTCGGGGAGGGGGCGCCGGAGGTGACCTCGCCGATCACCTTGCCGTCCGCGACCACCTCAAAACCGGCGCGCGGCACCCTGCGGCCCTCGGCGACCAGGCCGACGAGCTTGCGGGGCGGGGCGGTCTCGGCGCGTCCGGCGGCGGCGGTGAGCGCTTCGCGGCCCACGAAGTCGCCCTCCTTCTCGAACTTCACGACCCGGCCGAGACCCGCGTCGAACGGGGTCAGCTCGGTGGTCAGCTCGTGCCCGTACAGCGGCATGCCCGCCTCCAGGCGCAGCGTGTCGCGGCAGGAGAGCCCGCAGGGGATCAGGCCGTGCGGGGCACCGGCCTCGGTGAGCGCCTGCCAGAGGGCCTCGGCGTGCTCCGGGGCGACGAAGAGCTCGAAGCCGTCCTCGCCGGTGTAGCCGGTACGGGCGATGAGCGCGGGCACCCCGGCGACCGTGCCGGGCAGGCCCGCGTAGTACTTCAGCCCGTCCAGGTCGGCGTCGGTGACGGCCTTCAGAATGGCGGGCGACTCGGGGCCCTGGACGGCGATCAGCGCGTACGCGTCGCGGTCGTCACGGACCTCGGCGTCGAAGCCGGCGACCCGCTCGGTCAGGGTGTCCAGCACGGTCTGGGCGTTGCCCGCGTTGGCGACCACGAGGTACTCGTCGTCGGCCAGGCGGTAGACGATCAGGTCGTCCAGGATGCCGCCGTCCTCGCGGACGATCATCGTGTAGCGGGCCCGGCCGACGCCGACCGTGCCGATGTTGCCGACGAGCGCGTGGTTCAGGAAGCGGACGGCCCCGGGGCCGGTGACGGCGATCTCGCCCATGTGGGAGAGGTCGAAGAGCCCGGCGCGGGTGCGTACCGCGTTGTGCTCGTCACGCTCGCTGGCGTACCGCAGCGGCATGTCCCAGCCGGCGAAGTCGGTCATGGTCGCGCCCAGCGAGCGATGCAGCGCATCGAGGGCGGTCGTACGGGGGGCGGTGCTCATGAGGTGGCTCCCAGGGCGCGCAGGGCATGACGACGAGGACGGTCCCTCCCCATCTGTCATCGGAACCTGAGAGGTTCGCCGAGAGGCCCCTGACGGGTCGGCTTGCACCTTGGGTGGAGCCGGTGACGGCTCGCTTTTCAGATCTGCCTCATCCACGCGGTACGGGGCCTGAGAGATTCAAGGGAGGAACTTGCTCCTTCGGCGCCCGGCACACACGGTGGCCGGGACTCTCCCGCGTGGATTCAAACGGCCGGTATGCAGTTGCGCGCACATCATCGCACGCAGGACGGGCGGCCCCGGCGCCCGGTACCCCCGCCCCTGCCACCGCCCGGCCTCCCGTCCGGGAGACTTGCCGCGCATTACCTTTTCTTTACACTTTGTGGGCAGGTGCTGGGGTGACTCGACAGGGGGAGTGCCGATGTCGTTGCGACCGTACGCGGGGGTGGTGCGGAGGGGGGTCGCGGTGCGGCGGGAACCACCCGCCGCCGAGAAGGGGCCGCCGGCCGTGCGCGACCTGCGCGGTGGGGCGGGGGACGGACCGCGGCGGCTGGAATTCGCCCCCGGGGATGTCGTCGTCGTCTCCGGGCTGCCCGGCAGCGGCAAGTCCACCCTGATCCGGCGCGCGGTCACCGCCCGCGCCATCGACTCCCAGGACACCAGGGACCGCTTCACGGCTGCCCTGCCCCGCTTACTCCCGTACGCCCTCTACCGCCCTCTGGTCCGCGCCGCCCACTACTACGGGCTGCTGCGGGCGCTCCGCTCCGGCGAGGCGGTCGTCGTCCACGACTGCGGGACCCAGGCCTGGGTGCGCCGCTGGCTGGCCCGCCACGCGGTGCGCCGGGGCCGCACCCTCCACCTGGTGCTGCTCGACGTGCCCCCCGAGGCGGCCCGGGCGGGCCAGCGCCAGCGCGGACGCGGCGTCTCCGGGTACGCCTTCGCCCGGCACCGGCGCGCGGTCGGCCGGCTGCTGCGCGACACGGAGTGCGGCCGGCTGCCCCCGGGCTGCGCCTCCGCCGTGCTGCTGGACCGCCCGGCGGCGGGGGCGCTGCGGTCCATCGCCTTCCCGGGCCTTCCCGTCGGCGGGGCCCCGTCGACGGCGGTGCCGGTGCCGGGACGCCGACGCCCGTCGGCGGTTACTGTTTCTGCCGCAGGACACGGTCGAGTAGAGGACACAGAGCCAGTGGACATCCCGGCACAGATGCCGCCCCAGCAGCTCCAGGGGTGGCCGGCGAACGAGCTCGAAGAAGTACTCAGCGCCTCGCTGGGCGTCCCCGAGGCGGCCGGCCGGCTCGTCGAGGTGCTCGGCCGCAGCCAGGTCTGGATTCCGCTGCCCAACGGCGGCAGCCCCGCCAGTGCCGACCTCGACCTGCCGACGGTCGAGTTCGACGGCGCCGCCTTCGTCCCCGTCTTCAGCTCCGAGGCGCAGTTCCTCAGCTGTGTCGGCACCCACCTCTCCTTCGCCGTCGCGCCCGCCCGCGAGTTCGCGCGCGGACTGCCCCCGCAGCTCGGCATCGCGGTGAACCCGGGCGGTGCGGTCGGGCTCCCGCTGCCCCCCGCCGCCGTCGCCGAGCTCTGCCGCACCGGGAGCACCCCGCTGGACGGACCGGCCGGCGGCGGCCGGGTGCGGCTGTGGGAGCCGGACTGGAAGGAGGAGCCGGTCGACTTCCTCGCCGCCGTCTCCGCGGAGTTCCGGCAGACCGGTCTGGTCGCCACCGCCCGGCGGGCCCTGGCCAGCATCGAGGGCGGCGACCCCGTCCTCTTCATCGGCGTCTCCGGGTTCCAGGCGTCGATGTGGGACGAGACGACGCGGAGCGTGCCCCTGGACGCGCTGGGCCGGGCGCTCGGCCGCGTGCAGGTGCCGTGGCCCGTCAACCTCGTCCTGCTCGACGTGGCGCAGGATCCGGTCGGCGACTGGATGGTGGAGAAGGTGCGGCCGTTCTTCCAGTGAACCGTTCTTCCCGTGGGCCGTTCGTCGGGTGGGCCGTTCGTCGGGTGGGCCGTTCGTCGGGTGGGCCGTTCCGCAGGTGAACCGTCCTCCCCATGAGTCTCCCCGTGGCCGCGAGCCGTTCAGCGGCGAGCCGTTCTCCTCATGAGCTGCTCGTCGGGAAGGCGGAGAGCGGCCGTGCCGTACGGGCCGGCCGCCCTTCCCCGGGGGCGGGTCGCGGGCCCGCCGTTGTCCGGCATGTCGGGTGGTGGCGTCAAGTCGGTGTCAGTAAGGGCGCATAAGCTGGTTTGATGGCGAGGTCGCTCCCGCACGCCCGGGGGCGTCCGCGCGACACGGTGAATCGACGAGGGGCGGGACCCAGGGTGAGTGCGTCAGGCACGGCGGCGGCCGGGCAGGTCGAACACATGCTGCGCCAGGTGACCCCCGGGCGCTTCGACACGTACGAGGAGCTGCTGAAGGCTCTTTCGGACGGCCAGGTCTGGATGCTGCTCTGGCACGGCACGGCCGGCTCCCCGGACGCCCAGTACGGCAACATCGGGGTGGACGGCCTCGGTTACGCCCCCTGCGTGACCTCTCCGCAGGAGCTCGCGGCCAGCGGCTGGAACCGCGCCCACGAGGTGATCACCGGCCGGGAGATCGCCCGCTCGCTCTTCCCCGACCACTGGGGGATCTGGCTCAACCCGCACACCCCCGGTGGCGGCGTCGGCATCCCGTGGCTGGATCTGCGCCGGATCGCCACCGGCCTCGACCGGCTGCCCGCCGGACCGCTCACCCTCTCCGAACCCGCCGTCGAGATCCCGCAGTTCTACGCGCTGCTGTCGCAGAACGCGCACCGCACCCCGGCGATCCGCTCGCTGCGCCGCGCCTGGGTGCAGCCCGCCCTCGGCGCCCCGTACCTCGCCATCGGTCTCGACCTCTACGACACCGGACGGGCCGCCGTGGAGTCGGCCCGCGCGATGATGGGACAGACGATCGGCGCCGTCCCGGACGGGCTCCCCGTCTCCACGGTCGCGATGTCCGACGACTACGACCCGGTCGCGATGTGGCTGCGGGCCAACGCCCGTCCGTTCTACGACCGGGAGGCGCACGCGCAGCCCGTCGCGCCGCCGTCCGCCGCCCGCGGTTACGGCTACCCGCCCGCCTACTGACCCGCCCGCGGTGACGGCTACCCGCCCGCCTACTGACCCGCCCGCGGTGACGGCTACCCGCCCGCCTGCTGACGCGTCCGCCCACTGACGCGTCCGCACACTGGGACACTCTCCTCCCGGCGCGCTCGCGCCGTGCTGTTCCGCGCTGCCCGGAAGCCGTACGCGCCCAGTGGTGCGGGGCCGTTGTGCCCCCCTTTCCCTCCGGTCGCGCCGACTGGCCGTCATGTCCGCTTAGCGGTTTCCGGGTGGTGAACATCGAACTCGTCTGCCCGTATGCCCATTTGTGCGTCGAGCGCCTACCGTTCGCGGGGTGTAACCCCGTGTTCGGATAACGGAAGCCCCTGGCCAGCATCACGGTTGCGCATACTTTCCCCGTCAGCTCTGGCGACTGATCGCATACACGCTGAAGACTCCCGTGTCATGCATGGGGTCGCCGATTCCGTGAGTGGTTCCACGACAGAGTTCAGCTGCTCAGCGGGGTCGCATCATCTGCGGCCACTGGGCATCTCATAGGCAAGGCGAGCCGTCGACAGCGGCGTTGCAGAGGCCGGTGACCACCGGCTGGAAGGGTCAGGGCGCTGTGACCGCACCGATCGAGACCACCGGGGCGGCTGCCGGGGCGCAGCCGGAGGCTGTGCTCGACGAGGGCATCAAGTCCAAGGAGATCGAGGGGCGTTCGCTCGGACGGATCGCCTGGATCCGCTTCAAACGGGACAAGGTGGCCGTCGTCGGCGGTGTCGTCGTCGTCCTGCTGATCGTGATCGCCGCCTTCTCCCGGCCGCTCCAGTCCCTGCTGGACCTCGATCCGAACGCCTTCCACCAGGATCTGATCGACAGCAACACCTCGCTGCCCAAGGGCGGGTTCGGCGGCATGAGCCTCGATCACCCGCTCGGTGTGGAGCCGAAGTTCGGGCGTGACATCCTCGCCCGCATCCTGGAGGGCTCCTGGGTGTCCCTGGTGGTCGCCTTCGGCGCCACCGTGCTCTCGAACGTCATCGGCACCATCCTCGGCGTGGTGGCCGGGTACTACGGCGGGCGGGTCGACTCCGTCATCAGCCGCCTGATGGACACCTTCCTCGCCTTCCCGCTGCTGCTGTTCGCGATCGCCATCTCCGCCACGCTGCAGGGCGGCGCCTTCGGGCTCGACGGGCTGCCGCTCCACATCAGTGTGCTGATCTTCGTCATCGGCTTCTTCAACTGGCCCTATCTGGGACGGATCGTCCGGGGGCAGACCCTTGCCCTGCGCGAGCGCGAGTTCGTCGACGCGTCCCGCGGCATGGGAGCCGGCGGCCCCTACATCCTCTTCCGGGAGCTGCTGCCCAACCTGGTCGGCCCGATCATCGTCTACTCGACGCTGCTCATCCCGACCAACATCATTTTCGAGGCTTCACTCAGCTTCCTGGGCGTCGGCATCCAGCCGCCCCAGGCGTCGTGGGGCGGCATGCTCAACCAGGCGGTCGACTACTTCCAGATCGATCCCCAGTACATGGTCGTGCCGGGCCTTGCCATCTTCGTCACCGTGCTCGCGTTCAACCTGCTCGGTGACGGTCTCCGCGACGCTCTCGACCCGCGCAGCCGCTGACTCCGTCCGCGCAGAGAGCTCCACAAGTTTCCGACAATGAAGGGGATTCCGACCATCATGCGAAGGTCATCACTAGCCGCTGTCGCGGCCCTGGGCAGCGTGACCCTGCTGCTCGCCGGCTGCAGCAAGGCAGACGACGGAAAGAGCGACGGCGAGACCAAGTCCGCCGGCGCGGACGCCGCGACGAAGGATGTCGTCAACGCCTCCACCGCGAAGGGTGGCACGGTCACCTACGCGATGTCGGACGTCCCGGACTCGTTCGACCCGGGCAACACCTACTACGCGTACATGTACAACTTCAGCCGGCTGTACGCCCGCCCGCTGATGACCTTCAAGCCGGACGCCGGCGAGAAGGGCAACACGCTCGTTCCCGACCTCGCTTCCGAGCCGGGCACCCAGAGCGACGGCGGCAAGACCTGGACGTACAAGCTGCGCGCCGGCGTCAAGTACGAGGACGGGTCGCCGATCACGTCCAAGGACGTCAAGTACGCCGTCGAGCGCTCGAACTTCGCGCGTGACGTCCTCTCGCTGGGCCCCAACTACTTCCAGCAGTTCCTCGAGGGCGGCGACAAGTACACGGGCCCGTACAAGGACAAGAGCGCCGAGGGCCTCAAGTCCATCGAGACGCCGGACGACACCACGATCGTCTTCCACCTGAACCAGGCCTTCCAGGAGTTCGACTACCTGGTCGCCACGCCGCAGACGGCCCCGGTCCCGCAGGCCAAGGACACCGGCGTCGACTACGTCAAGAAGATCGTGTCCTCGGGCTCGTACAAGTTCCAGAGCTACACCGAGGGCAAGCAGGCCGTCCTGGTGCGCAACGAGAACTGGGACGCCAAGACCGACCCGCTGCGCAAGCAGTACCCGGACAAGATCGTCGTCAACCTGAAGGTCAACCAGTCGACGATCGATCAGGACCTCCAGTCCGGCGACACGCTGATCGACCTCCAGGGCAAGGGCGTCGAGACCCAGACGCAGGCGCAGCTGGTCAGCGACCCGAAGAAGAAGGCGAACACCGACAACACCTACGGTGGCCGCCTGGTCTACGCGGCGATCAACACCAAGGTGAAGCCGTTCGACAACGTGGAGTGCCGCAAGGCGGTCCAGTACGCCATCGACAAGGTCTCCGTACAGACCGCCGAGGGCGGCAGCATCCGCGGTGACGTCGCCAGCACCGTCCTCCCGCCGGACATCACCGGTTACGAGAAGGCGGACGCGTACGCGACCGACGGCGGCAAGGGCGACGCGGCCAAGGCCAAGGAGCACCTGAAGGCCTGCGGCCAGGAAAAGATCACGACCAGCATCACCGCGCGCAGCGACCGCCAGGAAGAGGTCGACGCGGCCACGGCGATCATCGCGTCGCTGAAGAAGGTCGGCATCGACGCCTCCCTGAAGCAGTACCCGTCGGGCAAGTACTTCACCGACTACGCGGGCGTCCCCGCGTTCAACCTGAAGAACAACGTCGGCATCATCATGATGCAGTGGGGCGCCGACTGGCCGTCCGGCTACGGCTTCCTCCAGCAGATCCTGAACAGCAAGGCGATCGGCGAGTCCGGCAACACCAACCTCTCGCAGTTCGAGAACAAGACGGTCGACGCGAAGCTGGCCCAGGCCATCGCGGCGCCCGACGTCGCCGAGCGCAACAAGCTGTACGCGGAGGTCGACCAGACGACCATGGACGAGGCGGTCATCGTTCCGCTGACCTACTTCAAGGTCCTGCTCTACCGCTCGCCGTACGCCACCAACCTGGTGTCCACGTCGGCCTTCAGCGGCGAGTACGACTACCTCAACATCGGCACGACCAAGAAGTAGCAGCCCCGGAAGGCAGGTGAAGGCATTGGTTGCCGCAGGCCGAGAGGCCTGCGGCAACCGGCGCCGATCCCCGTGATCTCGTACATCCTCCGCCGGACGGTCGCGGCAGTGGTCCTGCTGCTGGTCGTCACAGCGGTCACCTTTGGCATCTTCTTCCTGCTGCCCAGGCTCGCCGGCCAGACTCCCGACCAGCTGGCGCAGCAGTACATCGGGAAGAGCCCCACGGCCGCGGACATCGCGGCGGTCAAGCACAACCTCGGCCTGGACCAGCCTGTCTACGTGCAGTACTGGCACTTCATCAAGGGGATCGTCGGCGGCGCGACCTACGACCTCGGCCCCACCACGGCGCACTGCGGCGCGCCGTGCTTCGGCTACTCCTTCAAGAACCACGTCGAAGTCTGGCCCGAGCTGACCTCGCGCCTTCCGGTGACGCTGTCGCTCGCCGCGGGCGCGGCCGTGATCTGGCTGGCCTCCGGCGTCACGGTCGGGGTGATCTCCGCGCTCAAGCCGGGCTCGTTCTTCGACCGCACCTTCATGGGCGTCGCCCTCGCGGGTGTCTCGCTGCCCATGTTCTTCACCGGCCAGCTGGCGCTGCTGCTCTTCACCTACCAGTGGCCGATCTTCGGCCGGACGTACGTCCCGATCACCGAGAACCCGGCGCAGTGGGCCAACACCCTCATTCCCGCCTGGTGTTCACTGGCGCTCCTGTACTCGGCCGTCTACGCGCGGCTCACCCGCTCGGGGATGCTGGAGACGATGAACGAGGACTTCATCCGCACGGCCCGCTCCAAGGGCCTGCCCGAACGCACGGTGGTCGCCCGGCACGGCCTGCGCGCCGCGCTCACTCCGATCATCACCGTGTTCGGCATGGACCTCGGCCTGCTCCTCGGCGGCGCGCTGATCACCGAGCGGGTGTTCTCCCTGCACGGCATCGGCGAGTACGCGGTGCAGGCGATCACCGACAACGACCTGCCGCCGGTCCTCGGCGTCACCCTGATCGCCGCGTTCTTCGTCGTGCTCTGCAATCTCCTGGTGGACCTTCTCTACGCCGCCGCCGACCCGCGGGTGAGGCTCTCGTGACCGAACTGTCCAAGACGGCCGCCGCAGTGGGCGACCCGGTGCCCGCCGCCGGATCGGCGGCACCGACCGCCTTCCTCGAAGTGCGCGACCTCAAGGTGCACTTCCCGACCGACGACGGCCTCGTCAAGTCCGTCGACGGGCTCAGCTTCCGCCTGGAGAAGGGCCAGACCCTCTCCATCGTGGGCGAGTCCGGTTCCGGCAAGTCCGTCACCTCCCTGGCGATCATGGGCCTGCACCGGCTCGGCGCCCGGGGCAAGAACGTACGGATGAGCGGCGAGATCTGGCTGGACGGCAAGGAGCTGATCGGCGCCGCGCCCGACGAGGTCCGCCGGCTGCGCGGCCGAGACATGGCGATGATCTTCCAGGACCCGCTGTCCGCGATGCACCCGTACTACACGGTCGGCAACCAGATCGTGGAGGCGTACCGCGTCCACAACGACGTGACGAAGAAGGCCGCGCGCAAGCGGGCCGTCGAGCTGCTGGACCGGGTGGGCATCCCCGAACCCGCCAAGCGCGTCGACAGCTACCCGCACGAGTTCTCCGGCGGCATGCGCCAGCGCGCGATGATCGCGATGGCGCTCGCCAACAACCCGCAGCTGCTCATCGCCGACGAGCCCACCACCGCTCTCGACGTCACCGTGCAGGCGCAGATCCTCGACCTCATCCGGGACCTGCAGAAGGAGTTCGACTCCGCGGTCGTCCTCATCACGCACGACCTCGGGGTGGTCGCCGAGATCGCCGACCAGGTCCTCGTGATGTACGGCGGCCGGTGCGTGGAGCGCGGACCGGTGGACGCGATCTTCTCCCAGCCCCAGCACCCGTACACCTGGGGTCTGCTCGGCTCGATGCCGCGCATCGACCGGGAGCAGACCGAGCGTCTCGTCCCCGTCAAGGGCCAGCCGCCGAGCCTCATCAACGTCCCGTCGGGCTGCGCGTTCCACCCGCGCTGCCCCTACGCGGACATCCCCAAGGGCGGCATCACCCGTACCGAGCGCCCCGACCTGCACGCGGTCGGCAGCGGGCACTTCTCCGCCTGCCACCTCTCGCCGGAGGACCGCACGCGGATCTGGACCGAAGAGATTGCGCCGAAGCTGTGAGTGAGACGACGAAGACGGACACGGCCGGGGCCGGGCTCCCGCGGCAGGCGAAGGCGGCCGAGGACCGGGAGGTGCTGCTCAAGGTCGAGGGCCTGGTCAAGCACTTCCCGATCAAGAAGGGCATCCTGCAGCGGCAGGTGGCGGCGGTGAAGGCCGTCGACGGTCTCGACTTCGAGGTCCGCAAGGGGGAGACCCTGGGCGTCGTCGGCGAGTCCGGCTGCGGCAAGTCGACCATGGGCCGGGTGATCACCAAGCTGATCGAGCCGACCGGCGGGAGGATCGAGTTCGACGGCCGTGACATCACGGACCTGAAGACCGGTGCGATGCGCCCGCTGCGCCGCGACATCCAGATGATCTTCCAGGACCCGTACGGCTCCCTCAACCCGCGCCACACCATCGGCTCCATCGTCTCGGCGCCGTTCAGGCTCCAGGACGTGACGCCCGAGGGCGGGGTGAAGAAGAAGGTCCAGGAGCTCCTGCAACTGGTGGGCCTGAGCCCCGAGCACTACAACCGCTACCCGCACGAGTTCTCCGGCGGCCAGCGCCAGCGCATCGGCATCGCCCGCGCGCTCGCGCTCAACCCGAAGCTGGTCGTGGCCGACGAGCCCGTCTCCGCCCTGGACGTCTCCATCCAGGCCCAGGTGGTGAACCTGCTCGACGACCTCCAGAAGGAGCTGGGCCTCACCTACGTGATCATCGCCCACGACCTGTCGGTGGTCCGGCACGTCTCGGACCGGATCGCGGTGATGTACCTCGGCAAGATCGTGGAGCTCGCCGACCGCGAGTCGCTCTACAAGGCGCCGATGCACCCGTACACCAAGGCGCTGCTCTCCGCCGTGCCGGTCCCGGACCCCCGGCGCCGGAACGCCAAGAGCGAGCGCATCCTGCTCACCGGTGACGTCCCGTCGCCGATCTCGCCCCCGAGCGGCTGCCGCTTCCACACCCGGTGCTGGAAGGCGACCGAGGTCTGCCGTACTCAGGAACCGCCGCTGACCGCGCTGCGGCCCGGGCACCAAGTGGCCTGCCACCACCCGGAGAACGCGCCGGACCAGGCTCCGGGGGAGACCGTACTGCCGCAGGCGCGCGAGGCGATCGTGGTCGCCACGCCGAAGGCGGTGGATACGGGGACGGACGCGCCGGAGGCGCCCGCCGGGGACGCCGGCACTCCGAAGGCGCCCGGGGGCGCCGAGGACACGGGGGAAGGCCCGAAGGAGTAGGACCGGCACAATTGGCCGGTGCTCACCGAACTGTTCACGCCCTCCGTCCAGCACGCGCTCGATGTCGTCGGGATCTTCTTCTTCGCGATCTCCGGCGCTCTGCTCGCCGTACGCAAGAACTTCGATGTCTTCGGCATCGCCGTTCTCGCCGAGGTGACCGCGCTGGGCGGAGGGCTCTTCCGTGACGTGATCATCGGGGCGGTGCCACCGGCCGCCTTCACCGACCTCGGCTACTTCCTCACCCCGCTGATCGTGGCCGTCCTGGTCTTCTTCTTCCACCCGCACGTCGAACGCATCCAGGTCGGCGTCAACGTCTTCGACGCGGCGGGACTCGGCCTCTTCGCCGTGAGCGGCACGATCAAGGCGTACGACTACGGGCTCGGGCTGACCGCCTCCGTCGCGCTCGGCCTCGCCACCGCGGTCGGCGGCGGTGTACTGCGGGACGTGCTGGCCAACGAGATCCCCTCGCTGCTGCGCTGGGACCGGGACCTGTACGCGGTGCCCGCACTCGTCGGGGCCTCCATGGTCGCGCTCTGCATCCAGTTCGACGCCCTGAACGGCTGGTCCAGCGGCTGCGCCGTCGTCACCGGGTTCGTCCTGCGGCTGCTGGCGATGCGGTTCCACTGGCGGGCGCCGCGCGCGTACAACCGCCGTTCGGCGAGCGGCGAGGAGGGGGCGGCGGCCACCTGAGAACGGCCGTCCGCCCGCGGGGGAGTCCGCGCGGGGGGCCGGCCGGCCGTGCGGGGACTCCGCGCAGACGGCCTGCGTCCCGTGTGGGAAGTCCTCGCGGGCAAAAAAGCTACCGCTCAGTAATCAGCCGGTGTAGCGTGCTGGCATGGCACAGGCAGCAGCGCACCCGGCACCGACCGGGCAGACGACCTCGGGACCGGCGACCTCCGGACAGGCGACCCTCGCACGGGCGGCCGTCGGGGAGAGCGAGTTCGACCGGGACACCGCGGTCGTCCGGCGCGAGGAAGGCGTCTACGACGCGGAGCTCTCCGCGGGGTGGACCATCATCCACGCGGTCAACGGCGGCTACCTGCTGGCCCTTCTCGGCCGTGCCCTCGGCGACGCGCTGCCGCACCCCGACCCGTTCTCGGTCACCGCGCACTACCTCACCGCCTCCGTGCCCGGCCCCGCCGTCATCCGTACCGAGGCCGTCCGCACCGGACGTACCCTCTCCACCGGCCAGGCGACCCTCTACCAGTACGCCGAGGACGGCAGCGAGATAGCCCGCATCCGGGTGCTCGCCACCTACGGCGACCTCGACGCCCTCACCGACGACATCCGCACCGCCGCCGCCCCGCCGGCGATCCCGCCGCTCGACCAGTGCCTCGGCACCGAGGCGGGCGGCGACGTGATCCCCGGCAGCTCCGCCATCACCGAGCGGCTCGACATCCGCCTCGACCCCGCGACCGTCGGCTGGGCCCTCGGCAAGCCGTCCGGCAAGGGCGAGATGCGCGGCTGGTTCGGCCTGGCGGACGGCCGCGACCCGGACCCGCTCTCGGTGCTGCTCGCCGTCGACGCGCTGCCGCCGACCGCGTTCGAGCTGGGCCTCAAGGGGTGGACCCCCACCGTCGAACTCACCGTCCACGTCCGGTGCCGCCCGGCCCCCGGCCCACTGCGCGTCGCCATCACCACCCGCAACCTCGCGGGAGGCTTCCTGGAGGAGGACGCCGAGGTGTGGGACAGCGCGGACCGGCTCGTCGCCCAGTCCCGCCAGCTCGCCCGGGCACCGCGGGGCTGACCCGGGGCCCGCCCGCAGCGCCGCCCCGTCCCGCTTCCCGGGCTGCTTACCGTCCCGCTTCCCGACCCGTCCGGTGGACCGCCGGACGGGTCCTGTGCTGTCCGGGCCCCGGCCCCGGCCCCTCGGACACGGCTTCCCGCCGGACCGGCGCCCGGAGGAGCGGTGCTCGCCGGCACCGGCCCTGACGGGTCGTTTGCTCCCGAAGGCTCCCGGGTACCCGGACTCAGCGCCGAGCGGCGGTGCAGTGACGCCGGACCCCAGGAAGGCAACGCCCCATGAGTCACACCGAGGGAACGGGTCTCGGGACCATCACCACCAAGGTCCCGGCCCGCCTGGACCGACTGCCCTGGTCACGATGGCACTGGATGATCGTGATCGGCCTCGGGACGGTCTGGATCCTGGACGGTCTGGAGGTGACCGTCGTCGGGAACATCGCCAGCCGCCTCTCCGAGGACGGCAGCGGACTGCCGATCACCGACGCCCAGGTCACCGGGCTCGCGGCGGCCCTCTACGTCGCCGGGGCGTGCTCGGGCGCCCTCTTCTTCGGCTGGCTCACCGACCGCTTCGGCCGCAAGAAGCTGTTCCTGATCACCCTCGCGGTCTACCTCGCCGCCACCGCGCTGACCGCCGTCTCCTTCTCCGTCTGGTGGTTCTTCCTCTTCCGCTTCTTCACCGGCTTCGGTATCGGTGGCGAATACGCGGCCATCAACTCCGCCATCGACGAGCTGATCCCGAGCAAGTACCGGGGCCGCGTCGACCTGATCATCAACGGCAGCTACTGGCTGGGCGCGATGGGCGGCGCACTGCTCTCCGTGCTCGCGCTGAACACCGACATCTTCCCGAAGAACATCGGCTGGCGGCTCACCTTCGCCCTCGGCGTGGTTCTCGGCCTGGTCATCCTGCTGGTCCGACGGCACGTGCCCGAGAGCCCCCGGTGGATGTTCATCCACGGGCACTCCGAGGGCGCCGAACGCATCGTCGACGAGGCGGAGAAGGCGATCGAGGAGGAGAAGGGCCGCCCGCTCCCGGAGGCGGAGACCGCGATCACCATCGAGCAGCGGCGCAGCATCGGCTTCGTGGAGATCGCCCGCACCCTCTTCCGCGACTACCCGAAGCGGGCGACGCTCGGCTTCTCGCTCTTCATCGGCCAGGCGTTCCTGTACAACGCCATCACCTTCGGGTTCGGCTCGATCCTGGTGAAGTTCTTCGACGTCTCCAGCGGGACGACCGGGTACTTCTTCGCCGTCATCGCCTTCGGCAACTTCCTCGGCCCGCTGCTGCTCGGGCGGCTCTTCGACACCTGGGGCCGCCGCCCGATGATCGCGGGGACCTACATCCTCTCCGGCGCGCTGCTGTTCGGCACCGCCGGGCTGTTCGGCGCGGGGGTGCTCACCGCCACCACCATGACCCTCTGCTGGTGCGTGGTGCTGTTCTTCGCCTCGGCCGGGGCGAGTTCGGCCTACCTGACGGTCAGTGAGATCTTTCCGATGGAGACCCGGGCGATGGCGATCGCCTTCTTCTACGCCATCGGTACGGCCGCGGGCGGCATCTCCGGGCCCCTGATCTTCTCCGGGCTCACGGCGAGCGGGGTCGTGGGGGACGCGGTCATCGCGTTCTGCGTCGGGGCGGGGCTGATGGTGGCCGCCGGGCTGGTCGCGGTGTTCTTCGCGGTGCCAGCCGAGCAGAAGTCGCTGGAGGACATCGCCACTCCGCTCTCCGCGAGTGAAGCACCCTGACACCTGCCGGTACGGTTCGCCCGGGGTCAGGCGCTGTCCGGTGCGCCGGCCTCGGACACCAGCCCGGCCGCCGGCGGCAGTGGTGCGTGCCGGGGGCCGGCCGCGAGCGCCTGGATCGCCAGGGCCGCGAAGCGCCGGGAGGCCGCCACCCGGGTGCCGGCCGATCTCGTACGGATCCCCTTGTTGGCCATGAGGAAGAGGATGAGGTCGTCCAGGACGAAGTCGGACCGCAGACGCCCCGCCTCCTTGGCCCGCCGCGCCAGCCCGGCGACCGCCTCCACCGTGTACGCGCGGCCCGCGACGTCCGGCGCCCCCGGGAAGGCCGACAGGAAGGCCTCACCGAAACCCCGGTCCCGCGCGTGCAGCTCACAGATCTCCTGGATCACCAGGCAGAGCCCACGCCACGGATCGGGATCGGCGCACCCCTCGTCGACGATGGTGCGGCACGCGCGCAACTGGTCCGCGAAGGCCTCGGTGGCCAGTGCCTGCTTGGTCGGGAAGTGGCGGTACAGCGTGGCGGGTCCGACCCCCGCGCGCCGCGCGATCTCCCGCAACGGCACGTCCAGTCCGTCGGCCGAGAACAGCGCTCGGGCCGCATCGAGGATGCGTGCGCGGTTGTCCAGCGCGTCGGAACGCCGGGTGTGAGGCAAACGCTCGGCCATGCTCTCACTTTAGCCAAACGGACGGGGGCGTCCGTTAGCGTCGGCCCGAGATCAGGGGTCGGTACGGTCGGTACGGGAGCAGGGGAGACGGCATTGAAGGCCATTGTGATCCAGAGGTTCGGAGCCCCGGAGGGCATGGCCGTGGTCGACCTGCCGGCTCCCGTACCCGCTGCCGGACAGGTGGTGATCGCCACCGAGGCCGTGGGCGTGGGCGGAGTCGACACCGTGATCAGGAGCGGGGCGCTGGCCGCCTACGGCTTCACGGAGGGCCACGTCCCGGGCGGCGAGGTGGCGGGCACCGTGATCGCGGTCGGTGACGGCGTCGACGACGCGTGGACCGGCGAGCGGGTGTGGGCCGCCACCGGCACCGGCGGCGGCTACGCCGAGCAGGCACTCGCGCCGGCCGGGGAGATCGTCCCCCTGCCCGCGAACCTGTCCCCGGTCGACGCGGTGACACTCGGCAGCGCCGGTGTGGTGGCCCACTTCGGGCTCCGCCACGCCCGCTTCGCTCCCGGGGAGACCGTCCTGGTGCGTGGTGCGGCCGGCAGCATCGGGATCATGACGGTCCAGCTCGCCGCTCGCCTCGGCGCCGCCGCGGTGGCGGTCACCACCTCCTCGTACGAGCGGGGCGAGCGGCTGCGCCGCCTCGGCTCGACCCACGTACTGGACCGCTCCGGCGGAGGAGGGGGCGATGCTCCCGCAGGGTACGACGTCATCATCGACGTGGTGGCCGGCCAGGACATGCCGTCGTTCTTCGACCGGCTCAACCCCAACGGCCGCATGGTGGCCGTGGGTGCCGTCGCCGGCCAGCCACCGGCGGACTTCGGCACGAAGATCATGGCGGCGTTCCAGAAGTCGATGACCTTCGGCGCCTTCAGCGCGGCCACGGTCACCGAGGACGACCGGCGTGCCGTGCGGAGCGAGCAGTTCGCCGCGGCGGGCCGGGGCGAGATCGAGACGGTGGTACACGGAGTGCTGCCCCTGGACGCGGCCGTGCAGGCGCACCGGAAGATGGACGCGGGCGAGGTCTTCGGCCGGATCGTGCTGACGCCGTAGCGATCCGGGTCGGACGGGCGGGCTTCCTGGCGCCGCGACACCGGTTGGGGGCGAAGCCGCCGCCGAGCGGCGCGGCTCCGCCCGGAGCGCGCGGTCCGGGTTCACCCCTTTGGCCCGTGGCGGCCGGGAGCCGGGTCGTCCAGCCAGTGGCGGCGCCCCAGGGTGATCAGCCGCAGGCGCCGCCGGGCCACCCGGACGACCTCGTCCTCGGTGCCGGGCGCCGCGTCCAGCAGGGCGGAGGCAGTGATCACCATGTGGTCGACATGGAGCCCGCCCAGCATCAGCAGATCCTCCCGGCTCCACCCCGCCGACTCCTCCTGTCCGGCCAGCGCGTCGGCCACCTCCCTTGCGAACAGCGCGAGTTGCTCCGCGATGGCCGTGCGGACCCGGGCCACCCCGCCGTGCTGCTCCCGGGCGATGAAGCGGAAGTGCGCGGGCCGCGCGGCCACATGGCCCGCGATCGCCGCGACGCTCCGCTCCAGCCGCTCCCCGCTGTCCCCGGCCTCGGCGAGGACCGCGCCGATCAAGCCGTGCAGGCTGCCGAGCGTCTGGTCGACCAGCGCCACCCCGAGCGCGGCCGTGTCCTCGAAGTGGCGGTAGAAGGCGGTGGGGGCGACTCCGGCCGCCCGGGTCACCTCGCGCAGGCCCAGGCTGCTCAGGCTCTGGTGCTCCAGGAGCTGGAGGGCCGCGTCCAGCAGGGCCTGACGTGTCCTCAACTTCTGGGCCTGGCGGGCTCCGGCGATGTGACTCATGCCATTCAGTAAACAACTGTTCTCCGAGTCGGGGAAGCGGAGGCAGGTTTAGACTGGGTGGTCAGTGAACAGTCGTACTCTCACTGTTCCGGCCGCCGTCCAGAAAGGCCGCTCATGTTCGTCCTCGTCGCCGCTCTGCTCCTGTTCGGGCTCGTGCTCGGGGCGGTCGCGCACCTCCCGCTCGCGCTGACCCTGGCATCCGCCGCCGTGATCGGCTGCTGGCTGATCGGCTTCGCGGTCCGAGAGCGCCGTTCGCACTGACCCTGGCGACCGCGGTGCCCGTTCCCCTCCCGTCGGACCATTCGCATCCGGCCCGCTCGTTTCCGACCCGCTCGCATCCGACCGAAGGAGCCCGCACCATGGCCCTCTCCTCGCTCGTCGCCCCGGTCCTGCGCCCGGGCCACCGGACCGGCCCCGGCACCCGGCCCGCGGAGGCCGCCACCGCCGATACCCGGCCCGCGGAGGCCGCCGGCACGGACACCCGGCCCGCGACCGCCGGCAAGGCGGCGGCCGGGGAGCGTGTCCGGGACGCCGACAGCCTCGCCGTCGCCTCGTTCGTCCTCGGGCTGCTGGGCCTGCTGGTGTTCAACCTGCTGCTCGGCCCGGCCGCCGTCGTCATGGCGCTGATCGCTCTCGCCCGGTCCACCGAGCGCCGCGGACGGGCGTTCCTGGGGCTCGCGCTGGGCGTCGCCGACCTCGTCGTTCTCGCGGTGTTGGTCACCGCTCACGGGACGGTCGCCTGGGGCTCGTAGAATCGGACGCACCATGGCTTACCTCGACCACGCCGCGACCACGCCGATGCTTCCGGAGGCGATCGCGGCGATGACCGCGCAGCTCGCCGCGACCGGCAACGCGTCCTCCCTGCACGCAGCCGGGCGCCGGGCCCGCCGTACCGTCGAGGAGTCCAGAGAGACCCTCGCCGACGCCCTCGGCGCCCGCCCCAGCGAGGTGGTCTTCACCTCGGGCGGTACCGAGGCCGACAACCTCGCCGTCAAGGGCCTGTACTGGGCCCGCCGCGACGCCGACCCCCGGCGCACCCGGGTGCTGGCCGGTCCGGTCGAGCACCACGCCGTGCTGGACGCGGTCGACTGGCTCGCCGAGCACGAGGGCGCGACCGTCGAGTACCTCCCCGTCGACCGGTACGGCCGGGTGCACCCCGAGGCGCTCCGCGAGGCGATCCTCCGCGACCCCGACGACGTCGCGATGATCACCGTGATGTGGGCCAACAACGAGATCGGCACCGTCATGCCGGTCCGCGAACTCGCCTCCGTCGCCTCCGGGTTCGGGATCCCGATGCACGCCGACGCGGTGCAGGCCTTCGGTCAGCTGGAGGTCGGTTTCGCCGACTCCGGGCTCGCCGCCATGACGGTCAGCGCGCACAAGATCGGCGGCCCGTTCGGCATCGGCGCCCTGCTGCTGGGCCGCGCCCACACCCCCGTACCCGTACTGCACGGAGGGGGCCAGGAGCGGCACGTGCGGTCCGGCACCCTCGATGTGCCCGCCGTCGCCGCCTTCGCTGTCGCCGGGGAGCACGCCGCCCGCCACCGCGAGGAGTTCGCCCGCCGCGTCGGAGGGCTCCGCGACGACCTGGTCGCGGCCGTGCTGAAGGCCGTACCGGACGCCGTGCTCGGCGGCGACCCGGCGCCGGGCGGCCGGCTCCCGGCCAACGCCCACTTCAGCTTCCCCGGCTGCGAGGGCGACTCCCTCCTGCTGCTGCTGGACGCCCAGGGCATCGAGTGCTCCACCGGCTCCGCCTGCACCGCAGGGATCGCCCAGCCCAGCCACGTCCTGCTGGCCACCGGCACCGACCCCGACCTGGCGCGCGGCACCCTGCGCTTCTCGCTCGGCCACACCTCGACCGCCGAGGACGTCGCCGCCGTGGCCCGCGCGATCGGCCCCGCCGTCGAACGCGCCCGCACCGCCGGACTCAGCTGACCGGCCGGGGGGAGCGGCGCCCCGCTCAGGCGCCGCGGGCGGAGGACGCCCGCCGGACCAGCTCCATGTACCGGTCCCAGTCCCAGTACGGGCCCGGGTCGGTGTGGTCCGTCCCCGGCACCTCCACATGTCCGACGACGTGCTCCCGGTCGACGGGGATGCCGTACCGCCCGCAGACCGAGGCCGTCAGCCGTGCCGAGGAGGCGTACATCGCGGTGGTGAAGTCCTTCGGGCGGTCCACGAACCCTTCGTGCTCGATCCCCACGCTCCGCTCGTTGTACGCGCGGTTGCCCGCGTGGAACGCCACGTCCAGCTCCCGGATCATCTGGGTCACCGACCCGTCCTGGCCCACCAGGTAGTGCGCGGCGGCCCGGTGCGCCGGGTCCTGGAAGACCCGCACCGCGCTCGCCAGACTGCCCTGCGTGACATGGACGACCACCCGGTCTATGGAGAAGTCGTCGGGGCGGTCCGCGCGCCGCCAGTTCGCCTCGGAGGCGGCCGTCCAGCGGGCCCCCGCGTAGTCCAGCTCACCGGGGGTGCGCGGCCGCTCCACGCCTGGCAGCCGCCACCACGCGTGCTTCAGCTCGTCCCGGGCCACAGCGGCGGCCGTGACCGCCGCGGCCATGGCCGAGCCGCCGATCAGCAGGGTGCGACGGCTCACCCCGTCGCCCGTCCCGTCCCGGCCGGAGCCGCTGCCTCCCGTGGTTCCCATGACAGCTGCAACGCATATCCGCGGGCGATCGGTTCCAGGAGACCCGTACTCTGGACGGGCTATGACTCAGACTTCCCAGCGCCCCCTCCGCGTGCTCGCCGCCATGTCCGGCGGAGTCGACTCCGCCGTCGCCGCCGCGCGCGCCGCCGAGGCGGGGCACGACGTGACCGGTGTGCACCTCGCCCTCTCCGCGAACCCCCAGTCGTTCCGTACCGGAGCGCGCGGCTGTTGCACCATCGAGGACTCCCGGGACGCCCGCCGGGCGGCGGACGTCATCGGCATCCCGTTCTACGTGTGGGACCTCGCGGAACGCTTCCGCGAGGACGTCGTGGAGGACTTCGTCGCGGAGTACGAGGCCGGGCGCACGCCCAACCCCTGCCTGCGCTGCAACGAGAAGATCAAGTTCGCGGCGCTGCTCGACAAGGCGCTCGCCCTCGGCTTCGACGCGGTGTGCACCGGCCACTACGCCACCGTCGTCCTGAACGAGGACGGCAGCCGCGAGCTGCACCGCGCCTCCGACATGGCCAAGGACCAGAGCTACGTCCTCGGGGTGCTGGACGAGAAGCAGCTCGCACACGCGATGTTCCCGCTCGGTGACACCCTCACCACCAAGGAGGAGATCCGCGCCGAGGCCGAGGCGCGCGGACTGGCCGTCGCCAAGAAGCCCGACAGCCACGACATCTGCTTCATCGCGGACGGCGACACCCAGGGCTTCCTGGCGAGCCGGCTCGGCGGCAAGGCCGAGGGCGACATCGTGGACGAGTCGGGCGCCAGGCTCGGCACCCACGACGGGGCCTTCGGCTTCACCATCGGACAGCGCAAGGGCCTGCGCATCGGCCACCCGGCCCCCGACGGGAAGCCGCGCTACGTCCTGGACATCTCCCCGGTGAACAACACCGTCACGGTCGGCCCGGTGGAGGCCCTCGACGTCACGGCCCTCACCGCCATCAAGCCGCGCTGGTGCGGCACCGCCCCGGCGGGCCCCGGCACCTACACCGCGCAGCTGCGCGCCCACGGAGGCGAGACCGAGGTCACCGCCGAGCTGGTCGACGGCACCCTGCACGTCTCCTTCGCCGAGCCGGTGCGCGGGATCGCCCCCGGCCAGGCGGTCGTCCTCTACGACGGCACCCGGGTCGTCGGCTCGGCCACCATCGCGACCACCGTCCGGCGCGAGACGGCCCCCACCGCCTCCTGAACGCGGGAGCCCCGTGGCCGGCGCGTCCGCCCGGCCACGGGACCTCGCCTCACACCTGGGGAACCAGCCCCCGGCGGGCGAAGAAGGACGCCAGGACCGGGGCGAGCACCTGCGGGGCGAGCTCCCTGGTCTGGCCGCTCAGCGTCCGGTGCCGGGCCCCCGGGATCGCCCCGGTCAGCGCCAGCGCCGTCTCCCGCACCGGGTCCGCGCTGAACCCGCCGCTGACGACCAGGGTGCGGGCGGTCACCGCCCCGAACCGCTCCAGCGGGGGAGCCCCGTCACCGAGCAGGGCGTCGTCGTACTCCAGCGTGTGCGCCAGCTCCTCCAGCCCCGCCCACAGCGGTGCCCGCCGCATCCGCGCCACCGTCTCCGGCTCCACGCCCGTCCGTACCAGGAACAGCTCCACCGCCCCGCCCCGGTCGCCGGCCGCCAGCCGCTCCCGCAGCTCCGCCGTGCACCGCGCCTTGTAGCGCAGACCCTCCTCGCCCGGGGTGTAGGGCGGCTCGAACACCGCCAGCACCTCCATGGGCACGCCCGCCGCCTGCGCCTCCAGCGCCAGCGCCCCGCCCGAGGACATGCCGAACACCGAGACCGGCCCGTCCGCGACCCCGACGACCGCCGCGAGGTCCTCGATCTCCCGGGCCGCCGCGTACGGACCGCCCGGACCGGCCCCGCTGCCGCCCCGGCCCCGGCGGTCGTACGTCACGACGGTGAAGCGGCGCGCGAGCAGCGCGGCCAGCGGGCCCTCGGTCGCGGCGGTGCTCAGCGCGCCCCCGACCAGCACCACCGGCGCGCCTTCGCCCTGTCTGCGGCAGGCGATCGGGGTGCCGTCCAGCGAGAGAATCCTGTCCATGGGAGGGCAGACCCCGGGTGCCCGGAGAACTCATCGCTGCCGCGCGCATTTTCTCTCCACCGGTCGAAGGAGGCTCAAAACCCTTGCCTGTGCGCGGCGGTGACGCTCAGTCGACGACTGTTTCGGTCTCGTAGAAGCAGAAGTGGTCCTTGATCGCCGCCACTTCGGGCTTCGGATCGAGGTAGCCCCAGACGAGATCGTCCGCTCCGGGCACCGACCAGTAGGAGGCATCTCCCTTGAACGGGCAGTGAGTCCGGGTGCCGGAGGCCGTCAGCAGCTCGGTACGGACGTCCTCGGGCGGCAGGTAGTAGCGGACCGGGCAGCCGGTCTCGCGCAGCACGAGCGGCCGTCGGCTTTCGGCCAGCACCTGGCCGTCGCGGACGACGCGTACGTGGTCGGTACCGGGCTCGACGGTGATGAGGTGTCCCTTGACGGAAGTCATGTCAGGTGCAGCGGACGGCACACCGGATTTCTTCCCGCGCCGCACCGTGCCGTTCCCGTGCCGTTCCCGCGCCGGACCCCGCCGCACCGTGCCGGACCCCGCCGCACCGTGCAGTTCCCCCGCCGCACCCGCGCCGCACCCGCGCCGCACCCGCGCCGCACCCGCGCCGCACCCGATTCTCCTCCCGCGCCGCACCCGTTTCCGCCCGCCCTCCGGGGCGCGGACGGTGTGACCGGCGCACGGTCGTACGGTGTCCGTATGAACATCTGTGTCTTCCTCTCCGCCGCCGACCTCGACGACCGCTACACCCGCCCCGCCCGGGAATTCGCCGAGCTGCTCGGACGCGGCGGACACACCCTCGTCTGGGGCGGCTCGGAGAGCGGGCTGATGAAGGTCGTCGCCGACGGAGTCCAGGAGGCGGGCGGCCGCCTGGTCGGCGTCTCCGTGGACTTCATGGCGCACCAGGCCCGCAAGAACGCCGACGAGATGGTCTTCGCCCGCGACCTCGCCGAGCGCAAGGCGCTGCTGCTGGAGAAGGCCGACGCCGTCGTGATCATGGTCGGCGGCATGGGAACGCTCGACGAGGCCACCGAGATCCTCGAACTCAAGAAGCACGGCAAGCACACCAAGCCGGTGGTCCTGCTCAACGCGGACGGCTTCTACGACGGTCTGCGGCAGCAGTTCCTGCGGATGGACGAGGAGGGCTTCCTGCCGCTGCCCCTCACCGACCTCGTCTTCTTCGCCGAGGACGGCGTCGGCGCGCTGGCCTACCTGGAGGAGTCCGCAGGCCGGCTCTGATCCGTGACCCACCCGGTCCCGTGCGCCCGCCGGGCGGTCGCGCGGGACCGGGTGGGATCATGGAGCCCATGCCTACCCACCTCATCACCGGCGCCGGTTCCGGCATCGGAGCAGCCGTCGCCCGCCGCCTGCGCGACCGCGGCGACGACCTCGTCCTGCTCGCCCGCGACGCAGGCCGCGCCAAGGAACTGGCCGCCCTCCACCCCGGGGCCCGTACGCTCGTCGGCGACCTCGGCAACCCCGACCGGCTCTCCTGGGCGTTCGGCCAGCAGCCGATGCCCGAGAGCCTCGACTCACTGCTGCACATCGCCGGCGTGGTCGAACTGGGGAACATCGGCGACCTCACCCCGAAGGCCTGGCACTTCCAGCTCAACGCCAACCTCGTCGCCCCCGCCGAGCTGACCCGGCTGATGCTGCCGCAGCTGCGTGTCGCCCGGGGCCACGCCGTCTTCGTCAACTCCGGCGCCGGACTCTCCGCGTCCGCCCAGTGGGGCGCCTACGCCGCCAGCAAGCACGGCCTCAAGGCGCTCGCCGACTCGCTCCGCCACGAGGAGCACGGCAACGGCGTCCGCGTCACCTCCGTGTACCCCGGCCGCACCGCCAGCCCGATGCAGGCCAAGGTCCACCAGCAGGAGGGCAAGGCGTACGACGCCGGGCAGTGGATCGACCCCGAGTCGGTGGCCACCACGATCCTCATGGCGCTCGACCTCCCGCGCGACGCCGAGGTCAACGACCTGACGGTCCGCCCCGGGCGCTGACCCGGCCCGCGTGCCCGGGACGCCCCGCCCTGGGGACCGGCCCCGCCGCCCGGGGACCGTACGCTTCCCGGGTGAGCGAGAAGAGCAGGTTCAGCGAGTGCGCGGCGACCGGGGTCGGGTCCATGCCCGGAGGCGACGCGCGGGAGACGGCGAAGACCGTCACCGGGTCCTTCGCGGACGGCCAGGGCATCCCCCACCTGGCGGAACTCCCCGGCCGGGGGCCCGGCGCGGACATGATCGGGCGGACCGTCGGACTCCTCGTGGAGATGTACGGGCACGTCGAGCCCAGCGGCTGGCGGATCAGCGACCGCCCCGGCCGCGACACCCGCCGCGCCCGCTCCTGGCTCGGCGAGGACCTCGACGCCCTGGAGGAGTTCACCCAGGGGTACGAAGGGGTGCTCAAGGTCCAGGCGGTGGGGCCGTGGACGCTCGCCGCGGCCCTGGAGCGGCGCAACGGCGAGGCCGTCCTCGGCGATCCCGGCGCCTGCCGCGACCTCGCCGGATCGCTCGCCGAGGGCCTCAAGGCCCACCTCGCCGAGGTGCGCCGCCGGATCCCCGGCGCCGACGTCGTGCTCCAGCTCGACGAACCGTCCCTGACCGCCGTGCTCGGCGGCCGGGTCAGGACCGCGAGCGGCTACCGCACCTACCGCTCGGTCGACCGGCAGATCGTCGAGAGCGCCCTGCGCGACCTGCTCGCCGTCGCCGGGGAGGGCGCGGGCCTCGTGCACTCCTGCGCCCCCGAGGTCCCCTTCGCCCTGCTGCGGCGGGCCGGGGCCGCCGCGGTCTCCTTCGACTTCTCGCTGCTCACCGAGCGTGAGGAGGAGGCGATCGGCGAAGCGGTCGAGGGCGGCACCCAGCTCCTCCTCGGCATCGTGCCGGGCACCGACGCCGCCTCGGCCGGATTGTCCGACCCTGGCGGTAGCGTCATGGGGGTCAGGAAGCTGTGGAGCAGGCTGGGGCTGAATCCGGGGACTCTCGCCGAGTCCGTCGTGCTCACCCCGGCGTGCGGCCTCGCGGGTGCCTCGCCCGCGTACGCCCGCGCCGCGCTCGCCCACTGCGCCCGGGCAGCGCGCTCCCTCGCGGACAACCCCGAGTGACGGGACGCGGCGCGGACCCCTGCCCCGGGGCACCGCGCCGCGCGCCCCGCACCATGCGAGAGACCACGCGAGAGACAACCCCAACGGGAGGACGGGACGATGGCCGGCACCGGCGACGAACGGATCCAGCAGGACACCGAGGTGCCCACCGAGGCACGGGAGCGGCACGCCCTGGTCGCCGACCAGGTCGAGGACCACCGCTTCCGGTACTACGTGCGGGACCAGCCGGTCGTCAGCGACGCCGAGTTCGACCGGCTGATGCGCGAACTGGAGGCGCTGGAGGAGGCCCACCCCTCGCTGCGCACCCCGGACTCGCCGACGCAGAAGGTCGCGGGGCCGTACATCACCGAGTTCACCTCGGTCGAGCACCGCGAGCGGATGCTCTCCCTGGACAACGCCTTCGACGACCTGGAACTGGCCGCCTGGTTCGAGCGGGTCGCCAAGGACGTCGGCTCCACCGGCCACTCCTTCCTCTGCGAGCTGAAGGTGGACGGCCTCGCCGTCAACCTCACGTACGAGCACGGCCGGCTGACCCGCGCGGCCACCCGGGGCGACGGCGTCACCGGCGAGGACGTCACCCCCAACGTCCGCACCATCGCCGAGATCCCGCACCGGCTGGAGGGCGACCGCGTTCCCGCGCTGGTCGAGATCCGCGGCGAGGTCTTCTTCCCCATGGAGGACTTCGAGGAGCTGAACGCCCGCCTGGTGGCGGCCGAGGACAAGCCCTTCGCCAACCCGCGCAACGCGGCGGCCGGTTCGCTCCGCCAGAAGGACCCCAAGGTCACCGCCACCCGCCCGCTGCACATGGTGGTCCACGGCATCGGCGCCCGCGAGGGCTTCGACATCGACCGCCTCTCCCACGCCTACGAGCTGCTCCGCGAGTGGGGCCTGCCCACCGCCAAGCACAACAAGGTCGTGGACACCCTCGACGGCGTACGCGAGTTCATCCGGTACTTCGGTGAGAACCGGCACTCCGTGGAGCACGAGATCGACGGGGTCGTCGTCAAGCTCGACGAGATCCCGCTCCAGGGCCGGCTCGGCTCCACCGCCCGCGCCCCCCGCTGGGCCATCGCCTGGAAGTACGCCCCGGAGGAGGTCAACACCAAGCTCGTCAACATCCGCGTCGGCGTCGGCCGCACCGGCCGTGTCACCCCGTACGCCCAGGTGGAGCCCGTGAAGGTGGCCGGCTCCGAGGTGGAGTTCGCCACCCTGCACAACCAGGACGTCGTCAAGTCCAAGGGCGTCCTCATCGGCGACACCGTCGTCCTGCGCAAGGCCGGCGACGTCATCCCGGAGATCCTCGGCCCGGTCGTGGACCTGCGCGACGGCACCGAGCGGGAGTTCGTCATGCCCGCCGAGTGCCCCGAGTGCGGCAGCCCGCTGAAGCCGGCCAAGGAGGGTGACATCGACCTCCGCTGCCCCAACGCCCGCTCCTGCCCGGCCCAGTTGCGCGAGCGCGTCTCCTACCTCGCCGGCCGCAAGTGCCTCGACATCGACCACTTCGGTTACGTCGCCGCGGCAGCCCTGACCCAGCCGCTGGAGCCCGCCGAACCGCCGCTGCTCGACGAGGGCGACCTCTTCGGGCTGACCATCGAACGGCTGCTGCCGATCCGCGCCTACGTCCTCGACCAGGACAGCGGACTGCCCAAGCGCGACCCGAAGACCGGCGAGGAGAAGATCGCCACCGTCTTCGCCAACCAGAAGGGCGAGCCGAAGAAGAACGCGCTCGCCATGCTGGAGGGCATCGAAGCCGCCAAGCGGGCCCCGCTGGCCCGGGTGCTGACCGGACTCTCCATCCGGCACGTCGGCCCGGTCGCCGCACAGGAGCTGGCCCGGCAGTTCCGCTCCATCGACGCCATCGACGCCGCGACCGAGAAGGAGCTGGCGGATGCCGACGGCGTCGGCGGCATCATCGCCGCCTCCGTCAAGCAGTGGTTCGCCGTCGACTGGCACCGCGAGATCCTCCGCAAGTGGCGGGAGGCCGGGGTCCGCATGGAGGACGAGGGGGCCGGTGAGGACGAGGGCCCCCGCCCGCTGGAGGGGCTCACCGTCGTCGTCACCGGCACCCTCGCCGGCCACACCCGGGACGGCGCCAAGGACGCGCTCCAGAGCAGGGGCGCCAAGGTCACCGGCTCGGTGTCGAAGAAGACCTCCTTCGTGGTCGTCGGCGACAACCCCGGCTCCAAGTACGACAAGGCGATGCAGCTCAAGGTGGCCGTGCTCGACGAGGCCGGATTCGCGGTCCTGCTCGACGAGGGCCCCGAGGCGGCACGCGCGGCGGCGCTGCCCACCGAGGAGTAGCCGGCGGCGGCAGGCGGGAGGGGACCGGGCATCGAGACGTTTTCGAGACGCCCCCGGGGAATGGCCCGGTCCCGGAGCGGGGATGAAACCTCCCTGGCGGATCGGCGTGCGGCGTCGGACGTGTGCCTCGCGCGGCGGAGGACGTCCCTCCTACGGAATGAACGGGACGTATCGGTACGTTCCCGCGGCGCGGCGAGGCGCCGCGGCCGACGTCGCACACCGGCCGGGAAGCACGGGCCCACCCCAAGAGGTGCGGAGCGCTGACCCGGACGCTCTCGGCGTCCTACTGTTGGCTCCTGCGCCCTCCGTGCACGCTGCGTGGTGGGGGCGGGCCGTGGTGGCATGGGAGTGGGGGCCACCGTGTGACATCGCCACCGCAGGCTGTGAGAGGGACGGAATGAAGCCGACCGAGAGCGCCGTACCGGTGTCGCGGACGCAGGGTTTCGCGGGCCTCACGCCGAAAGTGGGCGTCCTCCTCGTGGCGCTCGCCGGCATACAGCTCGTCACCGGCCTCGGCCGCGGGCTGCACCACGGCGAGGCACTCTTCCCGGACGGTACCGCGGGCTGGTCCCTCGCCGTCCTGACCGGCGTCATCGTCGGCCACCTGGTCGCCCTCGGCCGGGACCGCTGGTGGGGCGGCACCGGCTCCGGCGCCGCGCTGACCCTCTCCGTCCTGCTGCTCTACGGCTGGGTGCCCGCCGGACTCGTCAGCGTGATCGTCGTCGTCCTCGTCGGCGTCGCCCGCAGACACCGCTGGTCGCAGGGGCTTCTGCACGGAGCCGTGGACATACTCGGCATCGGCGCCGCCGCCCTCGTACTCGCCGCCTTCGGCGTCGAACCCAGTGTCGAAACCCCCTGGCGACCACTCGACTGGGGCATCGACACCCTGCCCGCCGTGGTGCTCGCCGCCGCCACCCACCTCCTCGTCACCCGGGCCCTCCTCTGGTACGCCCGCGCCCCCCAGGGCGGCGGACTGCCGACCATCGCCCGCACCACCCTGCTGCGCCAGGGGCTCGTCGCCGTCGCCCTGCTCGGCATCGCCCCGCTGATCTGCGTCGTCGCGACGACCATGCCGGTCCTGCTGCCGCTCTTCGCGGTGCCGCTCGTCGCCCTGGACTCCACGCTCTGGATCGCCCGCGCCCGCGCCGAGGAACAGCTCCGCGACCCGCTGACCGGACTGCCCAACCGGCAGTGGCTCCTCCAGCGGACCTGGTCCGCGCTGGAGGAGGCCGAACCCCTCGGCAACCGTTCCGCCCTGGTCCTCATCGACCTGGACCGCTTCCGCGCCGTCAACGACACCCTCGGCCACCTGGCCGGCGACCGGCTGCTGCTCCAGATCGCGGACCGGCTGCGGCTCGCCCTGCCGCGCGGCGCCGAGGCGGCCCGGCTCGGCGGGGACGAGTTCGCGGTACTGCTCCCGTACACCGAGTCCACCACCAGCGCCCAGCGCGTCGCCCGGCACCTGGTCGCCGAACTCTCCTCACCGCTCGACCTCGACGGCCTCACC
Source organism: Streptomyces sp. NPDC001770 (assembly GCF_053596135.1). NCBI lineage: Bacteria > Bacillati > Actinomycetota > Actinomycetes > Kitasatosporales > Streptomycetaceae > Streptomyces > Streptomyces sp. NPDC001770. The sequence goes on along the minus strand of NZ_JBSFFN010000004.1, from coordinate 218,254 downwards.
CTGGTGCTGGAGGCCAGCGCCGGGGTCGCCGTCCACCCCGAACACGCGCAGGACGCCGAGGGCCTGCTGCGCCGCGCCGACGTCGCCATGTACCAGGCGAAGCGCGACCGCACGGGCGTGGAGGTGTACGAGTCGAAGCGGGACAGCAACACCCCGGACCGGCTCGGCCTCCTCGGCGACCTCCGCCGGGCGCTCGACGCGGGGGACGTGGAGCTGCACTACCAGCCCAAGGTCCGCTTCGACGGCCAGGTGGCCGGGCTCGAAGCCCTGGTGCGGTGGGTGCACCCCGAGCGCGGCCGGGTCCCCCCGGACGAGTTCATCGCCATCGCCGAGTCGTCCGGGCTGATGCCCCATCTCACCGACTACGTCCTGGAGACGGCGCTGGCACAGGTCGCCCGCTGGCGGGCCGAGGGCCTCTTCGTGCCCGTCGCGGTCAACGTCTCGCCCCGGGACGTGCACACCCCCGGGTTCGCCGGCGGCGTGGCCGCCCGGCTGGCCCGCCACGGGGTCCCCGCCGGCTCCCTCCAGCTGGAGATAACCGAACACGTACTGCTGGAGGACCCGCAGCGCGCCGCCGACACCCTCGCCGGGCTCACCGGGCACGGCGTGAAGATGTCGCTGGACGACTTCGGCACCGGCTACTCCTCCCTCGTCCACCTGCGGCGGCTGCCGGTGAGCGAACTCAAGATCGACCGGTCGTTCGTGGCCCGGCTCGCCGTCGACCAGGAGGACGCGGAGATCGTCCGCTGCACCATCGACCTCGCCCACTCGCTCGGGCTGCTGGTCGTCGCGGAGGGCGTGGAGGACGACGAGACCTGGGAGCGGCTGCGGGACCTGCGCTGCGACGCCGTGCAGGGCTGGCTGGTGGCGGCGGCGATGCCGCCGGCCGAGGCGACGGCCTGGCTGCGCGCGCGCGGCGAACACGGCTGGCGGCGCCCGGCCGAACTGAAGGCCGCCGAGGCGGCAGCGGCGGCCGGGGCACCCGAACCCGAGCAGCTCCCGTCGGGTCGCACCGTGAATTCCGGCCCGGCCACGGCCTGACCCCGGGTGGCCGCCCCGGGGTGCCCGGCACCCGGTGGCGGAGGGGCGTACGGGCGACCCCATAAGATTGGGCCAAACCGACTTGGCCAATCCTGTTGGCCGATGCGACACACCGTAGCCACACACCCCAACCCCTGAGGATCGCTGCATGCCTGGCATCACGCGCGAGGAGGTCGCCCACCTCGCCCGGCTGGCGCGTCTGGAGCTGAAGGGCGAAGAGCTCGATCACTTCGCCGGTCAGCTCGACGACATCATCGGCGCGGTCGCCCGCGTCTCCGAGGTCGCCGACCAAGACGTACCGCCGACCTCCCACCCGCTGCCGCTGACCAACGTCATGCGGGCCGACGTGGTCCGCCCGTCGCTCACCGCCGAGCAGGCGCTCTCCGGCGCTCCCGCCCAGGAGCAGCAGCGTTTCAAGGTGCCGCAGATCCTGGGGGAGGACTAACAGCCATGACGGACCACAGCACCATCATCAAGCTCACCGCGGCCGAGATCGCGGCGGCCGTCGCCTCCGGCGAACTCACCGCCGTCGAGGTCACCGAGGCCCACCTGGCCCGGATCGAGGCCGTCGACGAGAAGGTCCACGCCTTCCTGCACATCGACCGCGAGGGCGCGCTCGCGCAGGCCCGCGCCGTCGACGCGAAGAAGGCCGCCGGCGAGAAGCTCGGCCCGCTGGCCGGTGTCCCGCTCGCGCTGAAGGACATCTTCACCACGAAGGACATGCCGACCACCGTCGGTTCCAAGATCCTCGAAGGCTGGGTCCCGCCGTACGACGCGACCCTCACGCGCAAGCTCCGCGAGGCCGATGTCGTCATCCTCGGCAAGACCAACATGGACGAGTTCGCCATGGGGTCCTCCACCGAGAACAGCGCCTACGGCCCGACCGGCAACCCGTGGGACCTCACCCGCATCCCCGGCGGCTCCGGCGGCGGTTCCTCCGCCGCGCTGGCCTCGTACCAGGCGCCGCTCGCCATCGGCACGGACACCGGCGGCTCGATCCGCCAGCCCGCCGCCGTCACCGGCACCGTCGGCGTCAAGCCGACCTACGGCTCGGTCTCCCGCTACGGCATGGTCGCCTTCTCGTCCTCCCTCGACCAGGGCGGCCCCTGCGCCCGCACGGTCCTGGACGCGGCGCTGCTGCACGAGGCCATCGCCGGGCACGACCCGATGGACTCCACCTCCATCGACGCCCCGGTCCCGCCGGTCGTCGAGGCCGCCCGCAACGGTTCCGTCGCGGGCCTGCGCGTCGGCGTCGTGAAGCAGTTCTCGGGCGAGGGCTACCAGGCCGGTGTCGTCCAGCGCTTCAACGAGTCGGTCGAGCTGCTCCGTTCGCTCGGTGCCACCGTCGTCGAACTGGACTGCCCCTCCTTCGACCTGGCGCTCTCCGCGTACTACCTGATCGCGCCGTCCGAGTGCTCCTCGAACCTGGCCCGCTTCGACGCCATGCGCTACGGCCTGCGGGTCGGCGACGACGGCACGAAGTCCGCCGAGGAGGTCACCGCCCTCACCCGTGAGGCCGGCTTCGGCGACGAGGTCAAGCGCCGCATCATCCTCGGCACGTACGCCCTGAGCTCCGGCTACTACGACGCGTACTACGGCTCGGCGCAGAAGGTACGCACCCTCATCACCCGCGAGTTCGAGAAGGCGTTCGAGGAGGTCGACGTCATCGTGTCGCCGACCACGCCGACCACCGCCTTCCCGATCGGCGAGCGCGCCGACGACCCGATGGCGATGTACCTCGCGGACCTCTGCACCATCCCGACGAACCTCGCCGGCAACTCCGCCATGTCGCTCCCCTGCGGCCTGGCCCCCGAGGACGGCCTGCCGGTCGGTCTCCAGATCATCGCCCCCGCGATGAAGGACGACCGGCTCTACAAGGTCGGAGCCGCCGTCGAGGCCGCCTTCGTGGAACAGTGGGGTCACCCGCTGCTTGAGGAGGCTCCGTCGCTGTGAGTGCCATGGCAAAGAAGGCCAAGAACTTCAAGAAGTCCAAGACCGGTCTGTACGTCTCGCTGGGATCCACCGCCTTCGGTGCGATCAGCGTCGCCAGGCAGGCGAAGCTGGCGCGCAACGACAACGACGTGCTCCGGCTCATCGACGCGGCCGTCTCCGCCGCGGCGATCGTCACCGGTCTCGCGATCCTGTACCGCGAACTGAAGCGTCTCGGCGACGACGACGTCCTGCTGGGCTGAGAGGGAAAGTTTCACCGTGACTGTCATTGACCTGGTGTCGTACGAGGACGCTCTCGCGACGTACGACCCCGTCATGGGCCTCGAAGTCCATGTCGAGCTGGGCACCAAGACCAAGATGTTCTGCGGCTGCTCCACCGAGCTCAAGCAGGACGCCAACACGCAGACCTGCCCGGTCTGCCTCGGTCTGCCCGGCGCACTCCCCGTCGTCAACGAGATCGGCGTCGAGTCCGCCATCAAGATCGGCCTCGCGCTGAACTGCGAGATCGCCGAGTGGTGCCGCTTCGCCCGGAAGAACTACTTCTATCCGGACATGCCGAAGAACTTCCAGACCTCCCAGTACGACGAGCCGATCGCCTTCAACGGCTATCTGGACGTCCAGCTGGAGGACGGCGAGATCTTCCGCGTGCAGATCGAGCGCGCCCACATGGAGGAGGACACCGGCAAGTCGACGCACGTCGGCGGTGCCACCGGCCGCATCCACGGCGCCTCGCACTCGCTGCTCGACTACAACCGCGCGGGCATCCCCCTCATCGAGATCGTCACCAAGCCGATCGAGGGAGCGGGCGAGCGTGCCCCCGAGGTCGCCAAGGCGTACGTCGCCGAACTCCGCGAGCTCATCAAGGCGCTCGGCGTCTCGGAAGCCCGCATGGAGATGGGCCAGATGCGCTGCGACGTGAACCTGTCGCTGCGCCCCAACGGCACCGAGACCTTCGGTACCCGCTCCGAGACGAAGAACGTGAACTCCCTGCGTTCCGTCGAGCGGGCGGCCCGGTTCGAGATCCAGCGGCACGCCGCGGTGCTCTCCTCCGGCGGCACGATCGTGCAGGAGACCCGGCACTTCCACGAGGAGGACGGCTCCACCACGGCCGGCCGCATCAAGGACAACGCCGAGGACTACCGCTACTTCCCCGAGCCCGACCTGGTACCGGTCGCCCCGGCCCGCGCATGGGTCGAGGAGCTCCGCAAGGGCCTCCCCGAGCTGCCGCGAGTGCGCCGCAACCGGCTCCGCGAGGAGTGGGGCGTCTCCGAGTTCGACATGCAGTCGATCCTCAACGCCGGTGCCGTCGACCTGATCGTCGCCACCACCGAGGCGGGCGCCCCGTCCGACCAGGCCCGCAAGTGGTGGATGGGCGAGCTGGCCCGCAACGCCAACGAGACCGGCCGCGGCCTCGACGAGCTCCCCATCACCCCGGCGCAGGTCGCCCGGGTGACCGAGCTCGTCGCCTCGGGCGACCTCAACGACAAGCTGGCCCGCCAGGTCATCGAGGGCGTCCTCGCGGGCGAGGGCGACCCGGACGCCGTCGTCGAGAAGCGTGGCCTGAAGGTCGTCTCGGACGAGGGCGCGCTGTCCACGGCCGTGGACGAGGCGATCGCCGCCAACGCGGGCATCGCGGACAAGATCCGGGCCGGCAAGGTCGCGGCGGCGGGCGCGCTCGTCGGCGCGGTCATGAAGGCCACCCGCGGCCAGGCCGATGCCGCCCGGGTCCGCGAGCTGATCCTGGAGAAGCTCGGCGTCGAGGGCTGACCCTCCCGCACGCGGCTTCGTTCGTACGAAGGGGCGACGCATCCCGGTACCGGGTGCGCCGCCCCTTCGCACGTGCACGGCCTGCCGCACCGTGCGCGCACCATTCCCGTTCCCGCCCGCCCCGGTGGCGGGCCCGTCGGCCCCGGAGGGTCCGCTGAACACCGTGCTCGCCGCGACCGTCTCCGTCGCCGTCCTCCTGGCGGTCCTCGCCTTCGCCGTCGTACGCCCGCGCGGGCTGCCCGAGGCCGTGCTGGCCGTGCCCGCCGCCCTGCTGGTGGTGGCGATCGGAGCCGTACCGCTCTCCGAGGCGCGCGAGCAGACAGAGGACCTGCTGCCGGTCGTCGGCTTCCTCGCCGCGATCCTCGTACTCGCCCAGCTCTGCGCCGACGAGGGACTCTTCAAGGCGGCCGGCGATCTGGTCGCCCGGCTCTGCGGGGGCCGCACCGGACCGCTGCTCGCCGGGGTGTTCGTGGTGGCCTCCGTCATCACCGCCGTGCTCTCGCTGGACGCCACGGTCGTGCTGCTGACCCCCGTCGTCTTCGCCACCGCCGCCCGGGTGGGCGCCCGCCCCCGCCCGTACGTCTACGCCTGCGCGCACCTGGCGAACTCCGCCTCCCTGCTGCTGCCCGTCTCCAACCTCACCAACCTCCTCGCCTTCACCGCGAGCGGGCTCTCCTTCACCCGGTTCGCCGCGCTGATGACGCTGCCCTGGCTGGCCGCCATCGCCGTCGAGTACGTGGTCTTCCGCCGGGTCTTCGCCGAGGACCTCGCGGCCGGCGCCCACGCACCGGACCCGGAGGCCGAACGCACCGAGGTGCCCGTCTTCACCCTGGTGGTGCTGGTGCTGACCCTGGTGGGGTTCGTCGTCACCTCCTTCGCGGGCGCCGAACCCCTCTGGGCGGCCCTCGCCGGCGCCCTGGTGCTCGGGGTGCGCGCGCTGGGGCAGCGCCGGACCACCCCGCTGCGGCTGCTGCACTCGGCGAACCTGCCGTTCTGCCTCTTCGTGCTCGCCCTCGGCGTCGTGGTCAAGGCGGTCGTGGACCACGGGCTCGGCACCGGTATCGGCAAGGTGCTCCCCGACGGCTCCTCGCTCACCGCGCTGCTCGCCGTCGCGGCCGTCGCCGCCGTGCTGGCCAACCTGATCAACAACCTCCCCGCGATCCTCGCGCTGCTGCCGGTCGTGGCGGCGGCCGGCCCCGGACCGCTGCTCGCCGCGCTGATCGGGGTCAACCTCGGCCCGAACCTGACGTACGTCGGTTCGCTGGCCACCCTCCTGTGGCGCCGCATCCTGCACGCCCACGACTCCCCGCCCGACCTCGGCCACTTCACCCGGCTCGGTCTGCTGACCGTCCCCGCCACCCTCGCCGTCTCGACCGTCGCGCTCTGGGGGGCGCTGGAACTGATCGGGGTGTGAGGCGGCGTGCGCGCGGATTAGCCTTCGTACACATGGACGACAACGTGTACGTGGGCAACGCCGGCGCGGACGCGGCGCTGGACCGGGGATGGATCCTCGGGCACTTCAAGGACGCCGCGGACCCCCGCCACAGCGAGGACGTCGAGATCAAGTGGGGCGTCCACCCGCGCGGCGACGAGCGGGCCCAGTGGGTGCGGGGCGAGGAACGTACGGCGCTGCTGGTGCTCATCGGCGGGCGGTTCCGGGTGGAGCTGCCCGGCCGGGACGTGGTGCTGTCGCGCCAGGGCGACTACGTCGTCTGGGGCCATGGCGTCGACCACTCCTGGTTCGCGGAGGAGGAGTCGGTCGTCCTGACGGTCCGGTGGCCCTCGGTGCCCGGGTACGCGGTGCCCGAGGCTCCCGCGGACGGAAGCCGAGCGGACGTTTGTGCGAGTATGTCCGGCGTGCGTGCCGGTGTGTCCGGCGTGCGTACCGATGACGAAGGAGCCGCATGTTCGCAGTGAGCCTGGGTGAGGACGGAGCCGAGCTCTTTCCGCTGGAGGTCTGGCAGGCCGAGGAGTTCCTCGCCCACATGGACCGGGCCCGCCCGGCCCTCGACCCCTGGATCCCCTTCGCGAGCTTCGCCACCGACCTGCCCTCCGCCCGCGCCCTGCTCCAGCGGTACGCGGACAAGCAGGCCGCCGACACCGGACGGCTCTACGGCATCCGGCTGAACGGCACCCTCGTCGGCGGCGTGCTCTTCCGGATCTTCGACGCGGAGGAGGGCAACTGCGAGGTGGGCTGCTGGCTGGAACCGGACGCCATGGGACGCGGCCTGGTCACCCGGGCCGTGCGCGTACTCATCGACTGGGCCGTCGACGTCCGGTCGATGCACCGGATCGAGTGGCACGCCTCCGCCGGGAACACCCCGTCCATCGACGTGGCCCGCCGGCTCGGCATGACCCGCGACGGGGTCCTCCGGGAGAGTTACGCGTATCACGGTGTGCGCCACGACACCGAGATCTGGTCGGTCCTCGCCCCGGAATGGCGGGCCGGACGGGCCTGAACCGCCCAGGACGGCCGCCGGGGGACCGTGACGTTAAGAGGGTTCTCATACGGGACCCCTAGCGTGCGGCGCATGAACACCTCCACCTCCAAGACCTCTACCGCCCCTGCCGCCGAAGACGACCGCGAGGAGCAGCCGCCCACGTCCGAAGCCGCCGCCGCGGTGGCGCAGGGAGGCTCCCCGGCCGCCGGGGAGAAGAACGGGCCGTCCGACGCCCTCACCAAGACCGGCCCCCTCGGCACGACCGACGATTCCGAGGGGTTCGAGGACCTGGACGAGGGGCTGGACGACGAGGATCCCGACGACGACGCCGCCTCCCGGGGCATCGGCGCCGGAGCCGGGGCCGTCGTCTCGACCGCCCTCGGCGTCGTCGGCCTGGTCGGCGGCTGGACCGGCAAGGTCGCCTCCGAGCGCGAGACCCTGATCGGCCAGATCAAGACCTCCAACGGCGGCAGCGCCGCCCAGCAGATCTCCGAGATCTACGGCGACTCCTGGCACACCACCGCCCTCGTCAACGGCATCTTCGCGATCCTCGCCGTGCTCGTCGGCGTCTTCGTGCTGGTACGGCCCGCCTTCGGCACGCCCTCCGCGCACCCGCAGCCGTCCTGGATCCGCTCCGTCGCCCTCGGCGGCGTGGTGCTGGGCGCGATCGGGCTGGTCCTCTCGATCGCCATGTTCTTCGACCTGATCGTCGGACTGCCGAGCACCTGACCCGGCCCGGACCAGGTAGTGGCCGGATCCCAGCGTCCGGCCACTACCCGACCTCCACCAGCAGGATCCGGTCGTCGCCCGGCTTCGGGTCGCCGCGCCCGTCGGTGTTGCCGGTCACCACCCACAGCTTGTCGCCGCCCGCCGCGACCACCGTCCGCAGCCTGCCGTACGTCCCCTCCAGGAACGCCTGCGGCTTCGCCAGGGGCTCCTTCGCCGAGCCGCTCAGCGGAATCCGCCAGAGCCGCTCGCCGCGCAGCCCCGCCATCCAGACCGAGCCCCTCGCGTACGCGATGCCGCTGGGCGACGCCTCGGCCGTCTTCCACTGGGCGACCGGGTCGATGAAGTCACCGCCCGCGCCCTTCGGTGCGATCCCCTCCACCTCGGGCCAGCCGTAGTTGCCGCCCGGCTCGATGAGGTTCAGCTCGTCCCAGGTGTCCTGGCCGAACTCCGAGGCCCAGAGCCTCTTCCCGCCGTCCCACGCGAGCCCCTGCACATTGCGGTGACCGGGGGAGTAGACCACCGAGTCCGCCGCCGGATTGCCGTGCACCGGCTCCCCGTCCGGGGTCATCCGAAGGATCTTGCCCGCCGGCGAGTCCTCGTCCTGGGCCAGTCCGTCGTCGCCGGTCTCGCCGGTGCCCGCGTACAGCATCCGGTCCGGGCCGAACGCGATCCGGCCGCCGTTGTGGACGGCACCCTTCGGGATGCCGCGCAGGATGGTGTCGGGCGCTCCCAACTGCTCCCCTGCCGGACGCCGTTCGTCGTACACCATGCGGGCGATGCGGTTGTCGGACTCGGTGGTGAAGTACGCGTACACCTGGTGGTCGGCGCCGTACGTCGCGGCGACCGCGAGCCCCAGCAGCCCGCCCTCACCGGCCGGCGACACCCCGGGGACCGACCCCAGCAGGGTCTTGCGGCCGGTCTTCGCGTCGACGCGGGTCACCGTGCCCTCGTCCCGGGAGGAGACCAGCAGATCGCCGCCGGGCAGCACCGCGAGCCCCCAGGGGGATCGCAGCCCGGTGGTGAGGGTCGAGACGACCTTCGCCGAGCCCTCGGCGGGCGGCGGCGAGACCGTGGGGGACGGGGAGGCCGACGGCGAGGCTGCCTCGGCGGGGCCGCTCGCGTCCGTGGCCCCCGGATCTGCCGGGCCCTCCGGGGACGACGAGCAGCCGGCGGTCAACGCCAGGGCCGCCGCCACGAGGAGGGCCACCACCGCCGGGCCGCGTGCGCCCCGGACACGTACTGATTCGAACACCGCACCGCGCACAGAACCGATCCTTCTCCGGGCCCGCCGGGCCCCGTCGTCCGCTCCGGGCCGCCCGTCCACGGACCGCCCCCGCCCATGGTGCCCGTACCGGCGCGGGGTAGTCGGGCATCGCGCCGAACCGGTCGCACTCCGGTCGCACTCCGGCCGCGCTGCCGGAGGCGGCAGCCGTGCGGGGCCGTCAGCCCGCGAGCCGAGGGCTGTCAGTCCGCGAGCCGGGGCGCCCTCAGTCCCACGAGCCCAGGGCCGGCGGGAGCGCGGCGATCTCGGCCAGATCGCGGCCGGTGAGGGCCAGCGCCGCGGCCCCGGCGTTCTCCACCGCCCACTCCTCCCGCTTGGCCCCCGGCACCGGCACCACGTGCGGGCCCTGCCGCAGCACCCACGCGAGCGCCACCTGCGCCGGCGTCGCCCCGTGCCGCTGCGCGACCCGGCGCAGCCCGGCCACCAACGGCTGGTTGGCGGCCATCATCTCGGCGGTGAACCGGGGGTGCCGGGCCCGGGGATCGTCCGGTTCGAAGCCCTGCCCCGGCTTCAGGGTGCCCGTGAGGTAGCCGCTGCCCAGCGGCATCGCGGCCAGCAGCCCCACCCCGCGCGCGGTGCACCAGGGGAGCAGGGAGACCAGCGCCTCCGGCGACCACACCGACAGCTCCGCCTCGACCGCGCTGACCGGGAAGACCTGCTGCACCCGCTCCAGCTGCCGGATCGTCGCGTCGTACAGCCCGGCCCGGGACCGGCGCGGCACCCGCGCCCCCACGGCGCACAGCCCGAGTGCGCGTACCTTCCCGGCGGTCACCAGCTCCGCCATCGCGCCCCAGGTCTCCTCCACCGGCACCTCCGGGTCGGCGCGGTGCAGCTGGTACAGGTCGATCACATCGGTCTGCAACCGCCTCAGCGAGGCGTCGCAGGCCCTGCGCACGTACCCGGCACGGCCGTTGGCGACGATGTGCTGATCCCCCACCAGCAGCCCGCACTTGGTGGAGATGAAGGCGTCCTGGCGGCGGCCCTTCAACGCCCGGCCGACCAACAGCTCGTTGGTGAACGGGCCGTACATGTCTGCCGTGTCGAGCAGCCGGACCCCCGCGTCGAGAGCCGCGTGCACCGTACGCACCGAGCGTTCGCCGAGCCGCTGTGACGCGCTGTAGCCCCAACTCATCGGCATACAGCCCAGCCCCACCGCGCCCACGGCGAGCGCCGCCCCACCGATCGTCCTGCGCTCCAACTCCCCGAACCCTCCCTCGGCCGTGTCCGGCACCGCCCAGGGCCCGCCCCGTGCTCCTCCCACGATAGGGAGTGGATCAGCACGTCGCGTCACGCGGCCAGGGCCTTTCGTCCGGATCATGCCGGGCTCGCGTGCCCGGACGCCGCACGGATCACGGGACAGCCCCGGGGAGGACAGCTTCCCGCGAAGACGCCCCGACGCCTCGGCGGCGCGCCCCGACGGCCTGCCTCCCGCCTCGGGAAGATGGCGTCCACGGGTCCCGCACGGTGTCGGTGGCACGACCTCCGCCGGCCCCGCACGACCTCGGAGGCATGACGTCCGCCGGCCCCGCACGACCTCGGAGGCATGACGTCCACCGCCTCGCATAGCCTCGGGTGCATGACTTCCACGACCTGCACCGACGTGTGGCTGCCGCTTCCGGCCGACGAGATGTCCGGGCTTCCCGAGGGCTTCACCTACCACTTCTGGGACGGCGGAGAGGAGTTCCCGGCCGACCCGGCACAGTGCGCCTTCTACGTGGTGCCGTACGCGAAAACCGCGCGGACGTCCGTCCGCCCGATCCCCGAGATGCGGGCCGTGCAGGTCGTCCAGACCCTCTCGGCCGGTACCGACCACGTGGAACCCGCCCTCGCCGGGCTTCCCGCCGGCGTGCGCCTCTGCAACGCCAAGGGTGTGCACGAGGCGTCCACCGCCGAGCTCGCCCTCGCGCTGGTCCTCGCCTCGCTGCGCGGCATACCGGGGTTCGTGCGGGGCCAGGACGCCGAGGAGTGGCGGTCCGGCTTCTACCCGGCGCTCGCCGACAAGTCGGTGCTCATCGTGGGGTACGGCTCCATCGGCTCGGCCATCGAGGACCGGCTCGCGCCCTTCGAGTGCGCGCGGATCGCGCGCGTAGCGCGCACCCCCCGGACCACCGCGCGCGGGCCCGTCCACGCCCTCGGCCAACTGCCCGCGCTGCTGCCGCAGGCGGACGTCGTGATCCTCTCCACCCCGCTGAACCCGTCCACGCGCGGGCTGGCCGACGCGGCCTTCCTGGCAGCGATGCCGGACGGCGCCCTGCTGGTGAACATGGCCCGGGGCCCCGTCGTGGACACCAAGGCGCTGCTGGCCGAACTGGAGTCGGGGCGGCTGCGGGCCGCACTCGACGTCACCGACCCGGAACCGCTGCCCGCGGGCCACCCGCTCTGGCACGCCCCCAACGTACTGATCAGTCCCCACGTGGGCGGCAGCACTTCCGCGTTCCTGCCGCGCGCCAAGCGGCTGATCGCCGGTCAGCTGAACCGGTTCGCCGCGGGGGAGCCCGTGCACAACGTCGTGCACACCACCGGCTGACAGCGGTCCGGAGCGGCGACAGCACGCCCCGTACGCACAACACCCCAGGTCGTCACGGAGAGTAGAGGAAGTATGGCCCTGCGTGACGGGTCTGGTGTATCGTCCAGAGGCGGGGGCTGCGCCGTGGCAGGACGGCGGCGGGGCGGGCAGCTGGACGCGAGGGGGCAGTGGGCGATGTGCGGCCAAAAACGGGACGGACGGACGCGGAACCGGCGACAGCGGTCCTCGACGCGAGCGCTGCGCCGCAGCCGCCCGCCGTCGCGACCGGTGCTCCGCCGCGTGGCTGCGGGCCGGAGCGCGACGGCAGTTCGCGCGGTGGCGCGGCGAGCGTGCGTGCCGGACGCCGCCGGACAGGCGGGACCTGCGGAACACGACCTGGACCGGGGGTCGGTCCGGTGAGTGCCCTGGACGCCCCGCTCTCCCGCAGGCCGGCCGTGTCCGCCCGCGCGCGGGTGCTGCCCCAGGTCCTGCTCGCGGTCGTCTGCGCGGGTTACGCGGTCGGTGCCGCCGTCGGCTGGGGCTCGACCCGACTGGCGCTCTTCATGGGCGACTTCGGCCTCAGCCTGGCGGCCCTCATCGCCTCCGTCTCCTGCTTCCTGTACGCGGGCGCGGCCGGGCGTCCCTCCCGGGCCGCCTGGCTGCTCTTCTCGTTCTCGTCCGCGATGGCCGCCTGCGGCAACGCCATCTGGGGCTGGTACGAAGTCGTCCTCGACGGGCACGTACCGCCGCTCTCCGCCGCCGACTTCTTCTTCCTCTGCTTCGCCCCGCCCGCGATCGTCGGACTCCTGGTGCTCGCCAAACGCCCCGTCTCCCGGGCCGGCTGGGTCTGCCTGGTGCTGGACGCCTGGCTCATCGGCGGATCGCTGCTCACCCTCTCCTGGAGCCTCGCCCTCGCGCACACCACCGACGTCGTCGGCGAGGGGGAGAGCGTCGCCCGCGCCGCACTGTCGCTCGCCTACCCGCTGCTCGACATCGTGCTCGTCTCCATGGTCCTGGCCCTCCACTTCCGGCGGAACAACGCCAACCGCTCGGCGGTCAACACCGCCATCGCCGGACTCGCCCTGACCGTCGTCAGCGACGCCCTGTTCACCTCCCCGCTGCTCCGCTCGACCTACCACTCGGGCCAGCTCCTGGACGCGGGCTGGTTCGCCGGCTCGCTGCTGCTCGCCTACGCCCCCTGGGGCGTACGCCATACGACCGCACCCGCCGGGCACCCCGCGTACGCCGAACGCCCCGGCCGGGCCGGGCGCACCACCAGCCGGCCGATCGCCGGATCACTGGCCGCGCTCACGCCCTACCTCGCCGCCGCCGTCTGCACCCTCGGCATCCTGTACAACGTCGTCGAGGGCCGCCGGGTCGACGGTGTGGTGGTCTTCACCGGCTGCGCCGTCGTGCTGGCCCTCGTACTGCGCCAGGCGATCATGCTCCTGGACAACCTCACCCTCACCCAGGAACTCGCCCAGCAGGAGAACCACTTCCGCTCCCTGGTCCAGGGCTCCAGCGACGTCATCATGATCGCCGACCCCAACGGCAAGCTCCGCTACGTCAGTCCGGCGGCGGCCGGGGTGTACGGCTGCCCGGCGGAGGACCTGCTCGAAACCGAACTCATCTCGATCATCCACCCCGACGACCGCGGCAGAGTCGTCCACCAGGTGCGGCGCTTCCTCGCCGCCCCGCCCGCCGAGGAGCCCACCACCCGGATCGAGTGCCGCTTCCGGTCGGGCTCCGGGGACTGGCTCAACGTCGAGTCGACCGTCAACCGCCACCACGGCGGCCTCCTGCTCAACAGCCGCGACGTCACCGAACGCGTGCGGCTCCAGGCGCAGTTGCAGCACAACGCCGAACACGACCCGCTCACCGACCTGCCGAACCGGGCGCTCTTCACCTCCCGGGTGCGCCAGGCCCTCGGCGGACGGCGGGCCGGCGACCTCGGCACCGCCGTGCTCTTCATCGACCTCGACGGCTTCAAGGCCGTCAACGACACCATCGGGCACCAGGCCGGCGACGAACTCCTCGTCCAGGCCGCCCGGCGGCTCGCCGACTCGGTCCGCGCCGCCGACACCGCGGCGCGGCTCGGCGGCGACGAGTTCGCCGCGCTGATCGTCGGAGACGGCACCCGCGACCAGGCCGCCCGGGAGTACCAGGTCCACGAGATCGCGGACCGGCTGCGCCTCACCCTCTCCCAGCCGTACCTCATCGGCACCGGCGAGGTGCGGGTGGCGGCCTCCATCGGTGTCGCCTTCGCCGAGCCCGGGATCACCCCCACCGACCTCATGCGCAACGCCGACCTCGCGATGTACCGCGCCAAGGCCGCCGGCAAGGACCGGGTCGAGCTGTACGCCCCGCAGATGCAGGCCGACGTCGTGCGCCGCTCCGAGCTCGCGGCCCGGCTGCGCACCGCCCTGCGCGAGGGCGAGTTCGCCCTGCTCCACCAGCCCGTGGTGCACCTCGCCTCCGGCACCGTCGCCGCGGTCGCCGCACAGGCCCGCTGGCGGTCCGCCCAGGGCATCCTCTTCACCCCCGCCGAGTTCCTGCGCGTGGCCGACGACGGCGACCGCACCGCGGAACTCGGCCGCTGGCTGCTCGAGGAAGCCGTCCAGCAGGCCGCCGAGCGCACCCGGGCCGGGTACCCGGTCTCCGTCTCCGTCCGGCTCTCCGCCGGGCGCCTGCTGGACAACGCCCTCCCCTTCGGCTCCGTCGAGGCGTTGCTGACCCGCCACGGCCTGCCCTCCGGCGCCCTGATGATCGAAGTGGGCGACAGCGACCCGCGGATCTCCTTCGACGAACTCGAACGCCGCCTGGTGGCGCTGCGCCGCCTCGGCGTCCGTATCGCGCTCGACGGCTTCGGCAGCGGGTACGCCGCCATCAACGCACTGCGCCGCCTCCCCATCGACGTACTCAAACTCGACCGGGGCCTGGTCGAAGGCGTGGTGGAGTCGGCCCGGCTGCACAAGATCACCAGCGGGCTGCTGCGGATCGCCTGCGACCTCGGGATGCAGTCGGTGGCCGACGGCGTGGACGTCCCGGAGCAGGTGCTCGCGCTGCGGTCCATGGGGTGCACCCACGGCCAGGGGATGGCCTTCTCGGGGCCGCTGGACGAGTACCGGCTGCGCCACGCGCTGCGCCGCGGGCACTTCCCCGTACCCGGAGTACCGGCAGCTCAGCCCGTCCTCGCCGGGGGGTCGCCACCCCGGCTGGGCGGCTCACATGATGAGACGTCCGTCCCACCCGCTTGACACGGTCGCCGTGCCGGAGAGAGGGTCAATGCCATGCGCACCCGAATTCTCGTACTTGGAAAGCGCGTCGGCTGAAGCGGAGTCATACGACACTCCGCTTACCCCACCGGCGCGCTCCCCTCGCTTGCCTCACGGCACGAGGGGTTTTTTGTTGCACTGGCACTCCCCAAAACCCCGCAAAACCCTCAGCCTCGAGAAGAGAATGCCGATGACCGAGCAGGCCACCGGGGCCCACCACCCCCAGTCGCGGTCCCGTACCGGCGGACAGCCGTCCGCCATCGTTGAGCACGTCACGGGTGCGCAGTCCCTCATCCGCTCTCTCGAAGAAGTCGGCGCCGACACGGTATTCGGCCTTCCCGGCGGCTGCATTCTCCCCGCCTACGACCCGCTGATGGACTCCACCCGGGTGCGCCACGTCCTGGTCCGGCACGAGCAGGGTGCGGGTCACGCGGCCTCCGGCTACGCCCTGGCCACCGGCAAGGTGGGCGTCTGCATGGCCACCTCGGGCCCCGGCGCCACCAACCTGGTGACCCCGATCGCCGACGCGCACATGGACTCCGTGCCGATCGTCGCGATCACCGGTCAGGTCGTCTCCGCCTCCATCGGCACGGACGCCTTCCAGGAAGCCGACATCTGCGGCATCACCATGCCGATCACCAAGCACAACTTCCTGGTCACCAACGCCGACGACATCCCGCACACCATCGCCGAGGCCTTCCACATCGCCTCCACCGGCCGTCCGGGCCCTGTCCTCGTCGACATCGCCAAGGACGCCCTCCAGGCGCAGACCACCTTCAGCTGGCCGCCCACCCAGGACCTCCCGGGCTACCGCCCGGTCACCAAGCCCCACGCCAAGCAGATCCGCGAGGCCGCCCGGCTGATCACCCAGGCCAAGCGCCCGGTGCTGTACGTCGGCGGCGGCGTGATGAAGGCCGGTGCCACGGCCGAGCTGAAGGTCCTCGCCGAGCTCACCGGAGCCCCGGTCACCACCACCCTGATGGCGCTGGGCTCCTTCCCCGACAGCCACCCGCTGCACGTGGGCATGCCCGGCATGCACGGTTCGGTCACCGCCGTCACCGCGCTGCAGAAGGCCGACCTGATCGTCGCCCTCGGCGCCCGCTTCGACGACCGCGTCACCGGCAAGCTGGACAGCTTCGCCCCGTACGCCAAGATCGTCCACGCCGACATCGACCCGGCCGAGATCGGCAAGAACCGCCTCGCCGACGTGCCGATCGTCGGCGACGCCCGGGAGGTCATCGCCGACCTGGTCCAGGCGGTCCAGGCCGAGCACACCGAGGGCAACACCGGCGACTACAGCGCTTGGTGGAAGGACCTCAACCGCTGGCGCGAGACCTACCCCCTCGGCTACGACATGCCCGAGGACGGCAGCCTCTCCCCGCAGCAGGTCATCCAGCGCATCGGCGAACTGGCCCCCGAGGGAACGATCTTCGCCGCGGGCGTCGGCCAGCACCAGATGTGGGCCTCGCACTTCATCCAGTACGAGAAGCCCGCCACCTGGCTCAACAGCGGGGGCGCCGGAACGATGGGATACGCGGTCCCGGCCGCGATGGGCGCCAAGGTCGGCCGCCCGGACGCTCCCGTCTGGGCCATCGACGGCGACGGCTGCTTCCAGATGACCAACCAGGAACTCACCACCTGCGCCCTGAACAACATCCCGATCAAGGTCGCCATCATCAACAACGGCGTCCTCGGGATGGTCCGCCAGTGGCAGACCCTCTTCTACAACCAGCGGTACTCCAACACCGTGCTGAGCGGCGGAGCCGACACCGACGGCGTCACGCAGCGCGGCACCCGGGTGCCGGACTTCGTCAAGCTGTCCGAGGCGATGGGCTGCTACGCCATCCGCTGCGAGGACCCCGCCGACCTGGACAAGGTCATCGAAGAGGCGAACGCCATCAACGACCGGCCGGTCGTGGTCGACTTCATCGTCCACGAGGACGCCATGGTGTGGCCGATGGTCGCCGCCGGCACCTCCAACGACGAGGTCATGGCCGCCCGGGGCGTCCGCCCCGACTTCGGCGACAACGAAGACGACTGAGAGACAGAGAGAGACCGACTCCATGTCCACCAAGCACACGCTCTCCGTCCTGGTCGAGAACAAGCCCGGTGTCCTCGCCCGGATCACCGCCCTGTTTTCCCGACGCGGGTTCAACATCGACTCGCTCGCCGTCGGGACCACCGAACACCCCGACATCTCCCGCATCACCATCGTGGTGAATGTCGAGGACCTGCCCCTGGAGCAGGTGACCAAGCAGCTCAACAAGCTGGTCAACGTCCTGAAGATCGTCGAACTGGAGCCCGGCGCTGCGATCCAGCGCGAGCTCGTCCTGGTGAAGGTCCGTGCGGACAACGAAACCCGCTCGCAGATCGTCGAGATCGTCCAGCTGTTCCGCGCCAAGACCGTGGACGTCTCCCCGGAGGCGGTCACGATCGAGGCGACCGGAGGCGCCGAGAAGCTGAGCGCGATGCTCAAGATGCTGGAGCAGTACGGCATCAAGGAGCTCGTCCAGTCCGGCACCATCGCCATAGGGCGCGGCGCGCGCTCGATCACCGACCGATCCCTGCGCGCTCTCGACCGCACCGCATGACCCCTCGGGGGGCCCGCGGCGCACAGCCCGGGCCCTCCGCCCCCGTCTCGCCGCTCGGATGGCGAGACCGGAGAACGTACACGGCGCCCCCCGCCGTACGGTGGGACGCAACACCTGCACACAAGGAGAATCACCAGTGGCCGAGCTGTTCTACGACGCCGACGCAGACCTGTCCATCATCCAGGGCCGCAAGGTCGCGGTCATCGGCTACGGCAGCCAGGGCCACGCCCACGCGCTGTCGCTGCGCGACTCCGGCGTCGACGTCCGCGTCGGTCTGCACGAGGGCTCCAAGTCCAAGGCCAAGGCCGAGGAGCAGGGTCTGCGCGTGGTCACCCCGGCCGAGGCCGCGGCCGAGGCCGACGTCATCATGATCCTCGTGCCGGACCCGATCCAGGCCCAGGTCTACGAGGAGTCCATCAAGGACAACCTCAAGGACGGCGACGCCCTGTTCTTCGGGCACGGCCTGAACATCCGCTTCGACTTCATCAAGCCGCCGGCCAACGTCGACGTCTGCATGGTCGCCCCCAAGGGCCCGGGCCACCTGGTCCGCCGTCAGTACGAGGAGGGCCGCGGCGTTCCGTGCATCGTGGCCGTCGAGCAGGACCCGTCGGGCAAGGGCCTGGAGCTCGCGCTCTCGTACGCGAAGGGCATCGGCGGCACCCGCGCCGGCGTCATCAAGACGACCTTCACCGAGGAGACCGAGACCGACCTCTTCGGCGAGCAGGCCGTTCTCTGCGGTGGCACCGCCGCCCTGGTCAAGGCCGGTTTCGAGACCCTGACCGAGGCCGGTTACCAGCCGGAGATCGCGTACTTCGAGTGCCTCCACGAGCTGAAGCTCATCGTCGACCTCATGTACGAGGGCGGCCTGGAGAAGATGCGCTGGTCCATCTCGGAGACCGCCGAGTGGGGCGACTACATCACCGGCCCGCGCATCATCACGGACGCCACCAAGGCCGAGATGAAGAAGGTCCTCGCGGAGATCCAGGACGGCACCTTCGCCAAGAACTGGATGGCCGAGTACCACAACGGTCTGCCCAAGTACAACGAGTACAAGAAGGCCGACAGCGACCACCTGCTGGAGACCACCGGCCGCGAGCTGCGCAAGCTCATGAGCTGGGTGAACGACGAGGAGGCGTAAGCCTCTCACTGCCGGGCGGCCTCTTCGGGGCCGCCCGGCAGTGCATCGCCCGGCTCCGTGTCACTGCGGGGCGCGACGGGCGAAGCGGAAGGAAACGCAGACCGGAAGGGCGCCACCGAGAGGCTGCGGTCGTACGTATGTACAGGCCGTCCCATCTCGTGAGGGTGATCCTTCCACCGGGGAGCAGTCATTGCCCCGGTGCATGACTACACTGCTCAACACATATACGCGTCAGGGCCCACAGTGTCGTGCGTCTTCCACGCGGCTAGCCTCCACCGCCTGCGGCCGTCGGGACGGCCGTCCGCACTGGATTTGTGAGGACACACGTGAGCTCGAAACCTGTCGTACTCATCGCCGAAGAGCTGTCGCCCGCCACGGTCGACGCCCTGGGGCCGGACTTCGAGATCCGGCACTGCAACGGCGCCGACCGCGCCGAACTGCTCCCGGCCATCGCCGATGTCGACGCGATCCTGGTGCGTTCCGCCACGAAGGTCGACGCCGAGGCCATCGCCGCGGCGAAGAAGCTCCGGGTCGTGGCCCGCGCGGGTGTCGGTCTGGACAACGTCGACGTCTCCGCCGCCACCAAGGCCGGCGTGATGGTCGTCAACGCGCCGACCTCCAACATCGTCACCGCCGCCGAGCTCGCCTGCGGTCTGCTGGTCGCCACCGCCCGCCACATCCCGCAGGCCAACACCGCCCTGAAGAACGGCGAGTGGAAGCGCTCCAAGTACACGGGTGTCGAGCTCAGCGAGAAGACCCTCGGCGTCGTCGGCCTCGGCCGCATCGGCGTGCTGGTCGCCCAGCGCATGTCCGCCTTCGGCATGAAGATCGTCGCGTACGACCCCTACGTGCAGCCCGCCCGCGCCGCGCAGATGGGCGTCAAGCTCCTCAGCCTGGACGAGCTGCTCGAGGTCTCCGACTTCATCACCGTGCACCTGCCCAAGACGCCCGAGACCCTCGGTCTCATCGGCGACGAGGCCCTGCACAAGGTGAAGCCCTCGGTGCGCATCGTCAACGCGGCCCGCGGCGGCATCGTGGACGAGGAGGCGCTCGCCTCCGCCCTCAAGGAGGGCCGCGTCGCCGGAGCCGGCCTCGACGTGTACGCCAAGGAGCCCTGCACGGACTCCCCGCTCTTCCAGTTCGACCAGGTCGTCTGCACCCCGCACCTCGGCGCCTCCACGGACGAGGCCCAGGAGAAGGCGGGCATCGCCGTCGCCAAGTCGGTGCGCCTCGCGCTCGCCGGCGAGCTGGTGCCCGACGCGGTCAACGTCCAGGGCGGCGTCATCGCCCAGGACGTGCGCCCGGGCCTGCCGCTCGCCGAGAAGCTCGGCCGTATCTTCACCGCCCTCGCGGGCGAGGTCGCGGCCCGGCTCGACGTCGAGGTGTACGGCGAGATCACCCAGCACGACGTGAAGGTGCTCGAACTCTCCGCGCTCAAGGGCGTGTTCGAGGACGTCGTCGACGAGACCGTCAGCTACGTCAACGCCCCGCTCTTCGCGCAGGAGCGCGGTGTCGAGGTCCGCCTCACCACCAGCTCCGAGTCGGCCGAGCACCGCAACGTCGTCACCGTGCGCGGCACCCTCGCGGGCGGCGAGGAGGTCTCGGTCTCCGGCACGCTGGCCGGCCCCAAGCACCTCCAGAAGATCGTCGCCATCGGCGAGCACGACGTCGACCTGGCGCTCGCCGACCACATGGTCGTCCTGCGCTACCAGGACCGTCCCGGTGTCGTCGGCACCGTCGGCCGCATCCTCGGCGAGGCCGGTCTCAACATCGCGGGCATGCAGGTCTCGCGCTCGGACGCGGGTGGCGAGGCGCTCGTCGTCCTCACCGTCGACGACACCGTCCCGCAGCCGGTGCTGAACGAGATCTCCGAGGAGATCGGGGCCGCCATGGCCCGCTCGGTGAACCTCGTCGCCTGAGCCGTTTCCCGCACCGTGTGACCTTCGCACCCGGGGCCCGTACGTCCACCACGGACGTCCGGGCCCCGGGTGCTCTGTCGTGCCCGCCTCCGCTGCCGGCCCCCGCTCCCGTACTGCCCCGCCGGCTGAATAGTCCGTTATGGGCCCGGAGTTGGGCCCTGGGGCCCACGACTCCGACTGCCGCCCCGCCCTAGCGTGTGCGGCAGTCGTGTCGCGTACGGGCACCGGGGGTTGGGGTCAGCATGTCGGCAGTCGGTGGGACATCCGTTGGCGGAGGGGCCGCTCCGGCGCCCGGCGGCAGGCAGCCGATGCCTCGCGCGCTGGCCCTGGCGCAGATTCTCCTGCTGGTACTGGCCGCCGCGACCGCGGTGGGCGCGCTCGGCTTGTTCGGCTCGGCGTTCGCGGTGGACGCGGTGGGCGGCGAACTCCTCGGCGTCGCGGCCTGGGCGGCCCTGCCCGGGGTGCTGGCCTGGTGGCTCTCGCGCCGGCTCCACGAAGGCGGCAACGGCCTCCGGTGGGCGCTGACCGCCCTCCAGCTCTGGCTGGTGGCCGGGGGCCTCGCGAACCTCGCCGACGGTTCGCCGCACGGCTTCACCCAGCTCCTCGTCCCCGCGACGGTCCTGATCCTGCTCTTCCGGCGGCGGAGCCGGGAGTGGTTCCTGCTGCCGCCCGGACGGCGCGCGGAGAAGCCGGAGTTCTCCTTCCCGCACCTGATCACCTGGCGGCGCGACCGGGGCCAGACCGCCCTGGAGTACCTGGGCCTGGTCCTCATCGTCGTCGCGCTCATCGGGGCGCTCACGGTCGGCGGCCTCGGCGGCCGGATCACCGACGGCCTCCAGTCCGCGATCTGCTCCCTCACCGGCTCCTCGTGCCCGGTCTCCGGCAGCGGTTCGGTGGAGGCCGGCAGCGGCACCAGCGGCGGTACGGGCGGAAGCGCCGGTACGGACGTGAGCGGTGGTACGGGCGGAAGTTCCGGTACGGACGGGAGCGCCGGCGCGAGCGGCGGTGCGGGCTCCACGGGCGAGGCCTCCTCGACCACCACCGGGGGCACCCCGGACGGCGGCACCACGACGACGGGCGGCTCCACGACGACCGGGGGTTCGTCGACCGGGGGCGGCACCACGGCCGGAGGTTCCACCGGCGGGACGGTCGGCGGCACTTCCGGCGGGACGTCCGGCAGCACCGACACGTACCCCGAGACGAGCGAGGAGCCGGAGGCCGCCTACGACACCCCGGTCCAAGCCACCGACTCTGATCCCGGCCCCGGGTCCGACTCGGGTGGCAAGGACGACGGCAAGGACTGCGGCGGCTGGGGACTCCTCGGCTGCGCCTGGGACCAGACCACCCAGGTGGTCAAGGGTGTCGCGGTCGACGGTGTCTGGGGTGACGTCACCGGCATCGTCAGCCTCGTCAAGCCCGAGACCTGGTCCGGCATCGCCGACTACGGCAAGCAGCTCGGCCACGACTGGATGCAGGACTCCAAGGACGCCTCGGGCAAGTGGGGCGACGGGGACTACCTGGGCGCGGTCTTCGACTGGGGCAAGGCCTCGGTCAACACCGTCGTCAGCGTCGGCGACACCGTGTTCGTCGGCGACGAGGTGCGCGACCGGTGGAACAACGGCGAGATGACGCGCGCCGTCACCGACGTGCTGTGGAACGTCGGCTCGCTCTTCATCCCGGGGTACGACGTCGGCAAGGTCGCCGGGAAGGTCGGCGAACTCGGCAAGATCGGCAAGGCCGCCGAAGAGGTGGCCGAGGCGGCCGGGGACGCCGGCGCGGCGGCCCGGCGGGCGGCCAAGGCAGCCGAGGCGGGCGACCTCGACGCGCTGAGCAAGGCGGCCAAGGAGGCCGACGAGGCCGCGGACAAGGCGGAGGACGCGGCGCGCAGGACCGGCTGCGTCATCGCCTCCGGACCGCCGCTCGTACGCGTCGGCGGAGACGGGGACTCCGGCGGAGGCCGGAACCCGGAGGCCGGAGGGGTCGCCGGGCCGGGCACCGGCATCCTCGCGGCGGGCTCCGGCGGCCGGATCGTCCTCGCGGACGGCGGCTGCGACACGGCCGCCAAGGAGGCGGCGGAGAAGGCCCGCGCCGACGCCCGCGCCGCCGCACTGGAGAAGAAGCGGCTGGAGGAGCCCGAGCGCGCCCGTAAGGCGGCCGAGGACCTGAAGCAGTACCCGGAGCCCCGCCACGGCGACACCTCGGACCCGCGCAACTACGAACCGGCGCCCTGGGCGAAGGACTTGAACGACCCCGAGCTGGGCTCCGCCGATCTCGGGGACGGCTACTGGGCGAGCCGCGACCGCAACCCCCAGCCCAACTGGACCAACGAGTCCTGGCTCCGCTACCAGGAGCAGGTCACCGGCACGACCCGCGGCCGGGAGTACGTCGTGCCCAGCCCCAAGGAGGGCAAGCCGGCGGTCGAGTACGACGGCTGGGACTCCAGCCGCCAGACCTTCCTGGAGGCCAAGAACGGGTACACCAGCTACCTCGCCCAGCCGGGCAGGACCGCTCTCACCTCGTCCGGCAAGGAGAAGTTCCTCGCGGAGGCCCGCGCCCAGGTGGAGGCGTCCGGAGGGCGCGCGGTCGAATGGCACTTCTCCGACCCGGACGTGGCCAAGGCCGCCCGCGCCGCCTTCCGTGAGGAGGGACTGCCGATCAAGGTGGTGCACACCGCGCAGAAGCCGATCGACAGCGCGCGGAAGCCGGGGGCGTTCGACTGAGGCCGCCCGGAGCGGGGCGTCGGGACGGTCCTCTCAAGCGTTGGCGCGGTGGAGTCCGGTGGTGTCCTGGAGGATGCCGCGCAGTCCAGTCGCCCTGTCCTCCGCGACAAGGCCGTCTCCGCGACGCGCCAGCGCCAGGTACCAGGTCCCCGGTACCAGTTCCGCGGTCTCCGCGCCGCCCGGGACGCTTCCGAGCAGCCGGAACGTCCTTCTGTCCGGTACCGCGAACCAGAAGGGCTCGAAAGCGTCGTCGACCGAAGTCTCCGGACCACTGCGGATGCGGTCGGCCTTGGCGTTCGCGTCGGCCACGATGTCCTCGGACTGGCGCTGCGCGGTCTCCACCGTCTGGCGGGCCCGGCGCTCGGCGTCCGTACGGAGCTTCTCGGCCTCCAGGCGGAGCTGCTCCGCGCGGTGCTCGATCTCCGTCAGACGCTTCTCGGCCTTGCCCTGACGGGCCGCCAGGTCGCGCTCCGACTGGTCGCGGCGCTTCGCCAGGTTGGTCTCGAAGTCCGCGGCGGCCTGGGCGGCCTTGGCACGGGTCTCCTCGAAGAGGTCGTCCGCCTCGTCGCGCCGCTGCTGGGCGTCTCGAATGGCCTGGTCCCGCAGCATCTGGGCCTGATCCGCAGCGTCCTGCAACTCCCCGAGGCGCTTCTCGGCGAGCACGGAGGCGTCGGCCATCTCCCGCCGCGCTTCCGCCACCCTCATTTCGAGTGCTTCACGCTCGGCCCCTTCCTCGACGGCGGCGATCTCCGTCTCCAGCTCGGCGCAGCGGGCCCGTGCCTGGTCGCGATCGTGCTCAGCCTGCTCGAGTTCCACCTCGAGACGGTCGATCTCCTCACGCAGTTCGTCGCACTGCTCCTCCAGATCGCGTTCCCTTCCGCGATAGACCTCGATCTCCGCCGCCGACCGCCCCCGTTCCGAGGCGGCCCGGCGCTCGATTTCACGTTTCTGCCCTTCGAGACGGCTCAGCTGGTGTTTCTGGTCGGAAACACTCAGTCGTAGGTCGCGGATCTGGAGCTCGGCCTGCTCCCGCTCGAGAATCGCGTCCTCCAGTCTGTCGCTGGCCATCTGCAACTGGTAGCGGCCCGGCTGGGTCAGGAGCGCCTCGCGATGCAGCCGGTACGCGTACGCCTGCACATCGGGGGTGAGATCGACGTCGTGAGCCTTGCAGGCGGATTTCAACAGAGCGTCGACGACGTACTTGTCGGGGATGCGCTTGCCGCTCAGGTAGCGGGACACGGAGGGCGCACTGATGTGGTGATAGGCCGCGAACTGGCGGAGCGTCTTGCCGGTCGCCTTGAACAGGCCGCGCATCGCCCTGACGAACTCGCGGACCTCGGGTGGCAGTCCGTCGGCCAGAGGGCCGAGCCCGGCAACGTCCTCCGTCTCCTCGAACGGTGTCCCGCCGCGGCCTTCCTGGTCGTGCCGGCTTCCCTCTTCCCACATGCGGCCTCCTCGTACCAGCCATCCCCCGTCGGGTCCCACTGTGACGGCCCGTCGTGGCGCCGGGACACGCATTGGCGAGGAATCTGTTGCCACCTGCGGAAACGGGCACTGTTTCCGTTCCGCAACACGCGGCGCCGACCGCAAGCTGCGAAAGGGGCTGCGGGAAGCAGCCGTTGGAAACTCTCGCTGAGGAGTCGAAGTGAACGGACCGTTGTTGTCGTTGCGCGCGGCATTCATTCTGCTGCTGGGGCTGCTTGCCGGTCTGGGAGCCGGAGTGCTGACCGCGCTGGCGGGAGCGGTTGCTGCCCAAGCGGTGCTCGCCGGGAGCGCCGCCTTCGCCGTCGCCGTACCGTTCCTCAACCGTCTCGTCGACTGAGCGGATCCGGCGCCCGCCGGTCGACGAGGCGGCCGACGAGGTGAATGTCACCACCGTCCGGGCCGGGCCGCACGCTTGCCCGGCTCGGGTTTCGGCCGTCGGGGCGCTTCACGCGCTGCCCGCGACGGTGTTCGCGGCGATCCGGAACCTCGGCGAGTGGCCGGACCGCCCCGGGGCCGAGGCGCTAGCCTGCTGACGCGAGCGGCGTCGGGCACGGCGCGACGCCTCGGAGACCGGCGACGGAGGAAGCGGATGCGGCGTGTGGTGCGGGGCTTCTGGGGCCCGCGGATGGAATCCGTCGAAGAGCTGGCCGGGCGCTGGGAGCTGACGCTCCGGCAGGTGGCCGAAGTCCTCGGGGGTGCGGTGACCGGCCCCGGCTGGGCGTGGCGGCGCGTCCGGGCGTCCGGGGCGGACGACGCCCCGCTCGCCCCGGGGCGGGAGCCGCTGGCCGAGGTGCTGCGGGAGGCGCGCGCCGCCGACGACTGGTCCGACCGGGTCGGCACCGGCCTGCGGCTGATCGCCGCCCCGGCCAACGGAGTTCGGGTGGAGATCGGCGGACTCGCGGGCGGCGCACCGGAGTTCCTGCTCCAGTCCGTGGTGGCGGCCGTCGACGCACCGGACGGCGCCGAGGTGCCCGAGGGTGAACTGCTCGCCGCCCTCGCACGCGCCTGGCAGCCGGACTTCGGCGACGTCAGCGACGACGACCTCCTCGACGCCCTGGAGGACGAGGCCGGCTACACGGTCGGCGACCCGGTCGTGGGCCGGTACAGCTACCTCTCACCCGTGCGGGCTGCCCTGGTCCCGGACGGGATCGGGGCCGCCCGGGAGGAGCTTCCCGGCGGGGGTCTCCTGCTGGCCCTCGGCGGTACGGCCGAGGTGCTCGCCGCGTACGAGGCGCTGAGCACGGCCGGGGCGCTCCGGCCGCTGCCCCGGCCGCTGGACCGGGCGGCGCTGTGAGCGTCCGCGCCGGGGAGCCCTTCGACACCGGGCGGGCCGTGGCCGAGGTGACGGCCCTGGCGGCGGGGCCCGTGCCGGCGGCGGGGCCCACCCTCGGCGAGGGCGACCCGGTGACGGGGGAGTGGCGGGCCACCACCGGGGAGGGCTTCCGGATCGTTCCGCTCTGGGAGAGCGACGGCCTCACCGGCGTGCACGGGAGCGACTGGACCGACGCGGAGGGTGCGGCCCGGCGGCAACTCGATGCACTGGTGGCCGAGTTGGACGTCCGATGGGGGCCGCACGGCCGGGTGGCGATGCACCCCGCGCTGTTCCGCCGGCAGGCGGGACTGCCCCTGCCCCCGCTCCACGCGGCACTGCTCGGCGCGGACTGCTACGGCGACCTCAGCGTCTGGGGGCCGCTGCCCGGCCGCGAGCGGTGGGTGGGCGTGAGCGTCGGCCACAGCGACGGGGACGCGCCCCTGGTGATGGTCGCGCTGGTCAGCGGGGAGCCCGTTGTCGAGGCGGACCAGGACGAGGCGGACCAGGGCGACGCGGACCAGGGCGACGCGGACCGGGGCGACGCGGACCGGGGCGACGGCTGACCGCCCGGTGCCGGTCCCAGGGACGGGCCGACCCCAGGGCCGGCCCGTCCTCGGAGCCGGGCCGTTGTCAGAGCCGGGCCGCCTTCAGCGCCATGTGCAGCAGCAGCCGGTCCTCGCCGTCGCCCAGGTCGAGCCCGGTGAGCTGCTGGACCCGGGAGAGCCGGTAGTACAGCGTCTGGCGGTGGATGCCCAGCTCGGCGGCCGTCCGGCCGGCCTGGCCCGCGAGGTCGAGGAAGGCCTCCGCCGTGCGGGCCAGCTCCGCGTGGGCCGGGGCCAGCAGTGCGGCCACCGAGGGGTCGGGGCCCGCGGGGGTGCGGGGCAGGGCGGTCAGCAGGCGGTACGGACCGATGCCGGACCACGGGGCGACCGGTCCGAACCGGGGTTCGGCCGCCGCCGCGCGGGCCGCCGACACCGCCTCGCGCCAGGCGTCGGCCAGCTCGGCCAGGCCCCGGCGCGGTACGGCGACCCCGGCGGTGGCGGCCCCGCCCGCCTCGGCGCGGAGACGGTCGGCGGCGGTGTTCGCCGGACCGGGCGCCTCCGCGGAGCGCAGCCGTACGAGCGCGGCCAGGCAGAGCGCGTCGGCCCCGGGCGAGGCCACCACGGTGAGCGCCGCCGCCGAGGGGACCGTACGCGCCGACGGGGTGTCCTCGGCCGCCCACGGGGAGACGCAGACCACCGCGTGCAGCCCGTCGGCGTCGGCGCCCAGCGCCTCCCGGAGCGCGGTCAGCGCCATGTCCCGCTGCCAGCCGCGCCCCGCCGTGAGGGCGGCGCCCAGCTCGCGCGAGAGGTCCGCGCCCGCCCGGACCTCGTCGGCGAGGAGCGCCCCGATCCGGTCCGCCACCTCCATGGCCGCGGCCAGCCGTTCGTCGGTCGGGCCCGGTTCGGCGTCCAGCAGCCATACATAGCCGAGCACCACGCCCCGGTGGCGGACCGGGAGGCAGATCCGGCTGAGGTGGACCCCGGCCTCCGGGCCCGCCGGAATACGGACCGGGCCGGTCGCCCGGGTGATGCCGAACCCCTCGAACCAGGCGCGGACCGCAGGGGTGGAGCGGCGGGTCAGGATCGACCGGGTGCGGACCGGGTCCATGGCGGTGTCGTCGTCGCTGTCGTGCACACCGAAGGCGATCAGGCCGAAGTCGCGGTTCTCCAGGGTGGCGGGGGCGCTCAGCAGCCCGGAGATCTCGTCGACGAGTTCCTGGTAGTCGCCTTTCATGCCGCCATTCTCGCATCCGTTCAGACAGATGTCTGAGGTGGTGAGCGCCGATGCGTGACAGCTGTCGATGGCACACGTTCGGTGCAATCCATAGATTTCACCGTGGTTCTCCGTGCTGTCATGGTCCGGACCGGTTCGACGGTTTCGCCCGTACCGGCCCGTACGCGCACAGCCGTGCGCAGCCACTCGTACAGCCGTCCATGCAGCCGATCATCAGTACTTTCGTGGAGGTGCCCCGTGCTGGGTCCCGTGATTCTCGCCGCGTCGCGCAGCGACCGGATGCGCCGGTTCGTCTCGGCCGCGCCGGGCACCAAGCAGGTCGTCGACCGCTTCATCGCCGGTGAGAACGTCGACCACGTCCTGCCCGTCATCCGCGAGTCCGTCGGGAAGGGCCTGGAGCTCACCCTCGACGTGGTCGGCGAGGACATCACCACGCCCGCCGAGGCCGCCGCCGCGCGCGACGCCTACCTTGAGCTGATCGGCCGCCTGAAGGACCTGGACCTCGGCGCCAAGGCCGAGATGTCCGTCAAGCTCTCCATGTTCGGCCAAGCCCTCGAAGACGGCCACGAGCTGGCCCTCGCGAACGTCCGCCCGGTCGTCGAGGCCGCCGCCGCCATCGGCACCACGGTCACCCTGGACGCCGAGGACCACACCACCCTCGACTCGATGTTCACCATCCACGAGGAGCTGCGGAAGGACTTCCCGCAGACCGGCTGCGTGATCCAGGCGTACCTGTTCCGCACCGAGGACGACGCCCGTCGGCTCGCCGCCGCGGGCAGCCGCGTGCGTATCGTGAAGGGTGCGTACAAGGAGCCCGCCTCCGTCGCGTACCAGGACAAGGCCGAGATCGACAAGGCGTACGTCCGCATCATGAAGATCCTCATGGAGGGCGACGGCTACCCGATGATCGGGTCGCACGACCCGCGTCTCGTCGCCATCGCCCAGGAACTCGGCCGCCAGGCCGGCCGCAAGCTGGACGAGTACGAGTTCCAGATGCTCTACGGCATCCGCAGCGACGAGCACGTCCGCCTCGCCGCGGAGGGCCACCGCATGCGCGTCTACACCGCGTACGGCACCGACTGGTACGGCTACTTCATGCGCCGCCTCGCGGAGAAGCCGGCCAACCTCCTCTTCTTCGCGCGCTCCATCCTCACCAAGGGCTGAGTCCGGCTCCCACCCCCCACCCCGACGAACCAAGGAGACAAGGCACTCATGGATGCTGTCACCCAGGTCCCCGCGCCGGTCAACGAGCCGGTCCACTCCTACGCCCCGGGTACCCCCGAGCGCGCCCGCCTGGAGGCGAAGCTCAAGGAGCTCGGCGAGAACCCGATCGACCTCCCGATGACCATCGGTGGCGAGAAGCGGATGGGCGGCGGCGCCCGCGTCGACGTCGTGCAGCCGCACAACCACCGCGCCGTCATCGGTACCTTCGCCGGTGCCACCGAGCAGGACGCCCAGGACGCGATCGACGCCGCGCTCGCCGCCGCCCCGGCCTGGCGCGCGATGGCCTTCGACGACCGCGCCGCGATCATCCTGCGCGCCGCCGAGCTGCTCTCCGGCCCGTGGCGCGAGACGATGGCCGCCTCCACGATGCTCGGCCAGGGCAAGACCGCCCAGCAGGCCGAGATCGACACCCCCTGCGAGCTCGTCGACTTCTGGCGCTTCAACGTGCACTACGCGCGCCAGATCCTCGCCGAGCAGCCGCCGGCCAACTCCACCGGCGTGTGGAACCGCATGGACCACCGCCCGCTGGAGGGCTTCGTCTACGCGATCACGCCCTTCAACTTCACCGCCATCGCGGGCAACCTGCCGACCGCTCCGGCGCTCATGGGCAACGTCGTCGTGTGGAAGCCGTCCCCGACGCAGACCCACGCCGCCGTGCTGCTGATGCAGCTACTGGAAGAGGCCGGACTGCCCAAGGGCGTCATCAACCTGGTGACCGGCGACGGCATCGCCGTCTCCGAGGTCGCGCTCAACCACCGCGACCTGGCCGGCATCCACTTCACCGGCTCGACCCCCACCTTCCAGCACCTGTGGAAGACGGTCGGCACCAACATCGCCAACTACCGCACGTACCCGCGGCTCGTCGGAGAGACCGGTGGCAAGGACTTCGTCGTCGCCCACCCGTCGGCCGACCAGGCCGTGCTGAAGACCGCGCTGACCCGCGGCTCCTTCGAATACCAGGGCCAGAAGTGCTCCGCGTCCTCGCGTGCGTACGTCCCGGCCTCCATCTGGAACTCCGGCTTCAAGGAGAAGTTCGCGGCCGAGGTCGACGCCATCACCATGGGCGACGTCACCGACCTGTCGAACTTCATGGGCGCCGTCATCGACGACCGCTCGTTCGCCAAGAACAAGGCCGCCATCGACCGAGCCGCCGCCGACCCGGCGTGCACGATTGTCGCGGGCGGCACCTACGACGACTCGGTGGGCTACTTCGTCCGCCCGACCGTCATCGAGTGCACCGACCCGGAGAACGAGGTCTTCACGACCGAGTACTTCGGCCCGATCCTCGCCGTGCACGTGTACGAGGACGACCAGTACGACGCGATGCTGGACCAGATGGAGTCGGTCTCCGACTACGCCCTGACCGGTTCCGTCATCGCCAACGACCGCGCCGCCGCGGCCCACACGATGGAGAAGCTCCGCTACGCGGCGGGCAACTTCTACATCAACGACAAGTCGACCGGTGCCGTCGTCGGCCAGCAGCCCTTCGGTGGCGGCCGCGCCTCCGGCACCAACGACAAGGCCGGTGCCCCGCAGAACCTCCAGCGCTGGACACTGACCCGCGCCATCAAGGAGACGCTGGTCCCGCCGACCGAGTACACCTACCCCCACCAGGGCTGACGCCCCCGGGGCGCCGCATACCGGCGCCCCGCCCAGAACCCCGCCCCTGTCCGGCACCCCCCCTGCCGGACGGGGGCGGCCTGCTTTCACCGGCCGTGCGGGGGCCGGCGGTGTGAGGGTCCGGCCGAGCGCGGGTCCGGCCGTGCGTGGCCCGTCCGGGCAAGGGTCCGGACGCCACCGCACCCCCCGGCCGTGAGCGGCCGGGGGGTGCGGTGGCGGATGTACGGGTACGGCCCGCGGCCTCAGCCGCGCCGCTCGGGCGCCGCGCTCCAGGTGTCGGGCTTCCAGACGCCGGAGCGGCGCAGGGACGCGGGGCAGTGCCGGAATATCTCGTCGATCTCGACGACCATGGCCAGCTGCGGCCGGGTGCCCTTCGCGTCCGCCAGCCCGTCGAAGAACGGCGCGTCCCGCAGGACCCGGGCGCGGCCGTTGACGCGGAGCACGTCCATCACGCCGGGGATGAAGTAGAGCAGGCCGACGTGCGGGTTCTGCAGGATGTTGCGGAAGCCGTCGGAGCGGCGGTTGCCCGGGAGGTCCGGCAGCGCGAGGGTGCGCTCGTCCAGGACCAGCGTGAAGCCGGGCTCCCCGCCCTTCGGCGAGGCGTCGCAGTTGCCCGCCGCGTCCGAGGTGGCGACCGTGCACAACGGGGACTGGCCGATGAGCCTCAGGTCCTCCTCCGTCAGCCGGTCGTGGACCTTCTCGATGACGATCGGGTGCGGGGCGCCGAGGAGTTCGGTCAGCTCCCCGGGGGCGGCGAGCTCGACCCAGCCGTCGCGGTCGAGCGGGGCGACGGTGGCGGGCGGGACGGCGACGGCGGAGAGCGGGGCGGCGGCTGGCTGGACGGCGGCGGGCGCTGCGATGAGGCTCAAGACGACTTCCTGGCAGGTGACCTGGCGGTACGCACGGGCGGAGGTCGCCCTCGCCGGCACGCTTGGGTGGCCGGATCCGGACGGTCGGGCCCCGGGCCATTTCGCCCCGGACCGGTTTTTTCCGTACACCCTTACGATGTTAGGGTCACCTTACTGTAGGCCCTCGGGTGATCTCCTCGCGGGCATTCCCCCTGCGTGAACCGGATACCGGCTTTACGCGGAGCCGTTGAGGAGCGAACGATGCCGGACGCGATACCGGCCACCGCGACAGGTGCCCGGTGAACCCGGCCTCCGCCACCCTGCCGACGGCGCGCACCGCACCGCAGGCCGGTGGTGTCCGCCGCAAGGGCTCGCGCCCCGCACTCGCCGCCGGCCTCGTGGCCGGGCTGGTGGTCCTCGTGCTGATCGCCGCGGTCAGCCTCGCCGTCGGATCGGGGCACGTCCCCCTCGCCGACGTGTGGCACGGCCTGGTCAGCCCCGACGACGCCCGGCGCACCGACGTCATCGTCCAAACGGTCCGCATCCCGCGCACCTGCGCCGGAATCCTCGCCGGGGTCGCCCTCGGCCTCGCCGGAGCGCTCATGCAGGGCGTCACCCGCAACCCCCTGGCCGACCCGGGCCTGCTCGGCGTCAACGCCGGAGCGTCCGTCTCCGTGGTCCTCGCCATGGGCGTCCTCGGGCTCACCGCCCCCGGGCAGTACATCTGGTTCGGCTTCGGCGGCGCGCTGCTCGCCGCCCTCTTCGTCTACGGTGTCGGCTCGATCGGCAGGGAGGGCGCCACCCCGGTCAAACTGGCGCTCGCCGGAGCCGCGACCACCGCGTTCCTCGGCTCGCTCACCACCGCGCTGCTGCTGACGGACAGCAAGACCTTCGACCAGTTCCGCTTCTGGCAGGTCGGCTCGCTCTCCGGACGGGAGACCGACGCGCTCTGGCAGGTGCTGCCGTTCATCGTGGCCGGCTCCCTCCTCGCCCTCGCCCTCGGCCCCCAGCTCAACGCCCTGGCCCTCGGCGACGACGTGGCCCGCGGCCTCGGCCAGCGGGTGGGCCTGGCCCGCGCCGCCGCCGCCCTCGCCGTGGTCCTGCTCTGCGGCGCGGCCACCGCGATCGCCGGACCCATCGGGTTCGTCGGGCTGGTCGTCCCGCACGCCGCCCGGCTCATCACCGGCCCCGACAACCGCTGGGTCCTCGCCTACAGCGCGGTCCTCGCCCCCATCCTGCTGCTCGTCGCCGACATCGCCGGCCGCCTGGTCGCCCGCCCCGCCGAGGTGCAGGTCGGCATCGTCACCGCCGTCATCGGGTGCATCCCCTTCGTGATCCTGGTGCGCCGCAGGAAGCTGGTGGAACTGTGACCGCCCCCGCAGCCCCTCCCGGTGGGACCGTCCCCGGCTCCTCCGCCGCCGTACGCGAGGTCGTCCGGGTCCGCCGCAACGGCCGCGCCCGCTACCTCCTGGTCTGCGTGGTCCTCGCCGTCGCCACTGTCGCCGTCCTGTGCGGTTCGCTGGCGTACGGGGACATGGCGGTACCGCTCTCCGACGTGTTCGCCGCCCTCACCGGGCGCGCCGACGCCGCCACCTGGTTCATCGTCGGCGAGCTGCGGATGCCCCGCGCCCTGATGGCCGTCCTGGTCGGGATCGCCTTCGGGCTCTCCGGCGCGGTCTTCCAGAGCCTGCTGCGCAACCCGCTGGCCAGCCCCGACGTCATCGGCATCAGCTCGGGCGCCTCCGTCGCCGCTGTGCTCGCCTCCTCGCTCTTCGCCGTCAGCGGAGTGCTGCTCTCCGTGTTCGCCCTGGTCGGAGCCCTGCTCACCGCCGCGCTGATCTACGCGCTCGCCTGGCGGCGCGGAGTGAGCGGCGCCCGGCTCGTCCTCGTCGGCATCGGGATCGGCGCGGGGCTGTCCAGCGTGGTCTCGTACCTGATGACCCGCTCCGAGGTCACCGAGGCGCAGTCGGCGCTGCTCTGGCTCACCGGCAGCCTCAACGGCCGCTCCTGGGACCTGCTGCAACCCCTGGCCTGGGCGCTCGTGGTGCTGTTGCCGCTGCTGTTCCTGGCCGCCCGGCAGCTGCCCGTACTCCAGCTCGGCGACGACACCGCCGCCGGACTGGGCGCCCGCACCGAGCGGGGCAGGCTCCAGCTGCTCTGCTGCGCCGTCGCGCTGGCCGGGGTGGCGACCGCCGCCGCCGGACCGGTCGGGTTCGTCGCCTTCGTCTCCGCGCCCGTCGCCCGCCGGCTGGCCCCTGGGCGCGGCGCCTCGCTGGTCGCCTCCGGGCTGACAGGGGCGCTGCTGGTGCTGGTCGCCGACTTCGCCGCACAGCACGTGCTGGACCTCGTCGACCTGCCGATGGGCGCCTCCGGGCAGCTCCCCGTGGGCGTCGTCACCAGCATGATCGGCGCCCCCTACCTGATGTGGCTGCTGATCCGCGCCAACCGTTCGGGACAGGGCGGATGACCCGCCCGCGTCCGGCCTCGCACGCAGAACCGGCAAGGGCCGGCAACGACCAGAAGAAGGGGAGTGCCGCGTGAGCGCGGAACACAGCCTGGGAGCGCGCGGACTGCGCCTCGGATACGGCAGCCGGGACATCGTCAAGGACCTCGACATCGACATCCCGCCGGGCGGCGTGACGATGATCGTGGGCCCCAACGCCTGCGGCAAGTCCACCCTGCTGCGCTCCCTCGCCCGGCTGCTCGCCCCTTCGGCGGGCACCGTCCTGCTGGACGGCAAGGACATCCGGTCCATGCCGACCAAGGCGGTCGCCGGGATCCTCGGCATCCTCCCGCAGACCCCGGTGGCCCCCGAGGGCATCACCGTCGCCGACCTGGTCGGCCGCGGCCGCTACCCGCGCCAGGGCTGGCTGCGCTCCTGGACCGCCGAGGACGACGCGGCGGTGGCCGAGGCGCTCGTCGCCACCGACGTGCTGGAACTCGCCGAGCGCCCGGTCGACGAGCTCTCCGGCGGCCAGCGTCAGCGCGTCTGGATCGCCATGGCGATCGCCCAGCACACCGAC
Organism: Streptomyces sp. NPDC001770; assembly: GCF_053596135.1. NCBI lineage: Bacteria > Bacillati > Actinomycetota > Actinomycetes > Kitasatosporales > Streptomycetaceae > Streptomyces > Streptomyces sp. NPDC001770. The sequence goes on along the minus strand of NZ_JBSFFN010000004.1, from coordinate 183,607 downwards.
GTACTGCTGCTCGACGAGCCGACCACCTATCTCGACATCAGCCACCAGCTGGACGTCCTCGACCTGCTCACCGACATCAACCGGGAGCGCGGGGTGACCATGGTCGCCGTGCTGCACGACCTGAACCTCGCCTGCCGGTACGCCGACCACCTGGTCGCGATGAAGGACGGCCGGATCGTCGCCGAGGGCCGCCCCACCGAGATCGTCACAGGGGAACTGGTCACCGAGGTCTTCGGGATGCGCTGCTCGGTCGTCCCCGACCCGGCCTCCGGCACCCCGATGATCGTTCCGATCGGCCGCCACCACGTGCCGGAAGCGGCACGCGAGGACGTGGCCGCCGCCTGAGGTGTGCTTCGGTGTCGAGGTGGGGCCAACTCGGCCCGAAACGCCGGGAATTGTACGTTCCGGACCCCCCACGCGAGAAGCGTATAAGGTTAGGCTAACCTCATGGGCATGAAGAACGTGCGTCTCCGGAACCCTCTCGCCCGTCGTTCCGGCACCCCCACCCGGTCCCGCGCCTCCCTCGGCCTGCTGGCGCTTCCGCTCGCCGCCGTGCTGATCGGCGCGACCGGCTGCTCCTCCGACGACTCCGGCGACTCCGCCAAGGACACGTCGGCCACCGCCTCCGCCTCTGCCGGTGCCTTCCCGGTGTCCGTCGACACCAAGTTCGGCTCCATCACGGTGAAGGAGCAGCCCAAGCGGGTCGTCGCACTCGGCTGGGGCGACGCGGAGACCGCGCTCGCCCTCGGCGTCCAGCCCGTCGGCGAGAGCGACTGGCTGGCCTTCGGCGGCGACGGTGTCGGCCCGTGGGCCAAGGGCCTCTACACCAAGAGCCCCGAGAAGATCGGCACCATGGAGCCGGAGTACGAGAAGATCGCGGCCCTCAAGCCCGACCTCATCCTCGACACCAAGTCCAGCGGTGACCAGACGCGCTACGACACCCTCAGCAAGATCGCCCCGGTCATCGGCGTCCCGAAGGGTGGCGACCAGTACAAGCTGTCCTGGGAGCAGCAGACCCGGATGGTCTCCACCGCTCTCGGCAAGAAGGCCGAGGGCGACAAGCTGATCCAGGGCGTCGAGGACAAGTTCACCGCTGCGGCGAAGGCCCACCCCGAGTTCAAGGACAAGACGGTCACCCTCGCCTCGAAGACCTCGGTCGGCTGGGGTGCGTACGTCTCGGGCACCGGTCGCGTCGACTTCATCGAGCGGCTCGGCTTCAAGAACAACCCGGTCATCGAGAAGCAGGCCGGCGACGCGTTCTCGGTCAGCGTCTCCGAGGAGAACCTCGACCAGTTCGACGCCGACCTGGTCGTCACCGCGCCCATCGGTCTCAAGCCCGCGCAGGTCACCTCCAACGCGCTGTACAAGAAGATCCCCGCGGTCGCCGAGGGCCACGCGATGGTCTTCGACCAGGGCGGTCTGAGCCAGGCGTTCGCCACCGACTCGATCCTCTCGACCACCTACGCGATCGACCACGTCGTGCCGGAGTTCGCGAAGTACGTCAAGAAGTAGGCGGTACCCCGCCAGGGCGCGTCGTCGAACCGCGTCGCCCGGCACACAGCAGTCGGAAGAAGCACCCCAGGTCTCCGGGCCGGTGGGACGGGCGCACGGTCGCGCCCGTCCCACCGGCCCGGTCCGTTTTCGATCAGTTCTGTTTTTGATCAATACGGACATGTCCCTCGAAGACGCACCCACCGGTGTGAGTGGCTCCCCGCCCGCCCGGACAGCCCGAGCCGACCGCTGCACCGTCCCTGATCAGGCGCGACGCCCTCCGGTGCGGGTGCCGACGCGGGCATCGGCGCGGAAACCGGAGAACGCGGCCGTCTCAGATAGTAGGAAGTCCGAGTAATTGTGGGGACAGAGCGGCCGAGGTGTCCTAGCGTTGTAGGAGCCGAACGATTCGCTTCTACCAGCGACTGGTGGTGAGCGGGTTCGCCCGATGCAGGCCATCCCTGCGGCGCCCCTCCCGCACCTTCCGGCATTCCCACCCGGTTCCGTCGTACCCGGCGGCAGTTCACCGCCCGCCGCCGTACCCCTGGAGCACGGCCCGGCCCCCGTGCGCGATTCCGCGCGACCGGCGCTGTCCGTGAGCCGTGGAGCACTTGAGCCGTACAACCGTGATTCGTACGACCCGTGATGTCCGTGTCACCCGTGATTCCCAGGAGGCGTTCCCCCATGGCAGAGACCACCGTCCGCCGTCGCGTCCGTCACACTCCCCGCCCCACCGAAGCCGAGCGCAAGAACGCCGCCGCGGCCCTCCAGCGCGCCCTGGACCGCCGCGACAACGGCGGGGCCACCGGCCACTGAACCCGCTGAGGCCCGGGGGTCCCGTCGCGTCTCCCGTCCTGCGGCGGACGGAGGACGGGCGAAGGCCCCCGGGCCCGCGCCGACCCCGGCGGGTCAGCCGCGGCTGACCTCGAAGTGGTCGATGCGCTCGCCCGACTCGGCGAGCGCGGTGACCTTCATCCTCGGGTGGGCGCCGACCGAGATCTCGACCGCGAGGAACGAGTAGCCGGTGTACCGCACGCGGGACCACTCCACGGTCTCCGCCGCGTGGACGCCGCCCTTGGCCACGTAGTACGTGTCCACGCTCTCCTGGTCGTGGACGTGGCCCTCGTAGGTGTCGGGGGCCGGGAAGTTGTAGAGCGACTTGCCCGCGCCGCCGGCCGTGACGTACACGATGCCGTCGCGGGTCGGGTCCGTGCGCTCGCCGATCGGCACCTTGCGGGAGACGGCGTTCTTGCGGATCGCGTCCGTGCGCTCGTACACGTGGTTGTGGCCGTTGATCACCAGGTCCACCTGGTGCTTCTCGAACAGCGGCACCCACGCCTCGCGGACCCCGCCCTCGGAGGCGTGCGCGTTGGTGGTCGAGAAGGCGCAGTGGTGGAAGAAGACCACCACGAAGTCGACGTCCTTGCGGGCGCGCAGCTCGCCGAGGCGGCGGTCCAGCCACTTCGTCTGCTTGCCGCCGCTGATGCCGAGGTTCGCCGGGATCTCGTTCGAGACGTCGTTGGCGTCCAGGGCGACGACGGCCACGTTGCCGTGGACGAACGAGTACACGCCCGGCTGGCCGACCGGGTCGGGGCCGTTGTCCGGCAGGGTCCAGCGGGCGTTCTGGCCGCCGTAGCCGTCGGGGGAGTACCAGGCCTCCATGTCGTGGTTGCCGGTCGTCACCATCCACGGCACCGTCTTCGCGACGGTCTCCGTCTGGGCGAGGAACTGGTCCCAGGTGCGCGCGTCGTAGACGTCGGTCTCCTGGCCGGAACCCGAGGGGTCGGCGTAGCAGATGTCGCCCGCGTGCAGGTGGAAGGCCGGGTTCTGGCCGAGCAGCAGCTGGTCGTTGCCGAGGGCGTGGTAGCTGACGCCCTGGTCGCCGAAGGCCGTGAAGGTGAAGTTCTCGGCGCGCGAGGGCGCGGTGGTGAACGTACCGAGCGAGCCCAGGTTGCGGGTGTCGGCCGGGTCGAAGCCGTCGTGGCCGACACCGTAGTAGTACGTCGTGCCGGGCTGCAGGCGCTCCAGACCCGCGTGCACGTAGAACTGCTCGGCGGCGGCGATCGCGCCGTTGTTCAGCGTCGGCGTCGTGAGGTGGCGCACCTCGGCGTCGATGCGGCGGCTCAGCGACCACGGCTTGAGACCGATGCGGATGTACGGGCGCTTCACGGCGAACGGGACCTGCCACGAGACGTTCATCTGCGTCTTCGGGTCGGCGCCGTAGGCGAGGTGACGGCCGAACGGCGCCACCAGCGAGCCGTCCACCCGCGTGGTCGAGCGCGAGGTGAGCACCGTCGGAGCTGCCTTGGAGGAGGAGTGCGCGGCGGCCGGTGAGGCGGTGAGGAGGCCGGTGCCCAGGCCCGCGCCGGTGACGGCGGCGGTCGCCACGCTCGTACGCAGCACGCCGCGGCGCGTCAGCTTGGTGCGGAGGTACTCGTGCTGCTCCGCCATGCTCATGCGGGCGGCGAGCTTCTCGGGGATTCCGAAGCGAGGGATGTCCATGGCCAGAACATCTACTTCCGGAGTGACCCGATCCCGTCCGCGAGGTGAACGGCACGCGTACAGCTCACCATGTGTCCGTATAGTGGACGGCCGGTGTCATGGGGTGGGACGCAGGGCTAAGGTGCGGTCATGTCTCGCAGCATCAATCTCGCAGTGATCCCCGGTGACGGAATCGGCCAGGAAGTCGTTGCCCAGGGCCTGAAGGTCCTCAACGCCGTCCTCCCGCAGGACGTGAAGCTGGAGACCAAGGAGTACGACCTTGGCGCCCAGCGCTGGCACCGCACGGGTGAAACCCTCCCCGACGCGGAGCTCGACTCCCTCAAGGGCCACGACGCCATCCTGCTCGGTGCGATCGGTGACCCCTCGGTCCCGTCCGGCGTGCTGGAGCGCGGGCTCCTGCTGAAGCTGCGCTTCGCCTTCGACCACTTCATCAACCTGCGGCCGTCGAAGCTCTTCCCGAACACCGCCACCCCGCTGGCCGGCCGCCCCGACATCGACTTCGTCGTCGTCCGCGAGGGCACCGAGGGCCCGTACACCGGCAACGGCGGCTCGCTGCGCACCGGCACCCCCGCCGAGGTCGCCACCGAGGTCAGCGTCAACACCGCGTACGGTGTCGAGCGCGTGATCCGCGACGCCTTCGACCGCGCCGCCGCCCGCCCCCGCAAGAAGCTGACGCTGGTCCACAAGAACAACGTCCTCGTCTACGCCGGGCACCTGTGGAAGAACACCTTCGACAAGGTCGCGGCCGAGTACCCCCAGGTCACCACCGACTACCTGCACGTCGACGCGGCGACGATCTTCTTCGTCACGCAGCCGCAGCGCTTCGACGTCATCGTCACCGACAACCTCTTCGGCGACATCCTCACCGACCTCGCCGCCGCCGTCACCGGTGGCATCGGCCTGGCCGCCTCCGGCAACATCAACCCGACCGGCGCCTTCCCGTCGATGTTCGAGCCCGTCCACGGCTCGGCCCCCGACATCGCCGGCCAGGGCAAGGCCGACCCCACGGCCACGATCCTCTCCGTCGCCCTTCTGCTGCGCCACCTCGGCTACGAGTCCGAGGCCGCGCGCATCGAGACGGCCGTCTCCGCCGACCTCGCGGAGCGCGACGGGATCACCCGCACCACCGATGAGATCGGCGACGCGCTCGCGGTACGGGTAGCGGGCTGACCCGACGACTCACCAAGAAGCCGCCGGGTCGCGTAAGCACCCGGCGGCTTCCGCATGCGCGGCCCCGGGTGCCCCCACCGACCCAGGGACCGTGAACCACGTCATTTCGTGCCCGGCCGCCCACGAGCGATAATCGGACGTGGGGCCGCAGCTCGCGGCAATGTTCGGACATCCTCGCGCTTGTTCGCACTTGCGGGCGGGAGCGGGCGGAAGCACGGTCCCTCACACACAGATACGTGAAGGACACGCAACTCATGACGACGCCCACGATCGAGCTCAAGCCCACTTCCTCCCCGCTGTCCGACGCGGAGCGCGAGGCGATCCTCGCCGCCCCCGGATTCGGCCGCCACTTCACCGACCACATGGTCACCATCCGGTGGACCGAAGGCCGGGGCTGGCACGACGGGCAGCTCGTCCCGTACGCCCCGCTCTCCCTCGACCCGGCGACGATGGTCCTGCACTACGCGCAGGAGATCTTCGAAGGGCTGAAGGCGTACCGGCAGCCCGACGGCAGCGTCGCCACCTTCCGCCCCGAGGCCAACGCCAAGCGCTTCCAGCGTTCCGCCCACCGCCTCGGCATGCCCGAGCTGCCGGTGGAGACCTTCATCGAGGCGTGCGACGTGCTGGTCCAGCAGGACAAGGCATGGGTCCCGGCGCACGGCGGCGAGGAGTCCTTCTACCTCCGCCCGTTCATGATCGCCACCGAGGTCGGCCTGGGCGTGAAGCCCGCCAACGAGTACCTCTTCCTCGTCATCGCCTCCCCGGCAGGCGCCTACTTCGCCGGCGGTGTGAAGCCCGTCTCCATCTGGCTCTCCGAGGACCGCGTCCGCGCCGTCCCCGGCGGCATGGGCGACGCCAAGACCGGCGGCAACTACGCCGCCTCCCTCCTCGCCCAGGCCGAGGCCACCGCCAAGGGCTGCGACCAGGTCGCCTACCTCGACGCCGTGGAGCACAAGTGGGTCGAGGAGCTCGGCGGGATGAACCTCTACTTCGTGTACGAGAACCACATCGTCACCCCCGCCCTCACCGGCTCCCTGCTCGCCGGCGTCACCCGTGACTCCCTCCTCGCCGTCGCCCGCGACCTCGGCTACACCTCCGAGGAGGGACGGGTCTCCATCGACCAGTGGCGCGAGGACAGCGCGAACGGCACCCTCAAGGAGGTCTTCGCCTGCGGCACCGCCGCCGTGATCACCCCCGTCGGCACGGTGAAGTCGGCCGGCGGCGAGTGGACCCAGGGCGATGGCACCCCCGGCGAGATCACCCTGAAGCTCCGCGAGCGCCTCCTGGACATCCAGCGCGGCATCGCCGAGGACACCCACGGCTGGATGCACCCGCTGGGCGACTGACGGCCGGTCGTTCCACCGCACACACGCGGTACGTACGAAGGCCGCGCCCGACGGAAGAACGGGGCGCGGCCTTCGGGCGTCGTACGAGGCGCGAACGGGGGTGTTCGTCAGGCGGTTCGGCCTGCCGAGGCGTCCGGCTCCGGCACCTGTGGTGCCCCGTTCTGTTCCTCACGGGGCACCACGACTGTCAGCCGGCGCCCGTTTCTCCGTTTCCACAGGTCAGGTCCGTGTACGGAGCGAAGAACGTAGACGGTGTTGCCCTGGACGTCGGTGACGATCGCGTCCCGCCCGGTTTCCTCATCGTGCACCTGGTCGCCCACCCAGGGCTTGCCGTCCTTCACCGGCGCACCTCACTGCTCAACTCCGCCCAGACCTGCTTGCCCCAGCGGTACAGCTCGGTCCCCCAGCGCTCGCTGAGCGCGTCGACCAGCACCAGACCTCGCCCCCGCACAGCGTTCTCGTCGGGGTTGGAGCGCATCAAGGGGATGACCTTCGAGCGGTCCATGACCCCGATACGGACGCAGCCGGGTCTCGGCCGGGAGACGATGACCCGCACCTGTTCCAGGTGGCCGTGGTCGATGGAGTTGCTCGTCAGTTCGGTGACGATCAGGGTGGCGTCATCGGTCAGGTCGTCAATTCCCCACTCGGCGAGAGCGGTTCGTACGAGCTGACGTGCGACGGCCGCGCTCGCCGGTGTGCGAGGGAGCGTCTTGGAGTAGGAGGAGAGCCTCGCGGGGCTGTCTTCCGTGCAGTTCTTGGTCACGTTGTCACCTCCGGGCGGAGCTGAGCCCATAAGCACTGGCCGTCTTGGGAGACGCCCGACGAGTGGCTCAGCCGGCTGATGATGAGGGCGCCCGGACCGCGCATGGCGGGCACGGGCAGCGGCAGGAAGCCGGTGGCGCTGATGCGAGCCCTGCTCCCGGCGGTCGAGATGGTCATCTCGACGGCGTCGGGGCTTCGGCCGGTGAGGCCGACCAGGATCGCTACGAACAGCTCGTCGGCGATCAGTTCGGCGTCGTCGTGGTTCAGCCGCCCACGGGCCCACCGGCGCACGTGGCTTGCCTCGCCGGGATGCCCCTTGAAGAGCACGCGCCAGGTATGGCCCGATTCGGGCATGACTGTCCTTCCGGCTTCCGGTTTATCTGTGTACGGATACCTGCTTTCTGTACACAGATTGTCGGCGGAGTTGGCGTCGGTCAAGCGGAACGGGAGAGTATGTGTGCACAGAATTGACGCGATCTTCGAAACGGTGGTGTGGCGTGGCCCAGCCCGAGTACCTGCGGATCGCCGCTGACCTGCGACGCCGTATTTCTTCCGGCGAGTTCCGGCAGGGCGACAAGCTTCCGACGCTGCCCGAGCTCAGTGAGTCCTATCGGGTCTCCGACACGACGATCCGCAACGCCCTGCGGCTGCTCCGCAACGAGGGGCTGATCGAGACCAGGGCCAGGGCGGGGACCATCGTGAGGCCGCGCCCTCCCGTCCACCGCATGGCGGCCGACCGGTACCGGACCGTGCCGGGCGCACCGTCCACGCCGTACACCCGGGACCAGGGCATCGGGTGGTCGGAGTACCGGCTCGACAAGCGGTTCGAGCGCGTGGAGGCGAACGCCGAGCTGGCCAACCTCTTCGAGTGCGAGCCCAGAGAGCGCCTCCTCGCACGGCACTTCGTGTTCTTCGACGGCGATCAGCCGACCCAGATGTCCACCTCGTACGTGCGCTGGGCGGATGTCTCGGGCACTCCCGTGGCGGACCCGATCAACGAGCCCTGGCCGGGCGGGACCCGGGCCCAGATGGCCTCGCTGGGTGTCACGGTCAGTCGGATCACGGAGTCCTTCACGGCGGCGATGCCGACCGAGGAAGAGGCCGGAACCCTTCGGATTGGCGCGGGAGTTCCGGTTCTCCGGTACACCCGCAGGCACGTTGCGGACACCGGCCGGATCGTCGAGGTGGCTCACCCGATCGTGCGGCGGGCCGATACGACCGTGGTGGATTTCGTCATCGAGCTGGACGAGTGACCGCAGGGATGCGGTACCTGTGCCGGCGGTTGGACGCGAAGCGCCCGGCCTGAGTCAGTGACGGGCAAGCACCTGGAGCAGCCCGGTCACCGCCACACCGGCCACGATCTGCCGGGCGTCGATCATTCCCTGTACGGCCGAGAGCGGATGCCACTCGATGCGATCCGCCTCGTGGGTGTCGACGGGCTCGGCCACCCGCACGGCGTCGCGCGCGAGGAAGACATGGTGCTCGGCGTCGGACATGCCGCCGACGGGCTGGATGTAGGCGAGAGGGGCGAGGGTGGCCGGGTCCACTCGATAGCCGGTCTCTTCGAGGACCTCGCGGGCGGCGGCGACGGCCAGATCCTCACCCGGCTCGACGATGCCGCTCGGGATCTCCCAGTTCCACGTCGATGTGGCGAAACGGTGCCGCCACATCAGCAGTACCTCGTCGGCGGGGGAGAGGAGCACCACGGCCGCGACGGGCGCCAGCTTGATCAGGTGGTGTTCGTAGCGGGGGCGGCCGGGTGGTTCCACGTCCACGAGATCGAGGCCGACCCAGCGGCTGGAGTAGATCGGTCGCGATCCATGCACGGTCCACTCGCTCATACCGGTTCCTGCCGCAGGGCCGTCAAGATCGCGCCAGCATACGGGGCTGTCCAGTAAGGCACGCCGCCGATCGCCGTGGCCCCCGCCTACTCCCGCTCCCCCCGCACCAGCTCCGCCACCTCGCCCAGCGAGTCGACCGACCAGTCCGCCGTCGCGCGGACGGCGGGGTCGTCGGCCCACCAGTGGCCCCAGGGGCCGCGCCTCAGGTGGGCGGTGAGCAGGCCCGCCGCGTGGGCGGGGAAGACGTCGTTGGCCGGGTGGTCGCCGACGTACAGGGTGTTCTCGGAGCGGGTGCCGGAGACGCCGAAAACGCGGGCGAAGAAGGCGGGCTCCGGCTTGGCGGCCCCCCACTCCTCGGACATCACGACGAGGTCGGCGGGCAGGTTCAGGGCCCGCAGCAACTCACCGGCGCGGGCCGTCTGGTTCCCCGCGACGATCACGCGGACGCCGAGCTCGCGGAGCGCGCCCAGGGTCAGGCGTACGTCCGGGTAGAGGTCCGACTCGTCCAGGTACTCGCCCCGGCCCGCCGCCTCCCGGGCCCGCCACTCGGCCTCTACGTCGATGCCGGGGCGGACCAGGCGCAACGCGTCGGAGTTGTCGCGGCCCTGGGTCACCACCGCCCCCACCAGGGCGCTCATGGTGTGCCGGGGGACGTCCAGCCAGTCGGCCCAGGAGCCCCAGTACCGGTTGTCGTTGGTCAGCGTCTCGCCGACGTCGAAGACGATGGTCTCGATCACCGGGCCGACCCTACTGGGCGGGAGGGGCGGGGCGTCCGGCCGCGGCTGCTCCCGCCGTCTCCTGTTTCGCCCGGACTCCGCCGGGCAGGCGCTGTCCTGCAGGTACTGCCGAGGTGACCTACGTTGGCAGTGGAAGGTTCGTCCATCCGAGGAGGCCCCGTGACTGACGGCAGCAAGGACAAGGTCAAGGGCAAGGCCAAGGAAGCCATGGGCAGGATGACCGGCAACCGGAGCAAGGTCGCCGAAGGCAAGGCCGACCAGGCGAAGGGTGCCGCGAAGGACGCCGTGGGCGACGCGCGCAAGAACCTGCGCGACAAGTCCGGCCCGAAGGACCCGCTGATCACCGACGACGAGTGAGACCGGTACTCACTCTCCGGGCCCCCGCCTTTCCTGGGCGGGGGCCCGTCGGCTGTCCCGCCACCGCCGCCACCGCCGCCGGCACCACCGACCCCACCGCGTCAGCGCCAGCGGTGGGTCCGGTCGGTGATCGGCGGAAGCAGTAGGGGTCCGGAGCCGGGAGGGTCGCCGGCCGGGAGCAGCCGGTCGAGCACGTCGGCCACGGCGGGGTAGAGGTGGAGGGCCGCAGCCTTCGCTCGGCCACGGCGGGGTAGAGGTGGAGGGCCGCAGCCTTCGCGAGAGGGACCCACACCACCCTGGTGGGGTACTCGGCATCCTGTTCGCTCTCCGGCAGGGCCTCCCGGGCGGGGCGCGGGAGAGCCAGGAGGTGGATCAGATGGAGCCGGCGGAAGGTGCCGGGGCGGCCGGGCCTTGTGGAGATCTGGTCCTGGACCCAGAGCGGCCGGGGCGGTTCGGGCAATGAGCCGACGTCGAGGGTGAGCTCCTCCCGGAGCTCGCGGGCGAGCGCCTCCGGCACTTCCTCGTCCTGGTCGAGGAGCCCGCCGGGCAGGGAGTGCTGCGTCCCGCCGGGGCGGGAGCGGCGGACGAGGCAGATCTCCCCGTTCTCGACGATCGCGGCGCAGACCCGGACCGTGACGGCCGGAGTGGGGTCGGTTGTCCTCGTGGTCATGAGGGGCCCTACCCCTCGCCGATGCGGCGGAATCGCGCTTGGTGGGCAACCAGGCTTCCCGGCCCAGCCGTTGACCGCACGACGCTCAGCCGTTGGCCGTACGACGCCCTTCGCGCCGGGAGTGCTTCTCTCGGCCGGGGTACGCAACGTACGCAAGTAAACCGGATCGTTGCCCTCCGCTCCCTTGTCCGCTCTCCCCGGCGTGCGGCACGGTGGCCGACCATGGGACGAGAGCAGTGGAAGAGGATCTGGGTCGGTTCGGCCGGGAACATGGTCGAGTGGTTCGACTGGTTCGTCTACGCGACCTTCGCCGTCTACTTCGCGGACGCGTTCTTCCCCGAGGGCAACGGGACCGCGAACCTGATGAACACCATGGGCATCTTCGCCGTGGGGTTCTTCATGCGGCCGGTCGGCGGCTGGCTGCTCGGCCGGATCGGCGACCGCCGGGGCCGCAAGGCCGCGCTGACCCTCACCGTCACGCTGATGTCGGCCTCCGCGATCCTCATCGCCGTCGCCCCGACCTACGCGGTCGCCGGGTACGGCGGGGTCGCCGTGCTCATGGTGGCCCGGCTGCTCCAGGGCCTGTCGGTGGGCGGTGAGTACGCGGCGAGCGCCACGTACCTCACCGAGGCGTCGCGGCCCGACCGGCGCGGGTTCGCCTCCAGCTTCCAGTACGTGTCGATGACGGCGGGTCAGCTGCTCGGACTCGGGCTCCTCATCCTCCTCCAGCACACCCTCTCCGAGGACGCCCTGCACGACTGGGGCTGGCGGGTGCCGTTCGTCGTCGGGGCGCTCGGTGCCGCCGTCGTCTTCTACCTGCGCCGCACCATGCTGGAGACCGAGGTCTACGCGGAGTCCGGCGCCGCCGAGGACGCCGACCGGGGCACCCTCAAGGCCCTGTGGGCGCACCGGCGCGAGGCGTTCCTCGTCGTCGCGCTGACCATGGGCGGAACCGTCGCGTACTACACGTACACCACGTACCTGACGAAGTTCCTCTCCAAGAGCGCCGGGATGGAGAAGTCCACCGCCACCCTCGTCAGCTTCTGCGCCCTCTTCGTCTTCATGTGCCTCCAGCCCCTCGCCGGGATGCTCTCCGACCGGATCGGGCGGCGCCCGCTGCTCATCGGGTTCGCCGTCGGTTCCACCTTCCTCACGGTGCCGGTCCTGATGATGCTCAAGCACGCCGGGACGTTCTGGCCGGCCCTCGGCCTCTCGCTGCTGGCCCTGGTCGTCGTCACCGGCTACACCTCGATCAACGCCTGCGTGAAGGCCGAACTGTTCCCGACCGGCGTTCGCGCGCTCGGGGTGGCGCTCCCGTACGCCGTCGCCAACGCGCTCTTCGGCGGGACGGCCGAGTACATCGCGCTCTGGTTCAAGAACGCGGGCGCCGAGTCCGGGTACTTCTGGTACGTGGCCGGCTGCGCGGCCGTCTCGCTCGTCGTCTACCTGAGCATGCGGGAGACGCGCGATCTGGACCTGCACCGGATCGGCGCGGGAGAGGCGCCCGGGGCCGCCCCGGGCCTGCCCTCGGGCGGGACGAGTGTCACGACCGCATTCTGAGACGGGTCCGACACGGGGGCGGTGCTGTGCCAAACTGCTCCCGTGTCCTCGTTGTCCACGATTATTGGCAGCAGGCGCGCCGGTCCGCAGTGACGTCCCGTACCACCACGTACGGCACGCTCACCGTGCCCCAGACCCGCGCGCAGACCTCTCGCACCCGCGAGGGGTTTTTTCGTTTTACGGCCCCCACCCAGGCCGGGACGGCGCTCGCGGGATGATGGGGGCAAGTGGAGGCCGATAGTCCGCATCCACTCATCCGACAGGAGTCGCATCAGCATGACCACCAAGGCCACCGCCACCGACGACAGTTTCCATGTCTTCGACACCACCCTGCGCGACGGTGCACAGCGTGAAGGCATCAACCTGACGGTCGCCGACAAGCTGACCATCGCCCGGCACCTGGACGACTTCGGCGTCGGATTCATCGAGGGCGGCTGGCCCGGCGCCAACCCCCGGGACACCGAGTTCTTCGCCCGCGCCCAGCAGGAGATCACCTTCGCCAACGCCCAGCTCGTGGCGTTCGGCGCGACCCGCAGGGCCGGTGGCAAGGCCGCCGAGGACCCGCAGGTCAAGGCGCTGCTCGACTCCGGCGCCCCGGTGATCACGCTGGTCGCCAAGTCCCACGACCGCCATGTCGAACTCGCCCTGCGCACCACCCTGGACGAGAACCTGGAAATGGTCTCCGACACCGTCTCCCACCTGCGCGAGCAGGGCCGCCGGGTCTTCGTCGACTGCGAGCACTTCTTCGACGGGTACCGCGCCAACCCCGAGTACGCGAAGTCCGTCGTCCGCGCCGCCTCCGAGGCCGGCGCCGACGTCGTCATCCTCTGCGACACCAACGGCGGGATGCTCCCCGCCCAGGTCCAGGCCGTCGTCTCCACCGTGCTCGCCGACACCGGCGCCCGGCTCGGCATCCACGCCCAGGACGACACCGGCTGCGCCGTCGCCAACACCCTGGCCGCCGTCGACGCGGGTGCCACCCACGTCCAGTGCACGGCCAACGGCTACGGCGAACGCGTCGGCAACGCCAACCTCTTCCCGGTCGTCGCCGCCCTGGAACTGAAGTACGGCAAGAAGGTGCTCACCGAGGGCGCCCTCGGTGAGATGACCCGCATCTCCCACGCCATCGCCGAGGTCGTCAACCTGACCCCCTCCACGCACCAGCCGTACGTGGGTGTCTCGGCCTTCGCCCACAAGGCCGGACTGCACGCCTCCGCGATCAAGGTCGACCCCGACCTCTACCAGCACATCGACCCCGCGCTCGTCGGCAACAGCATGCGGATGCTCGTCTCCGACATGGCCGGGCGCGCCTCGATCGAGCTGAAGGGCAAGGAGCTCGGCATCGAACTCGGCGGCGACCGCGAGCTGGTCGGCCGCGTCGTCGAGCGCGTCAAGGAGCGCGAACTGAGGGGCTACACCTACGAGGCGGCCGACGCCTCCTTCGAACTGCTGCTCCGCGGCGAGGTCGCCGGCACCGCGCCCCGCTACTTCCGCACCGAGTCGTGGCGGGCCATCGTCGAGGACCGCCCCGACGGGGTGCACGCCAACGAGGCGACCGTGAAGCTCTGGGCCAAGGGCGAGCGAATCGTCGCCACCGCCGAGGGCAACGGTCCCGTCAACGCCCTGGACCGGGCGCTGCGGGTGGCGCTGGAGCGGATCTACCCGCAGCTCGCGAAGCTGGAACTGGTCGACTACAAGGTCCGCATCCTGGAGGGGCGTACCGGCACCGAGTCCACCACCCGCGTGCTGATCACCACGGGCGACGGCGCCGGCGAGTGGTCGACCGTCGGGGTCGGGGAGAACGTCATCGCCGCGTCCTGGCAGGCGCTGGAGGACGCGTACACCTTCGGTCTGCTGCGGGCCGGGATCGAGCCGACGGAGTAGGACCCGGTGAGCGGCCGTCCCACGCGTCGCGGACGGGTACGGGAGACCGGCCGTCCCACGCGTCGCGGACGGGTACGGGAGACCGGCCGTCCCACGCGTCGCGGGACGGCCGGACCGGCTCATCGGGAGCCGGTGGTCACCCGAGCCGCCACTTCTGGTTGGCGGCCCCGGTGCAGCTCCAGATCTGGGCGCGGGCCCCGTTGGCCGTCGAGGCGTCCGTGATGTCCAGGCACTTGTTCGCCGCCGTGTTCACCACGTCCCCGGTGGAGGCGTTGTACGTCCACCGCTGCGCGCCCGTGCCGTTGCAGGTGTAGAGCTGGACCTTCGCGCCGTCCGCCGTCGATGCCGAGGTCACGTCGAGGCAGACGCCCAGCGTCCGGATGGTGCCGTCGGACTGGACCGTCCAGCGCTGCGCGGCCGAGCCGTTGCAGTCGTAGAGCTGGACCGCCGTGCCGTTCGCCGCGCTGCCGTTCGCCGCGTCCAGGCACTTGCCGCCGGTGCCGGTGAACGCCCCGGAGGTGCCGGTCGAACCGCCGGTGCCGGACTGGGTGCCGGACCAGGTGAAGGTGGCCGAGGTGCGGGCGGGCAGCGAGTAACCGAAGGTCGATCCGCCCCAGTTGACGGTGAGCTGCTGGGCGGAGGAGCCGCCGTTGTAGGCGATCAGCGCCTTGGAGCCGTCCGTGTTGCGCCAGGCGACGTTCGGGACGGTGGAGCTGGCGGTGGAGGCGATCCGGGAGGCGCCCGGGCGGACGAACTTCGTGAGGTGGCCCATCGTGTAGTACTCGATGTTGTAGTCCACCTGCCCGCTGCTGCCGTCACCGTTGTGCACCGTGATCAGCCCGTCGCACGTGCCGCAACCGCCGTTGTGCGGGCCCCGGTTCTGGTCCACCGCGAGGGACCACTTGGTGACCGACTTCGCCCAGTTGCGGGTGTAGTCGATGATGTTGAGCATGTCCTCCTTCTGCTGGTCGGCGATCCAGGTGCCGCCCGAGTGCTCGGTCTGGAAGGCGTCCATCGTGGGGTACTGGTTGTGCACGGCGGTCTGCTTGGCGATGTCGCCGCCGTAGCCGTGCCAGGCGACCCCGCCGAAGTTGGGGTGGTTGCGCACCGCGGCGTCGTCCACGGTCGGCGCGGCGTAGGCGTCGTAGGTGTCCCAGTTCCAGTCGTGCGCCAGCACCTTGGTGGTGAGCCCCGCCGCCTGGAGCTTCGGCAGCAGCTCGCTCTTGGTGAAGTAGGCGAGCCCCGAGCCGTTCCAGCTCATCGAGGGGTAGCCCGAGCAGCAGGTCGGCTCGTTCTGCGCGGTGACGTACTGGACCGGGACGCCCTGGGCCTGGTACGCCTGGAGGTACTTCACGAAGTAGTCGGCGTACGCGCCGTAGTCCTCGGCCTTCAGCCAGCCGCCGTTGAGCTGGCCGCTGTCCTTCATCCACGCCGGGGCGGTCCAGGGCGACGCCATCGTGGTGAGGGACGGATTGAGCTGCTTGGCCTGCTTCGTCAGTGGCAGGACGTCCGCGAGGTCGTGCGCCACCGAGAACTTCGCCAGCGTGGGGTCGGTCTGCCCGGCGGGCAGGTCGTCGTAGGTGTATCCGGTCCGCGCCAGGTCCGAACCGCCCATGGGATTGCGTACGAACGAGAGCCCGATGCCCTCCGTGGGGGAGAAGAGCTTCTTCATCGTGGCGTCCCGGGTCGCGTCGCTCAGCGCCCCGCTGCTCTTCATCAGCCAGGCCGCCGTGTCGGTGAAGGACGCGCCGCCGCCGGTGAACGTCTGGTACCGGGTGTTCTCGTCGACCGTCACCACGGTGCCCGCGCTCCCGCTGCCGGACCCGAAGGCGACCGGTGTCTGGGCCTGGAGGCCGCGGGTGACATGACGGCCGCCGGAGTCGTCGGTGGTGGTCAGGACGATGGAGACGCTCTCGCCGGCCGCCTGGGCGGCGGGCGCGGCGAGCCCGGTGAGGCCGGTCGCGGCGAGCGCGGTCGCCGCGAGCACCGCGGCGGTCCGGTTCGATCGCATCAATCGAATCATGGGGGAATGCCCTTCTTCGGCACAGGGGTGGGGTGCTGCCGTCGATCGAGGCGTGAGTGAACTGCCCCCACCGGCCCGCGTCAAGAGGGCGCGTACGTACAAGAAGTGAAGGCACAACTGCCCTCTCCTGCACGCCTGATGGGCATGGACCAATCTCGGTGTGAAGTATTGACGGCTCTGTTCCGGCGGGGTTAACTCCAGCCGCGACGCCGGTACCGGTTCCGGGACCGGTACCGCACGGTGGCGGTCCCCGGGGGCCGCCCGGCGTCCGACGCGTGTCAGGCACATGCCGAAAACAGCCCTTCCGGGGCCGAAAAGCACCGGTCGGGCCTCTGAGTTCCGTGTTCCGCCGTCTCAGGGAGGCTCCGTTGCGCGTCACCATCGCCGATGTGGCCCGCGCCGCCGGAGTCAGCAAGACCACCGTCTCGCGGGTGCTCAACACCAAGTCCGACGTGGACCGTTCCACCGCCTCCCGCGTTCGTGAAGTGATCGCACACCTCGGCTACGTCCCCAGCTCCGGAGCGGTCGGCCTGGCCCGCGGCAGCAGCCGCACCGTCGGGATGCTGGTGCCCTCGCTGACCTGGTCCTGGATGGGCGAGGTCCTTCAGGGCGTCGTCGACACCGTCGAAGCCGCCGAGTACGGCCTGCTGCTCTTCACCTGCAACCGGGGCGCCGACTCCGTCCGCCGCTTCACCACGCAGGTCTCCGCCCGCGCCTTCGACGGACTCGTGGTCGTGGAGCCGGAGAACACCCTCGGCCACCTCACCGCACTCCACCGCGGCGGCCTGCCGATCGTGCTCATCGACGACCGGGGCCACCACCCCGAGTTCCCCTCGGTCGTGACCACCAACCACGAGGGCGGCGCGAGCGCCGCCCGCCACCTGCGGGCCGACGGGCGCACCCGCCCGGTGGTCCTCAGCGGCCCCGCGCATTTCGGCTGCGTACGCGAACGGCTCGACGGATTCCGCTCCGTACTGCCGGAAGCCCTCGTCGCCCAGGGCGACTTCACCGAACGCGGCGGCGAACGCGTCATGGCCCGACTCCTCGCCTCCGGCGCACGGTTCGACGCGGTCTTCGCGCACAACGACGTCAGCGCCACCGGCGCCCTGAGAGCGCTCCACGCGGCCGGCCGCCGGGTCCCGGACGACGTCGCCGTCATCGGCTTCGACGACATCCCGATGGCCGCGCACACCGCGCCCCCGCTGACCACCGTCCGCCAGCCCACCCGGGCGATGGGGGAGACGGCGGCCCGGATGCTCCTCGCCCACCTGGGCGGCACACCCGCGCCGGACGAACCGGCCGTGCTCCCCACCGAACTCGTGGTGCGCCGCTCGGCGCCCTGACCCCTCTCCCCGCGCACCCGCGGCCGCGGACGGCCGCCCGCGCCGGGACCCGCCCACCCCCACGGCCCTGGCCCCACGATCCTCCCGCCCCACCCCCCGCGCCCGCCCGCACCGCTGCAGGACCCCCGTGCAGCCGAGCCGAGAGAAGAGCCGCCACATGCCAGCCACCCGCCACCGAAGAGGATCGGCACGCGCCCTCCTCGCCGCCGTCACGGTCCTCGCCGGACTGATCACGGCCGCCGTCCCCGCGTCGGCCGACGACCCCGCACCCGTGCTCGTCGACCGGTTCGAGGGCGAGGTCCCCCTCAGCGCCCCGCCCGCCGACTCGATCTTCACCTGGGGCTCGGACACCGACGACCAGCCGAAGCTCGCCTTCACCGAGCGCGCCGACGCCCCCGAGGGCTCCAAGGTCCTCGAAGGCACCTACGACATCAGCGGCTGGGGCGGGCTGAGCCACGAGTTCGCCGTCGACCAGGCCCCCCAGGACTGGAGCGCCCACAAGGGCATCCGCTTCTGGTGGTACGGGCAGAACAAGGCGCCCCTGCCGCCCGGTTCCGGCAAGAAGATCAGCTTCGAGATCAAGGACGGCGGCGCCAACGGCGGCGCCTCCGAGCTGTGGACCATGTCCTTCACCGACGACTGGGAAGGCTGGCACCAGGTCGAGGTCCCGTTCGCGGACTTCGTCTACCGCGGCGACTACCAGCCCGTCGGCGGCATCGACCACATCCTCGGCCTGGACCGCATGTGGGGCTACGCCCTCACCCTGCCGACCGGCGCCCCCGGCTCCTTCGCCATCGACGGCATGGAGCTCTACGGCAAGGCCGACCCGGCGCTGACCGCCGCCGTCGCCACGGACACCACCGTGCACCCGGTCGACAACGGCGCCGTCGCGAGCGTCGGCCTCACCCTCACCACCACCGGCGGGAAGCCCGTCGAGGAGCCCGTCACCGTCGCGTACACCACGCAGGGCGGCACCGCGGTGGCCGGCACCGACTACACCCCGGTCACCGGTACGTACACCTTCCCGGCGGGCACCGCGTCCGGCGCCACCCACACCGTCACGGTGACCACCAGGAAGGCGAAGAAGGCGTCCGAGGCCCGGACCGTCCCGCTCGTCCTCACCGTCACCGGCGCCAAGGCCCCGACGGAGACCCCGCAGGTCGTCATCAACGCCCACGGCCTCCCGTACCAGAACGCCAAGCTCCCGGTGAAGCAGCGCGTCGCCGACCTGCTCTCCAGGCTCTCGCCCGCCGAGAAGGCCGGCCAGATGACGCAGGCCGAGCGCAACGCCCTGCGCAGCCCCGGCGACATCGCCTCGTACGACCTCGGCTCGCTGCTCTCCGGCGGCGGCTCGGTCCCCACGCCCAACACCCCCGAGGCGTGGGCGCAGATGATCGACTCGTTCCAGCTGCGCGCCCAGGCGACCCGCTTCCAGATCCCGCTGATCTACGGCGTGGACGCGGTGCACGGCCACAACAACGTCGTCGGGTCGACGATCATGCCGCACAACATCGGCATCGGCGCCACCCGCGACCCGCAGGCCGCCGAGAAGACCGGCGCGGTCACCGCGAGCGAGGTCCGCGCCACCGGCGTCCCGTGGGACTTCGCCCCCTGCGTCTGCGTCACCCGTGACGAGCGCTGGGGCCGGTCCTACGAGTCCTACGGCGAGGACCCGGCGCTCGTCGAGTCCATGGAGACCGTGATCCAGGGCATGCAGGGCGCCGCGTCGGGCAAGGACCTGGACCGCGACGACAAGGTGCTCGCCACCGCGAAGCACTACGTCGGCGACGGCGGAACCGAGTTCGGTTCCTCCACCACCGGCTCGTACACGATCGACCAGGGCGTCACCAAGGTCACCCGCGAGGAGCTGGAGGCGGTGCACCTCGCACCGTTCCAGGAGGCGGTGGACCGCGGTATCGGCACCGTCATGCCGTCCTACTCCTCCCTGGACATCCTGGGCGACGACCAGGGCCCGGTGAAGATGCACGGCAACGCCGAGATGATCAACGGCGTCCTCAAGGACCGGATGGGCTTCGAGGGCTTCGTCATCAGCGACTGGCAGGCCATCGACCAGCTCCCCGGTGACTACGCCAGCGACGTGCGCACCTCGGTCAACGCCGGCCTCGACATGATCATGGTGCCGACCGCGTACCAGGACTTCACCACCACGCTCAAGAGCGAGGTCACCGCCGGCCGCATCAGCCAGGCCCGGATCGACGACGCGGTTTCCCGCATCCTGACCCAGAAGTTCAAGCTGGGCCTCTTCGAGAAGCCGTACGCGGACACCTCGAACATCGGCGGCATCGGGTCCGCCGCCCACCGCGCGGTGGCCCGCGAGGCCGCGGCCAAGTCCCAGGTGCTGCTGAAGAACGACGGCGCCGTCCTCCCGCTGAAGGCGGACCAGAAGGTCTACGTCGCCGGCTCCAACGCCGACAACATCGGCAACCAGGCCGGCGGCTGGACCGTCAGCTGGCAGGGCTCCTCCGGTGCCATCACCGAGGGCACCACCATCCTGCAGGGCATGCGGAAGGACTCCGCGAACGTCACGTACTCCAAGGACGCCTCCGCCGCCACCGACGGCTACGACGTGGGTGTGGTCGTCGTCGGCGAGACGCCGTACGCCGAGGGCATCGGCGACGTCGGCAACGGCAACGACCTGGAGCTCACCGCCGCCGACAAGGCCGCGATCGACAAGGTCTGCGCCGCGATGAAGTGCGCCGTCCTGGTCGTCTCCGGCCGCCCCCAGCTCGTCGGCGACCGCCTCGGCGCCATCGACTCCCTGGTCGCCTCCTGGCTCCCGGGCACCGAGGGCGACGGCGTGGCCGACGTGCTCTACGGCAAGCGCGCCTTCACCGGCCAGCTGCCCGTCACCTGGCCGAAGTCCGAGGCCCAGCTGCCCATCAACGTGGGCGACGCCACCTACGACCCGCAGTTCCCCTTCGGCTGGGGTCTCACCACCCTGAAGAAGGCCCCCGCGGGCGGCGAGGTCACCCTGACCGCTCTCGCGGTGGCCGCCGGGATCGCGGAGAAGGCCCACCTCGGCAAGACCGCGGCGGGCAAGGCGATCGTGGACCAGGCGCGACTGCTGGTCCAGCAGAAGACCGGCGGAAAGCTGACGGCGGCGGTCTCCAAGCCGTTCGCCGAGGCCGACCACCTGCTGCTCACCGGTGACCTCACCGGCGCGGTGGCCAAGCTGCGGGCGGCCTACCGGGCCGCGTGACCCGGCGGTAGCGAGCGTACGAGGGTGTGCCCGGGCAGAGCGTTCGTGCCCGGGCACACCCGTGCGTCGGGGCGTCCGCCACGCCTGCGGCCCGTGCGCCGGGACGTCCGCGCGCACCCGGGAGAACGCGCGGCCCGGGTCGTCCGGAGTAGCGTGAAGTATGCGAAAAAGGCAGATGTTCGCATTTCTGGCCGGTTTGCTGCTGGTCCTCTCGGCCCTGCTCTGGACCGCGTCCTCGACGGTCTCCGCCGCCTCGGCCTCCCCGGGACACGCCCCGGCCGCGACGATCGAGGACGCGGCCCAGGCGCTGCGCGAGGACCCCGTCTACGTGGACCCGGGCGCCCGCGACCAGCTCTCCACCGGGCAGGAGAAGGCCCTGGAGGACCGGATCACCAAGGCCGACAAGCCGGTGTTCGTCGCCGTCCTCCCGGACACCTCCGCCTTCCCCGCGGACGGCCTGCTCGCCACCCTGCGCAACGACACCGGCATCACCGGGGTGTACGCCGTCCGCCTCGGCGACGGATTCGACGCGGGCGCGGACCCGCAGGTCATGCCGGTCCGCGCGGTCGACAACCTCACCGCGTCGGTGAAGGCCCCGGCCGCCGACACCGCCACCGACGCCCAGCTCGACGCCTTCGTGGACGGCGCACTCGAACAGGCCAACGGCACCGCCCCGGCATCCTGGTCCGACGGGAACGGCTCCTCCGGCCCCGGCTCCGCCGGCACCGGGCTGCTCGTCCTCGCCGGAGTCGCCGCCGCGGGCGGCGCGGGCGCCTACGCGATCATGCGCCGCAACCGCCGCCGGGAACGCGCCGAGGAGCGCGCCGCGCTCGACAAGCTCAGGGTCGTCGTCGACGAGGACATCACCGCCTACGGCGAAACCCTCGAACGGCTCGACTTCCACCCCGGCGAGCCCGGCGCGGACGAGGCGATGCGCACCGACTACGAGCACGCGCTCGACTCGTACGAGAGCGCCAAATCCCGCATGGGGAAAGCCGAGCGTCCCGCCGACGTCCGGCCCGTCACCCAGGCGCTGGAGGACGGCCGCTACTCCCTCGCCGTGCTGGCGGCCCGCCGCGCCGGGACCCCCCTGCCCGACCGCCGGCCCCCGTGCTTCTTCGACCCCCGCCACGGCCCCTCCGTCGCCGACGTGCGCTGGCGCCCGGCCGGCGCCGCCTCCCGCGAGGTCCCCGTCTGCGCCGCCGACCGGGCCCGCCTGGAGGACGGCGAGGACCCGATGAGCCGCACCGTGGACGTGGGCGACGGCGCCCGGCGCCCGTACTGGGAGGCCGGACCCGCCTACGGCCCCTGGGCCGGCGGCTACTTCGGCGGCGGGCTGCTCCCGGGCCTGCTGGTCGGCACGATGCTCGGCTCGATGCTCTCCACCCCGGCGTACGCGGCCGAGTACGGCGGCGGGGACTTCGGCTCCGGCGGCGACTGGTCCGGCGGTGACGTCTCCGGATCCGACTTCGACTCCTCCGGCTTCGGCGACGGGGGCGGCTTCGGGGACGGCGGCGGCTTCGGCAGCGGTGGCGGCTTCGACGGAGGCGGCGGGTTCTGAACCCGCCGGGACCTCACGAGGGCGTGGAACCTTCCTGGGCCGTACGCCGCCGCTCGTAGTGGCGGGCCGCCCGGGCCCGGTTCCCGCAGGAGGGCTTGCACCACTCCTGCCGCCCGTGGCTCTTGACGAAGTAACGCACGCACCGGGGCGCGGAGCAGGCGCGCAGCTGCTCGCGGTGCGGGCCGCTGAGGAAGTCGACGGCGGCGCGGGCCAGGGCCGCGACCAGGCGCAGGTGCGGGTCGCGCTGGTCCGAAAGGAGCCGGCTCGCGGGTTCCCCGCCGGCCGGCCAGTCCAGCTGAGGGGCGACCGGCTCCCGTGCGGCCACCGCGTTGAGATGGGCCAGCGCCTCCTCGACGGGCATCAGCCGGTGGGCGTCCGCCGGGCTGGGCGGAGCGGGACTGACCACCCGGGCGAAGAGCGCGCGGACCGCGCGCCGCAGGCCGGTCACCGCGAGCCTGAGCTCCTCGTCCGCCTCGATCCCTCCCGCCGGTACCAGGCCGGCGAGCAGCTCGCCCTGTCCGTGGATCCAGCGGGCCGTTCCCCCGACCGTGGCCAGGTCGTCCGCGACACCGCCGTCGCCGTCGTGGCGGACGGTGCTCGCCAGTTCCAGTGCGAGCCAGCGCTCCACAGCTGATCCCCTCTCCTCCGCCTGCTCCGCGGGTTGCCCCGGGCCGTTCGCCCGTGCCGGCGTCCCAGGCGCCGACCAGCCCACAACCCCTTGATCACACCATGCGCCCACGCTAACGTCCCTAACGGTAAAACGAGAACTTCCGTTAGACCACGGGGTGCGGAGAGTCGGAGCGGTGGAGCCGCACGGTCCTGCCCCGCCCCGGTGCGGACCGATATGAGCCGCTGCGGAACGCCATGAACCGCTACGGACCGCTACGGACCGGCGGGCCGTGCCCGCCGATGGAGGAGACCGACGTATGACGACCCTGCTCGCGCACATCAGCGACCTGCACCTGGACGGCAGCGGGAGGGCGACCGAGCGTGCCACCCGTGTCATGGAGTACCTGCGCGCCCTGCCCCGGCCGGTCGACGCCCTCCTGGTCACCGGCGACATCGCCGACCACGGCACGGAGAGCGAGTACGAGGAGGCGGCCCGGATCCTGGCCGCCCCCTTCCCCGTCCTCACCTGTCCGGGGAACCACGACGTACGGACCGCCTACCGCAAGGCCCTGCTCAAGGCCGAGCCCGGCCAGGGCCCCGTCAACGCGGTGCACCACATCACCGGAACCGCCGTCCTGATGTGCGACTCCACCATCCCGGGGCACGACGAGGGGCGCCTCGACGCCGAGACCCTCGCCTGGATCGACACGACGCTCACCGCGCTGCCCGGGGACACCCCGGCGCTGATCGCCTTCCACCAGCCGCCGGTCGCGCTCCACCACCCGCTGCCCGACGCCTGCATGCTCCAGGAGCCCGGACGGCTGGCCGACCTGCTCGCCCGCCATCCGCGGGTGGCCGCCGTCCTCACCGGCCACGCCCACACCGCGGCGGCCTCGACCTTCGCCGGGCTCCCGCTGATCGTCGGGCCCGCCGTCACCTGGACCCTGCGCATGCCCTGGGAGGGCGACGAGGCGGCCGACCGCGAGCAGCCGCCCGGCCTCGCCTTCCACGTCCTGGACGACGACCGGCGCCTGACCACCCACTACCGCGTCGTGCTCCCGGCCCGGCGCGGCGCGGAGTGAGGACCTTCGCGTACGCGTCGGCCCCCGTTCCCTCCTGCGGCAGGAGGCAACGGGGGCCGTGGTTCTCCGCGCGGACTACGCCTTCTTCAGGGTGAAGTCCGTGGTCACCGTGCCCTTCTTGACGACCTTGACGGTGGTCGCGGTCGGGGCGTACCCGTCCTTGGCCACGATCACGGTGAGCGGGTTGTTCCGGGCGTCCAGCCAGAGTGCGTAGTGGCCGTCCTCGTCCGTGATCAGGGTGTACGAGGACGCCCACGAGTCGACCTGGACGGTCGCCCCCTTGAGGGGTGCCGTGGCGCCGGTGGACGACTTGCCGAGCACCGTTCCGGTGATCTTGCCCCAGGTGCTGGGCGCGGCCACCGTCATGGTGACCGGGACGGACGCCACGGCGTACGGGGTGTCGGCCGAGATGCCGATCTTGGCCGTGAAGTCACCGGGCTGGGTGATCTCCTCGACCGAGGCCTTCACCGACACCGCGACCGAGGCACTGGCTCCCGGAGCGAGGGTGAACTCCGAGGTGCCCAGCGAAAGCCAGCTGACGTCCGAGCCGCCGGTCTGGTCGTAGCCGGGGAGCAGTTCGACCGCGGTGGACGGGCTGGAGGGGCCGTCGGCACCGCCGACCTTGAAGAAGCCCGGGGCGCCGCCGCCCCGGTAGGCCGCGACACCGGCGTTGGGCAGGGCCGACCAGGACCCGGCGGCCGGGTCGTAGGCGTAACCCGCGTTGGTGAGCTCACCGTCGCTGACGCCGGACGAGGCCAGCAACAGGCCGTTGGCCGCGGTGGAGGAGGAGGCCCACAGGGGCTGCGGGAGGTCCGGCAGGGCCGACCAGGCGTCGGCCGCCGGGTCGTAGGCGTACGCGGACTTCAGCTCACCGGAGTCGTTGGTGCCGCCGGCGCAGTACAACAGTCCGCCGATGGCGCCGCAGGCCTCCCAGGCGACGTCCTCGGGGTAGTTCGCGGCGGTGGTCCAGGAGTCGTCCGACGGGTCGTAGACCGTCACCGAGCCGGAGCCGCAGACGTCGGTGCAGCCGCCGACCGAGTACAGCTTGCCGTCCAGGACCGCGGAGCCCGAGCCCGCCAGTGGATCGGGGGAGGGGGCGCCCGTCGTCCAGGTGTTGGAGGCGGGATCGTAGATCTCCAGCTTGGCGTCCGTGCTCCCGTCGGCCGCCCAGCCGCCGACGGCGTACAGCTTCCCGTCGATGAAGCCGTGGGCCGGAGCCTCCCGGGTATCGGCCGCGTCGGCCAGCTTCGTCCAGCCGGTCTCCGACTCGTACGCGTACAGCGACCGGGTGTCGTCGACACCGTCGTAGCCGAACGCCGAGTAGAGCTTGCCGCCGTCGGCGGCGACGGCGTTGTCCTCGATGGCGCCGGGCAGATCGGCGACGGTCTGCCAAGCGTCGCCCGCCGCGGCCGGAGCGGCCGGAGCGGCCGCGGCGTCACCGGCCCGGCCCGCCCGGCTCTTCGCGGACAGCGGCGAGTAGTCCCCCTTCTTGGTGATCAGCGGCGCACCCGCGGCGGCCGGGGTGAACTCCCCGCTCTTCTCGGAGAGTTCGACAGTGGCGGGGGCGCCACCGGTGTTCTTGACCGTGACGGTCTTCGTCGCCGATCCGCCCCAGGCGACCGGGGCGGTCACCGCGGCGGGGGTGACCTTGAGGCGCCCGGCCTTGAGGGAGAAGTCCTTCGACACCACCGAGTCCGCGGCGAAGGTCACCGCCTTGGCGGCGGAGGTGTACCGGGACTTCGCGGCGGTCAGGGTCTGCTTGCCGACCGGTGCGAACGCCCAGTAGAAGCCGTCGCCGAGCGCCGCGTCGTCCGGCGTGGCCGCCGAGGCCGTGCTCACGGCGCCGGCGCCGGTGCCGTCGAGCGCGGCCCCGACGACGCCGTCACCGGTGTTGGCGTCGGCGACCTGCCCGACGACCAGGCCGCCGGGGACGGCCGCCACGCCGCGGGAGCCGACGAACACGTCGTCGACCTGCCACCACCAGCCGAACTTGCCGGCGAAGTGGAACCGCACCCGCACGTCGGGCTCGCCCGCGTAGTCGGTCAGCGCGACGGTGACCTTGGAACCGGTGACCGCGGTGGTGTGCGAGGAGACCGCGGACCAGGTGGTGCCGCCGTCCGCGCTCACCTCGACCTTGGCGGTCTGGCCGGAGTACGTCTTGTAGCTGGTCCGGTAGGCGAGTTCGGGCAGGTCCGTGCCGGTGAAGTCGTACGACGGGCTGGTCAGCACGGAGTCCTGGACCTTGCCGCTGCCCGCCTTGTCGCTGTCGACGATGGCGAAGGCGCCCTTGCCGCCGGTGCTGTTGGTCCGCTTGCCCGGGTCGTCGAACTGCCAGCCGCCGGTGGTGCCCGCGGCGTTGGTGACGGTCCAGCCCTCGGGGGCCGAGGCGGTCGAGTCGAACGGTTCGGTGCTGCCCTCGTCCGTCGCCGTGTACCCGGCCGCGGTACCGGCCCAGGCGTCCACCGGCAGGCTCACGTTGGCGGAGACCGCCGAGTCGCCCACGGTGACGATCTTGGTGACGCTCTGGTAGCCCGGATAGTTGCTGGTGACCTTCAGGGCGTACTTCCTGCCGGCCGGGAGGTCGACCGACCAGGCGCCGGTGGCGGGGTCGGTCTCGACGGGCGCGCCCGGTACTCCGTCGACGGCGATCGCCGCGTAGAGCGGCCAGCCGTGTCCGGAACCGTCGGTGACCTTGCCGGAGACCGTCCGGCTCCGCACCGGGGCTAGCGCGAAGCTCTTGGTCACCGAGGAGCCATCGGTGATCTCGACGCCCGCGAAGGTGGCGGTGGTGTAGCCGTAGGCGGCGACCTCCAGGTCGTAGCTGCCCGGCGTCAGGGTCAGCGCATAGGTGCCGTCCGCCCCGGACTCGGCCCGGGAGCCGCCCGCGGTGATCTCCGCGCCCGCGACCGGTTCACCGGTGTCGGCGCTGGTGACGGTGCCGGTCAGCCCGCCGTGCGGACCGCTGCGGAAGGCCTGCACGCCGTTGGGCGTACCGAGGCCGGTCGGACCGTCCCAGCCCGTGCCCGCGGTGCAGAGGCCGGCCGGGGCGCAGGAGCCGTTGTCGCCGTCGACGACGTCGTTCAGCCCGCTGCCGCCGGCCGCGTAGGGGTAGGCCGCCGGGTAGGAACCGGTGGGCGGGGTGCCGGCCGCGGCGTACACACCGGCGATGATCGGCGAGGAGGCGCTGGTGCCGCCGTAGACGGACCAGCCGTCCCCGCCGTAGGTCTGGTACACCGAGACGCCGGTCAGCGGGTCGGCGACCGCCGCCACGTCGGCGACCGCTCGCTGGTCGCAGCCGGTGGCGAGGCCCTCCTGCCAGGCGGGCTTGGCCTCGTAGACCGAGCAGCCCGAACCCGGGCCGCCGTGGCTGTTGAACCAGACCGACTCGGACCAGCC
Organism: Streptomyces sp. NPDC001770; assembly: GCF_053596135.1. Lineage (NCBI taxonomy): Bacteria > Bacillati > Actinomycetota > Actinomycetes > Kitasatosporales > Streptomycetaceae > Streptomyces > Streptomyces sp. NPDC001770. The sequence continues at coordinate 156,053 of NZ_JBSFFN010000004.1, read as the reverse complement.
GCGCGTGGTGGAGGAATCCCGCGCCAGCGCGGTGCCGCCCACGGAGGTCACGAACTGCGAGGCCGCGGGGTAGGCGACACCGTAGGCGTCGTCACCCGAGGAAGCGACCACGGCGACACCCGGGTGGTTGTAGTGGGCGTCGAACTCGGTGGTCTCCGCCGGGTCCTCACCGCTGCCCGGAGCACTGGTGTAGCTCGTGCCGTACGAGTTGGAGACGAACTTGGCGCCCTGCGCGACCGCCTGGTCGACCGAGGTGCCCATGTCCTCGAAGGAGGCGGAGTCGGCCTCCACCAGAACGATCTTCGCGTTCGGCGCGGCCGCCGAGACCATGTCCAGGTCGAGGGAGATCTCCCCGGCCCAGCCGCTGTTCGCCGCCGGGTAGTCGGTGCCGCCCCGCTGGTCGGTCTTCTTGAAGCAGCCGTTCTCCGTGGTGCAGGCGGGCAGCCCGTACTGCGCCCGGTAGACCGCGAGGTCCTCCTCGGCGGTCGGGTCGTCGTAGGCGTCGACGACGGCGATCGTCTGGCCCGCCCCGCCGCCGGCCGGCAGGTCGTAGGCGTCCTGGAGGGCGGTGGCACCCCAGCCGGACGGGGTGGCGGCGTCGGGCTGGACGCCCTTCCCGGACTCCACGTCGGTGCGCCGCAGCGCGAAGCAGCGGACCTCACCTGCCCCGGGCTCGGCGCAGGAGGCCTCGACGGACGGTTTGGTGTCCGTGCCGGCGGCCGCGGGTTCCGCCGCGTTCGCCACCGGCGCGGTGAGCCCCATGACGACGAGGGCCGAGGCGCCGACCAGGGCGGTCAGCCCGGTCCAGGTGCGTCTCCTCCGTTCGGCGGTCCGTTCGGCAGCCGGTCTGGATGTTCCGGAGAAAGTCACGTGTCTCCCATGTGATGCACGGGTCGACCACACGCTTTTCGGGTCGACGGCGAATTGTTTTCGCCGGTCACCCATTAGCCGTGAGTTGCAAGGTTCATGTCAACGGCGCCTTTGTTAAATCTGTGAGTTCTTGTCTGCGGCCATGAACTGGTTCATGTGTGGGCGAACCGGGGGAAGGTCCCGCGCCCGTCAGGCGCGGGCCGGTCACCGCCGGACAGGCGGGACTTCGGAACAGTGAACGCTTTGATTCGGCCAGGCGGTGGGGGTCGGACGTCTTCCCGGAACGTGCCGGTCGTCCGTGACCAGTGCGCTTTCTCGGGGCGGGGGCGTCGGTCGATCGATTTTCGGTAATGATCCGTGCATGGTGAATATGTGTGGTCGAGTGGGTGGGTCCGCGGATTCCCGGAGGAAATCGGTTCCGATTCGACAGGGAATCGGCGGGAGGCTCCCCGGCCCTTTCTCCGGTGGCCGTCCTTGCCCCGTGGGCCGTTTCGGACGGGCGTGCCGACCGGTATCCGGTACGTCGGCCGGTGCGTGAGCGGTCCGTCCGGGTTACCGGCGGCCGGGGGGTGTGAGCGGTCCGTCCGGGTTACCGGCGGCCGGGGTGTGAGCGGCCCGTCCGGACGGTCCGTCCCGTCCGTCCGGACGGTCCCCTCGCGCACGGGATTTGCCGCTTCGGCAAGCGCGCTTGTCGCCGAGCCCGCACGAGTGCACCATCGCTCGCCATGGAGGTGTACCGACATGAGTGACAGGTCCCAGAGGTACGACGTCGTGGTGATCGGCGGTGGCGCCGCCGGGCTGAGCGGAGCCCTGGCGCTGTCCCGGGCCAGGCGTTCGGTGCTGGTGGTCGACGCGGGTGACCCGCGCAACGCGCCTGCGGCCCACGCCCACAACTACCTGGGCCGCGAGGGCGTCCCGCCGCTGGAGCTGCTGGCGGACGGCAGGGCCGAGGCGGCCGCGTACGGAGCGGAGATCGTCGAGGGCGAGGTGGCGGCGGCCCGGAGGCTGCCGGACGGTGGATTCCGGGTGGAGTACGCGGACGGGACGGAGGCCGAGGCACGCAGGCTTCTCGTCACCACCGGCCTGGTCGACGAGCTGCCTCCCGTCCCCGGCCTCGCCGAGCACTGGGGAACCGGCGTCCTGCACTGCCCGTACTGCCACGGCTGGGAGGTGAGGACCCGCCCGGTCGGAATCCTGGCCACGGGGCCGATGGCCGTGCACCAGGCACTGCTGTGGCGGCAGTGGACGGACGACGTGACGTTGTTCCGGCACCTGGAGAACGACTTCGGCGACGACGAGTACGAGCAGCTCGCCGCACGGGGCATCACCGTCGTGGACGGCGAGGTGGCGGGGATCGAGGAGCGGGACGGCCGGCTCACCGGCGTCCGGCTGGCCTCGGGCACGGTGATCCCGCGCGAGGCGCTTGTCGTCCAGCCGCGCTTCACCGCTCGCTCCGGTGTACTGGAGAGCCTGGGGCTCGTCCCCACTCCGATGGAGATGGGCGGCCGGGTCCTCGGTACGTACATCGCCGCCGATCCGGCCGGGGCCACCGAGGTACCGGGAGTGTGGGCGGCGGGCAACATCACCAACCTGATGGAGCAGGTCGTCGGAGCCGCCGCGGCCGGGCTGAAGGCGGCAGCCGCACTCAACGCGGACCTCGTCGCCGAGGACACCCGCCTCGCGGTGGAGTCCCGCCGCACATCCACGGACACCCAGGGAGACCCCATGACCGGCACCGATTCCGCCACCCCGCGCACCGACGCCGAGCTGTGGGACGAGCGCTACCGCCGGAGCGACCGGATCTGGAGCGGGAACCCCAATACCGTGCTGGTCCGCGAGGTGTCGGACCTGGAGCCGGGACGCGCCCTGGACCTCGGCTGCGGCGAGGGCGCCGACGCCGTCTGGCTGGCCGGCCGGGGCTGGCAGGTCACCGCGACCGACCTCTCGCGGGTGGCGCTCGGACGGGCGGCCGTCCATGCGGTGGACGCCGGAGTCGCCGACCGCATCGACTGGCAGTGGCACGACCTGGGGGTGTCCTTCCCGGAAGGGGAGTACGACCTGGTCTCCGCGCAGTTCCTGCACTCCATGGGGGACCTGCCGAGGGAGCGCATCCTGCGGCGGGCGGCCGTCGCCGTCGCGCCCGGCGGGATCCTGCTGGTCGTCGGCCACGTGGGCTTCCCGCACTGGGAGAAGAATCCGGACCCCGCCGTGCGGTTCCCGACCCCCGACGAGGTGCTGGCCCAGCTGGAGCCGGCACCGGGGGAGTGGGAGGTGCTGCTCAGCGGCGAGCACGAGCGGGTGCAGAACGACCCGGACGGCAACCCCACCACCCGTACGGACAACGCGCTGAAGGTGCGCCGCACGGGGTGACCCGGGCGGAGCGGACCGGGTGCGGCGTGCCGTGGCGCCCGCACACGCACGAGCGCCCGCCCCGGTCCTCCCCGGTGGGGGAGGGTGGGGCGGGCGCGCTCGGGTGGGGCGGGGATCAGGCGGCGGCCTTGATCGCGGAGATGTCGAAGGTCAGCTTGACCTTGTCGCTGACCATCACGCCGCCGGTCTCCAGTGCGGCGTTCCAGGTCAGGCCCCAGTCGGAGCGGAGGATGTCGGCGTTGCCCTCGAAGCCCACGCGCTGGTTGCCGTAGACGTCGGTGGCCGAGCCGTTGAACTCCAGGTCGATGGAGAGCGGGCGGGTGACGTCCTTGATGGTGAGGTCGCCGGTGATCCGGTAGGTGTCGCCACCGAGCTGCTCGGCGGAGGTGGAGCGGAACGTCATCAGCGGGAACGTCTCGGCGTCGAAGAAGTCGCCGCTGCGCAGGTGGCCGTCGCGGTCGGCGATGCCGGTGTCGATGCTGGCGATCCTGACGTCGATCGACGCGGTGGAGTGGTGCGGGTCGGTGCCGTTCAGCACCAGGGTGCCCTCGTGCTCACCGAAGGAGCCGCGCACGTTCGTCACCATGGCGTGGCGCACCGTGAAGCCGATGCTGCTGTGGGCCGGGTCGATCGTGTAGGTGCCGGTCAGGGCGGCGAGCGCGGGGTCCACGGCCGGCTTCTCGGCGACAGCGGTCGTGGCGGCGGACTTGCGGTTGAACAGAGCCATGGCTCCTCCTCGGGAGACGTCTTCCTCGAAGTCGAAGGCCTCGGTTTGTTCAACCTTCAACGACATTGACTGTAGACCTGTTTAGTTCAAAGTTCAACATCAGGCGGGGAAGTCGTCACGGGGCGCCCTCCAAGGGCGCGACACCCGGCGGGGCGCACCTCCGGCGGCCCCCGGGATTCACCGCATCCCCACGGACGCGGTCTGGCGGACGCGCGTAGAACTCGGGCAGTATCGCCATGCCGCATCTCGCGACGCTCTCCGCGCCCCCGACCGTCGCGCGGCGGCTCGTCAGAAGTTGTCATGAACAGGAGGAGACCCCCCACATGTCGACCCACCCCAGGCTCCGCTCCGCCCTCACCGCCCTCGCCCTCGTGCTGGGCGTCCTCTTCGCGCCGGGAGTCGGCGTGCTCGGCGGCGCCACCGACGCCCACGCCGCCACCAAGCTCACCCACGCCCAGGCCACCGCCCGGTTCAGCTCCTCCGGGATCACCTGGTCCTCCTCGGGCGGCTGCTCCGACCGCAACAACTCGACCTGTACCTCCTTCGACCAGCTCAACCTGGCCACCGCCCAGGGCGCCCAGACCCTCAAGAGCGCCACCGGCTGCGCCATCAACATCACCGGCGGTACGGAGACGGGCCACGCGAGCGGCACCTACTCGCACTGGAACGGCTACAAGCTCGACTTCGCCAAGAACACCTGCCTGAACAACTACGTCACCGGCACCTTCACCTACATCGGGCTCCGCGGTGACGGATACGCCCAGTACCAGGCGGCCTCCGGCAACATCTACGTCAACGAGGGCAACCACTGGGACACGACGTACTACAACTGCGGCGGCTGCTGACCCGGCGCCCTCCTTCCGGTATCCGGGTATCCGGGTATCCGGCACCCCGCGCGGCGGCGACGGCCCGCGCCGGACACCCGGAGAGCACCCCGCACACGTGTGCCCCTCTCCCGCCGTCGGGAGAGGGGCACACGCGCCGTGGGGGTCCGTGGACCGGCCGGGTGTCCGCTCAGGAGCCGACGCTCACCGTGAAGCGCCGGGGGTTGCCGTCGTTGGCGGCGCCCGAGACGTCGGGCTGGCCGTCGGGGCGCACGTCGTCGTAGGGGAAGGCGTACCCGATCGGGCTGTTGGCGTGCACGATGCGGGACCAGTGGTTGGTCACCGCCTCCTGGTAGTAGTCCGCGGTGGTCGTCCCGTTCGGCTGGTCCGGGTGGCTGAGCATGATCGAGCGGTTGAACCCGGCCGCGAGCCGCGCCAGCAGGGCCTTCTTGTCGTCCGAGTCGGCGGGGTTGTTGGTGAAGGGCCCGTGGTTGCAGGTGAAGACGTCCTTGGACACCGGCTTGGTGAAGGTGTGGCCGCCGTCGAAGACCAGGTCGTCCCCGCTGACCCGGCCGGTCAGCACACCCCGGCCGCCCTGCAGGTCGATCCGGAGATCGGTCGAGCGGTACTTCTCCCAGACCTGGTCGATCTGCGCCGTGAACAGGTCCCGGAAGGGCATCTGGTCCGGGCGGTCGAAGTACGGCGCCATGAGGTTCTGCGGGGAGACGACCCGCAGCACCTGGCCGTCCGGCCCCCGGGTGACCAACTGGTCCCAGGGCTGCCCGTCCGCCGCGGCCTGCGCGATCAGCCCGTCCGCGATCCGCTGCACCGCGCCGTCCGGCAGCGGGGCGACGGTGTGGGTGGTGTCGCCCTCCAGGGTGAGCCCGATGGGGAGCGCCGTGACGAGGTCGACGTAGCTGATGTTGGCGTAGAGCTGCTGCGGGTTGAAGGTGAACTCGCAGAAGGACCAGGTCCGCCCGTAGTTCGGGTCCGTCGAGGTCGCGAAGGCCGGCTCCACCAGCGCAGGGCCCGGGTTCAGGTAGAAGTCCAGCGTGTCGTCGCGTACGAAGTACACCCGGGCGCCGTACATCTGGGGGAGCGTCAGCACCACCGGGTCGCCGCCCGCCGCGTTCAGCGGGATCGAGCAGTCGACCGGCAACGGGGTCTGCGCGGCGGAGGGGGAGTCCGGCCGGTAGAGGCTGCCGTCCGCCCGGAGCAGTACCCAGCGGTCGGTGCCCTGCTCGTGGCCGGTGACGTACGCGCGCACCGTGCCCGGCAGCGAGCGGTTCACCAGGGCCAGCTCGCACGTCGCGGCGGCAGCCGAGGCGCGCGGGGAGAGAGCGCTCCCCCAGACCGGGTAGCTGAGCGCCGCGGCGGAGGCGGCCGCGCCGGTGAGGAAGTTACGGCGAGAGATCACGAGGAGCTCCGGAAAATGGATGACATGGGGGGAGCACGGCCGGGCCGTGCGGGGCGGCTGTGGGGGCCGCGCTGTGGTGCGGACCACTCTCGCCACGCCCGTCACAGGCGTCAATAGGTGCGACTGAGAGCGCTCTCAGAAACTGGAATTCTTCACAACTCGTCTTCACGGCCCGCGCGTTGAAGCGCTCAGGGGCGCGGGGCCGCCTCGTTCGCGCCGTACCGGTCAAGAGGTGAAGGGGAGGGCGGGCCGCCCGGTCCGCGCCAGTGGCCGGCCGGGGAGGGGGTGCCGGGAAGGTGCCAGGCCGGCGGCCGGCCTGGAGGGGGCCGGCCCGGAGGGGGCCGGCCCGGAGGGGGCCGGCCCGGAGGGGGCCGCGACCGCTGTCGCCGTTGTCTCCCGCAAGGGGTGTTCCACTAGGCTCGGTCCCCTGTGCGCCCACCCGGCCCCTCCCGGGCCGCCTCTCCGCCTCTTTGTGGGAACCCCATAACGCGGAGTGGGTCTCAGATGGTGGATCGCACGCATGGTGCGCGGGTTCTGTCGGTCCTCGCCAGGAAACCGGTCAGGAGACTGTACGGATTCGACGGCGGTATTTCCGCTGCCGGATTCGTAGGGTCGGTACATGACCGTTGTGGACGAAATCCCGGGTGAGCCGAGCGACACGCGTGGCCGGGTGGCCGAACTGCTGGCCCTGCGTGAGCAGGCGCGGCGCGGCCCGAGCGACCGGGCGACCGAGGCGCAGCACGCCAAGGGCAAGCTGACCGCCCGCGAGCGCATCGAGCTCCTGCTGGACGCCGGTTCGTTCAAGGAGGTCGAGCAGCTCAGGCGCCACCGGGCCACCGGCTTCGGCCTGGAGTCCAAGAAGCCGTACACCGACGGTGTCATCACCGGCTGGGGCACGGTCGACGGCCGGACGGTCTTCGTCTACGCACACGACTTCCGCATCTTCGGCGGCGCTCTGGGCGAAGCCCACGCCACCAAGATCCACAAGATCATGGACATGGCCATCTCGGCCGGTGCGCCGCTGGTCTCGCTGAACGACGGCGCCGGCGCCCGTATCCAGGAGGGCGTCAGCGCGCTCGCCGGATACGGCGGCATCTTCCAGCGCAACACCCGGGCGTCCGGTGTCATCCCGCAGATCAGCGTGATGCTCGGCCCGTGCGCCGGCGGTGCGGCCTACAGCCCCGCCCTCACCGACTTCGTCTTCATGGTCCGCGAGACCTCGCAGATGTTCATCACCGGCCCGGACGTCGTCAAGGCGGTCACCGGTGAGGAGATCACCCAGAACGGCCTCGGCGGCGCGGACGTGCACGCCGAGACCTCGGGCGTCGCGCACTTCGCGTACGACGACGAGGAGACCTGCATCGCCGAGGTCCGCTACCTCATCGGGATGCTCCCCTCGAACAACCGGGAGAACCCGCCGACGGTGCCGAGCGACGACCCGGCGGACCGCCGCGGCGACGTCCTGCTGGACCTGGTGCCGGCCGACGGCAACCGCCCGTACGACATGCACAAGGTCATCGAGGAGCTCGTCGACGACGGCGACTTCCTGGAGGTCCACGAGCGCTGGGCCCGCAACATCGTCTGCGCCCTCGCCCGGATGGACGGGCAGGTCGTCGGCATCGTCGCCAACCAGCCGCAGTCCCTGGCCGGTGTCCTGGACATCGAGGCGTCCGAGAAGGCCGCGCGATTCGTCCAGATGTGTGACGCCTTCAACATTCCCATCATCACTCTTCTGGACGTACCCGGCTTCCTCCCGGGCGTGGACCAGGAGCACGGTGGGATCATCCGGCACGGCGCCAAGCTGCTCTACGCCTACTGCAACGCCACCGTGCCGAGGATCTCGCTGATCCTGCGCAAGGCCTACGGCGGCGCGTACATCGTCATGGACAGCCAGTCCATCGGCGCCGACCTGACCTACGCCTGGCCGACCAACGAGATCGCGGTCATGGGAGCCGAAGGTGCCGCCAACGTCATCTTCCGCCGCCAGATCGCCGAGGCCGAGGACCCCGAGGCCATGCGGACCCGCATGGTCAAGGAGTACAAGGCCGAGCTGATGCACCCGTACTACGCGGCGGAGCGCGGACTGGTCGACGACGTGATCGACCCGGCCGAGACCCGCGAGGTGCTGATCGCCTCGCTCGCGATGCTCCGCAACAAGCACGCCGACCTGCCGTCCCGCAAGCACGGCAACCCCCCGCAGTAGTCGACGGCGCCCGCGCGGTACCCGCGCACCGGCGCACGAGCTTCTGCCGAATCCTGCCGAGAAGACGGAGACACCCCATGAGCGTCACCACTGCCGAGTCCGTGCTGCGCGTCGAGAAGGGCCACGCCGCCCCCGAGGAGCTCGCGGCCATCACCGCCGTCCTGCTCGCCCGCGCGGCGGCCCCCCGGCCCGCCCCCGTCCGCCAGGGCCGCGACACGGCCGGATGGCGTCGCCTGGAGCGCACCCCCGGCTTCCGCGCTCCGCACAGCTGGCAGGGCTGACACCCCCTCCCGGGCTTTCCCCAGCCCGGAACAGGCGGACATTCCCGCTCGCACCACCCCGGAAGGCCCTGGAGGGCCGTTCCGGGGGCCGCACGAGGCCCCGGCCCGGAATTCTCCGGCCGGGGCCATTGCATGGCCGGAAACAGCCGCCACGGCCTCCACCGGAGAGTGCGCTCGGCCTCCCCGTGAGGAGCCGCGCGGGGGGCGGTGCGGAGCCGCACGGGGCCACACACGGAGAGAAGCCCCGCCTTCCGGTGGACAACCGGGGGCGGGGCTTCTCTCCGTGCGGGTCGTACCCGTCGTCAGCGCAGCCGGGCCATGAGGGCGTGCTCGACGAGGGTGATGAGGGCGCTCTTGGCGTCGGCGCGGTGGCGGGCGTCGGTGGTGAGGATCGGGGTGTCGGGTCCGATCTGGAGTGCTTCGCGTACTTCGTCGGGGGTGTAGGGCTGGTGTCCGTCGAAGCCGTTGAGGGCGATGACGAAGGGGAGGCCGCTGTTCTCGAAGTAGTCGACTGCGGGGAAGCAGTCGGCGAGGCGGCGGGTGTCGACCAGGACGACGGCGCCGATGGCGCCGCGTACGAGGTCGTCCCACATGAACCAGAAACGGTCCTGCCCGGGGGTGCCGAACAGGTACAGGATCAGGTCCTGGTCCAGGGTGATGCGTCCGAAGTCCATGGCCACCGTGGTGGTGGTCTTGTCCCCGGTGTGGGTCAGGTCGTCGATGCCCGCGGAAGCGGACGTCATCACGGCTTCGGTGCGCAGCGGGTTGATCTCCGAAACGGCACCGACAAACGTGGTCTTACCCACGCCGAAGCCCCCTGCCACCACGATCTTCGCCGAGGTGGTGGAGCGGGCCGCTCCGCCGCTAGAGCTTGCGAAGTCCACTGAGCACCCTTTCGAGCAGTGTCACATCTGGCTGGCCGCCGGCGGTCTCGTCGCCGCCGGGCTGATGGATAGCGACGAGTCCGGCCTCGGCCAGGTCGGCGACGAGGATCCGGGCAACGCCGAGCGGGATCGAGAGAAGGGCCGAGATCTCGGCCACCGACTTGATCTCGAAGCAGAGCCGGCAGATCCGCTGGTGCTCGGGCAACTGCCCTTGCAGCCTTGACGGATCGGCCGTCGTACTGACCAGCGCCTCGATGGCGAGCTGGTAACGCGGCCGCGTCCGTCCACCGGTCATGGCGTACGGACGGACCAACGGGTTGTGAGCGGCGGGTGCCGCCGGTGCGGGCCGCGGAGCCGGCTGCGCCACCGGCTGGATCCGGGGCGCCGGGGCGTCGAACCGCTGTGGCGGCTCCTGCCGGGGCTGCCACTCGGACTGCTGCCGCTGGGACCACTCAGGCCCCGGCTGCTGGGGCCAGTCGGCTCCGCGCCGGTGCTGCTGAACGGGCTGCTGGGGCGTCAGGTACGGGTCGTAGCCCTGTGCGCCGCCCGCGCCGCTCGGCGCGGAAGGGAAGTTGAAGCGGTTTTCCCCGTGCTCGTCCGGAACCCGCTGACTGCCGTCATACGGGTGTCCGCCTGTGGGTGCTGCCACGTCTCCTCCTCCTGCTGCCATTCGCCGATCCCAGTGGGGCCGCGCCACCGCACCCTATGGCGCGGTGACGAGAAACGCACTGTCTGTCTCCTTAGTTGAGAAGACTTCCCTGGAGTTCGGCGCGCAGATCCGGCGTCAGGACACCGCCCGCACGGTCCACCAAAAGTGCCATTTCGTACCCAACCAGACCGATATCGGCGTCCGGGTGGGCCAGAACAGCAAGCGAAGATCCGTCAGAAATCGACATGATGAAGAGAAATCCTCGCTCCATCTCCACAACGGTCTGGTTGACGGCGCCGCCCTCGAAGATCCGGGAGGCACCCGCGGTCAGTGACGTCAGACCGGAGGCGACGGCCGCCAACTGGTCGGCGCGGTCGCGCGGGAATCCTTCGGACATGGCCAGCAGGAGTCCGTCGGCGGAGACCACCACCGTGTGCGACACCCCGGGGGTGCTGTCCACGAAGCTGGTGATCAACCAGTTGAGATTCTGCGCCGCCTGGCTCATCGGGCTCACACTAACGCTCCTGGTTGTAGGTATTACTGGTGTCCGACCCCTGCTTGCGCCCCTGCTGGATGCCGCGCCGCAGGTTGCTCAACCTGCCGCGGATGTCCTCGGGCGCACGGGAGACCTGTGGGCCGCCCTGCTGGGTCTGCTCCGCGGTGCCCTCGACCAAGTTGGCCTTGGGCACTCGCCGGGGAAGCCCCGAGAGGGTTATTCCGCCGGCCTTCGGGTCCCGGAGCCTCTCGGCCCGTTCCCAGCGCTCGTCGTTGGTCGAACGCCAGTCGTCCGTGCCGTTGCCGTCCTGCGGTTCGGCGGCCGACGGGGATTCCTGCCGCTGGGGCCGGTCGGCCGTCGCGGACCGCTCGCCGGCCGGCCCGTTGGGCTGCCAGTGCTGCTGCCCGCCCCGGCGCGGGAGCCCCGCATCGGTCATGTCGTGACCCGCGTTCGCGGTGGGACCCGAATGATCGAAGCCTACGCGCTCGGGCGTCTCCTCGGGAGCGCTGGGAGCGGATTCCGTTTCTTCCTGGACGGAGGTCTCGTAACCTCCCTGGAAACCACCCTGTTCCGGCCACCCGTCCTGCTGGGGCTGATCACCGAGTGGCGCGAACTGATCACCGTACGAAGGCTGTTGCGCATCCGGGGCCGTGTACGCCTGTTCCGCATAGCCGCTTTGGGGGAGCTGCTCGGCGTCCGGCCGGTAGCCCGTGTCCGAGGCGTACGGCTCGTACGCCTCCGGATGGCCGTTCTGCTCGAAGCCCTGCTGCGGCTGACCGAAGGAGGGCTGCTCGAACGCGCCCTGCTCCGCCGGACCCTGCCCGAAGGACCCCTGCTCGAACGTGCCCTGCGGGTAACCGTTCTGGTCGTACGAGACCTGCTGCTCGTAACCGGACGCCGCGTAGCCGTTCTGCTCGAAGCCCTGCTGCAGCGGGGCACCCGGGCCGTCGGCCTCGCCACCCGCGCCGCCCTGGAAGGGGGACTGCTCGCCGGTGTGGGCGGCCTCCAGCGCGGCCCGGCGCTCCTCGCGCATCAGCGAGCGTCCCACCGGGTCGAGCGCGGGCGACTCGCCGTCGTAGCGCGAGTCGTCGAAGCCGAGTTCGGCCGCCGTGCGCATACCCGAGAGCTGCGGAGCGGGAGCGAAGGACTGCTCCTGCTCCGGGATGATCGACGAGACGGTGAAGCTGTCCGGCTCCGCGGCGGGTTCGCCGCCGCCACCGTGGGTGATCGCGTCCGGCAGCATGACCAGGGATGTCGTACCGGCCTGCTCGCCCGAGGGGCGCAGCTGCACCCGGACGCCGTGGCGGTCGGAGAGCCTGCCGACCACGAAGAGACCCATCCGCTGGGAGACCGCGGCGTCCACGGTCGGCGGGTTGGCCAGCTTGTGGTTGATGTCGGCGAAGTCCTCGGCGGTGAGGCCGATCCCCTTGTCGTGGATCTCGATCATCACCCGGCCGTCCGGCAGCCGGGTCGCGGTGACGCGGACCTTGGTCTGCGGCGAGGAGAACACCGTGGCGTTCTCCAGCAGCTCCGCCAGCAGGTGCACGAGGTCGGTCACGGCCTGGCCGTGGATCTCGGTGTCCGGGACCCCGGTGAGCTCGATGCGCTCGTACGACTCCACCTCGGAGGAGGCGGCGCGGAGCACGTCCACCAGCGGCACCGGCTGGTTCCAGCGGCGGCCCGGCTCCTCACCGGCGAGGACCAGGAGGTTCTCGCCGTTGCGGCGCATACGGGTGGCCAGGTGGTCCAGCTTGAAGAGGCTCTCCAGCTGGTCCGGGTCGGCCTCGTTGTTCTCCAGGCCGGTGATGAGGGTCAGCTGGCCCTCGATGAGCGACTGGTTGCGGCGCGAGAGGTTGGTGAAGATCGCGTTGACGTTCCCCCGCAGCATCGCCTGCTCGGAGGCGAGCCGGACGGCCTCGCGGTGCACCTGGTCGAAGGCGCGGGCGACCTCGCCGATCTCGTCGCTGGTGTTGATCGGGATGGGCTTGACGCGGGTGTCGACCCGGCCCGGCTCGGTCCGCGACAGCTGGTCGACCAGCGACGGCAGACGCTGCTCGGCGACCTCGAAGGCGGCGGTGCGCAGCCGGCGCATCGCCCGGCTCATCTGCCGGGCCATGAACCCGGCCACGACGAACGCGGCGAGCAGGGCGACGACGACGATCGAGGCGTTGACGACGGCGTCGGTCTTGGCGTCCGAGGAGATCTGCGCGGCCTCCTCCACCGCCTTGTCGACGAGCTCGTCCGTGACGGTGGCGTACCCCTCGAACTTCGCGGTGGCGGCGGCCGTCCAGGTCTCCGGGGTGATCCCCTTCGCCTTCAGCTCGGACGGTGACAGCCCCCGGCCGATCTGCGCGGCCATCCCGTCGAAGACGGAGCCGCCGACGCTGGGCGGGGTCACGAACGGCGCCCCGGCGGCCTCGGCCTTCTCCTTGGCGGCCTTCAGCTGCGCGGCACCCTCGGTGGCCTTCCCGGCCATGACCTCCTTGAGGCGGTCGACGTCCGTCTGGGTACCGCCGGAGTTGAATTCGCCGAGGGCGATCTGCTCCAGATAGTTGTACGAGCCGAAGGCCTTGACCTGGGCGTTGAAGGTGTCCTCGTCCTCGCTCGGGCGCACCAGCAGGTGCAGACCGATCGAGCGCTGGAGGGACTCCGCCGCCTGCGAGAGTTCGAGCGCGTAGACGGTACGACCGTAGCTGGTGACGTTGCCGGTACCCAGGCCGAGCTCGTTGGCGAACTCCATCAGCGAGTGCTGGATCTGGGTGTAGCCCTCCTCGGTCTTCACCGGGTCCAGGCTCTTGGTGTACGCGGCCTTGCGCAGCGCGGCGAGCTTCGGCTCCTCGCTCCTGAAGAGCTTCAGCCGACGCTGGAGACCGGGCTTCTCCGGCATGTTGGCCACCGCGGCGGTGAACCCCGAGGCCGCGGTGTCGGTGTCGGCGCGGGTCCGCGTCACGGCCGAGGCGGTGGACTCCTTGTTCAGGAGCGGCTGGGCGGTGAGGTCGCGCTCGTTCAGCAGCGCCTGCCCGTACACGGAGGCCGAGCGCACGACGAGAGCGGTCTTCTCGGCGTCCTGGGCCTCGTTCCAGGTGTCGATCGACCCCTTCACCTGGAAGCCACCCATGGTGAGGCCCACCAGCGCGGGGATCAGGAGGATCGCGTTCAGCCGCGTCGCCACGCGCCAGTTGCGCGGGGACAGCTTGCTCGTGCTGCCGACGGGCGATCCGTCGTCGGCCGCGTCCGTGCGGTCGGCGCGCTCCCCGGGGGATACAGCGGTGCGCGGCGGCGTGAAGTTGCCCCGCTCAGGCTGCGTCGGGGAGCCCTCGTTGCTTCGCCTCACTCGACCAACAACCTCTCGGCGTCGGCACCTACGTTGTGCCGGTAAATTCGTTCAGGGCCGTACTACTCGGGAGTTCGCCGCATTCCAGCATGGGGAGCTGCCGCGTTCCAAACACTCGGACCCGATCGGTCCGAGTGGCGCAAGCCTCAGATAAAACGGGCATAAAGAACGAGCCCCGCCAAAAGGCGAGGCTCACATGAGCGGAGCGGCACCGGGCGGATGCGTCGGGTGTCGGACCACGGGAAATTCTCTGTCGAAACGTTATGAACGCGGGGGCGGATCGTGTCGAAGGACACAGGGGCCACCCCCGCGTGACTACGGCAACTTGCCTATGCCAATACCGACTTATGCCTACTTCAGCCGGGCCATGAGGGCGTGCTCGACGAGGGTGATGAGGGCGCTCTTGGCGTCGGCGCGGTGGCGGGCGTCGGTGGTGAGGATCGGGGTGTCGGGTCCGATCTGGAGTGCTTCGCGTACTTCGTCGGGGGTGTAGGGCTGGTGTCCGTCGAAGCCGTTGAGGGCGATGACGAAGGGGAGGCCGCTGTTCTCGAAGTAGTCGACTGCGGGGAAGCAGTCGGCGAGGCGGCGGGTGTCGACCAGGACGACGGCGCCGATGGCGCCGCGGACGAGGTCGTCCCACATGAACCAGAAAAGGTCCTGCCCGGGGGTGCCGAACAGGTACAGGATCAGGTCCTGGTCCAGGGTGATGCGTCCGAAGTCCATGGCCACCGTGGTGGTGGTCTTGTCCCCGGTGTGGGTCAGGTCGTCGATGCCCGCGGAAGCGGACGTCATCACGGCTTCGGTGCGCAGCGGACTGATCTCCGAAACGGCACCGACGAACGTGGTCTTACCCACGCCGAAGCCCCCTGCCACCACGATCTTCGCCGAGGTGGTGGAGCGGGCCGAACCGCCGCTAGAGCTTGCGAAGTCCACTGAGCACCCTTTCGAGCAGTGTCACATCCGGCGTTCCGCCGGCCTCTCCGTTGCCCGGCTGGTGGATGGCCACCATGCCGGCTTCCGCCAGGTCCGCGACCAGGATCCGGGCCACACCGAGCGGCATGGACAGCAGTGCCGAAACCTCGGCCACCGACTTGACCTCGCGGCAGAGGTGGCAGATCCGCTGGTGCTCGGGCAGCAGCGTTCCCAGATGCGCGGGGTCGGCCGTCGTACTGACCAACGCCTCGATGGCGAGCTGGTAACGCGGTCGTGTGCGTCCACCGGTCATGGCGTACGGACGAACCAGCGGCTGGTCGCCCTCCCCGTCGTACGACGCGTGGTGCAGAGCGCCGTACGGATCGGGTGAGGCGGGTGGCGGGGTCATGAATCCTCCGGGCGTGACAGCGATGTGTCTACTCGCCGTCTGCAAGGGGCCGGTGGGGGCGGTGAGCGGCCGGACGAGTGAGGGTGGTGGGCAGTACCTGAGGAGATCCCGAGAGATCCCCGCTGCGTGGCCGCCTAGTGGAGCAGACTTCCTTGGAGCTCGGCGCGCAGGTCGGGCGTGAGGACGGTGCCGGCACGGTCGACGAGCAGAGCCATTTCGTAACCGACGAGACCGATGTCGGCCTCGGGGTGGGCGAGCACGGCCAGCGACGAGCCGTCCGAGACCGACATCAGGAACAGGAAGCCGCGCTCCATCTCCACCACCGTCTGGCTGACGGCGCCGCCCTCGAAGATCCGGGAGGCGCCGGCGGTCAGCGAGGTGAGCCCGGAGGCGACCGCGGCCAGCTGGTCGGCGCGGTCGCGCGGGAATCCTTCGGACATGGCCAGCAGGAGTCCGTCCGCCGACACCACCACCGTGTGAGACACCCCGGGGGTGTTGTCCACGAAGTTGGTGATCAGCCAGTTCAGATTCTGCGCGGCCTGACTCATGGGGCTCAACTAACGCTCCTGCTGGTGAGTGGGGCCGAGTTGGAAGCTGCCGGTCGACTGGCTGTTCGCCTGCCGACCCTGCTGGATGCCCCGGCGGAGATTGGTCAGACGCCCGCGCACGTCATCGGGCGCACGCGAAACCTGAGGTCCGGACTGGTGATTCTGCTGCTGAGCGGTACCCGGAACCAAATTGGCACGCGGAACCCGCCGGGGAAGCCCCGAAGTGGTGACACCGCCCGCGGCCGGTTTCTTGACCCGCTCGGCCTGACGTACGAGTTCGTCGTTGGGCGAAGGCCGCCACGGACCCGCCGGGCTCGCGTCGCCGGAGGAGCGCCGGGGCGCGGCCGGTGCCGGAATCCCGTCGGGCTGTGCGGGAGCCGCCTCCGCCTGCGGCCGGCCGCCCTGCTGCGGACCGTGGAACCAGTTGGTCTCCAGCGTGTCGTACAGCGGGGTGCGGCCGTCGCCCGGACCGGCCGGCGGCAGCGCCTCGGGCGCGGACCGGCGCGGCGGCAGCGAACGCTGGGGCGGCTCGCCGGCCGGAGCCGGACGCGGCACACCCTGCTCGCCGCCGTTGCCGTACTGGCGCGGAGCGGGCAGCCCCTGATCCGGAGCACCGAAGTCGGGACGGGCGAACTGCGCGGTGCTCGCGGGGTCCTGCGGCTGCGGGACCTGCGGCGCCGAGAAGTCCGGGCGGGCGAACTCCGAGGTGGCACCGGGTCCTTGGCGGTCGTCGCCCGGAGTGCGCCGGTTCAGCGGGGAGTTGAAGTTCCGGTTCGGGACGGGTCCCGTCGGGGCGGCGAACTGGCCCGTGGCCTCCGCCTCTTCGTGCCCCCGGGGGGTGTCGGAGGGCCCGCGGTGCTGGGCACCCCGGTCCTCCGCGCCCCAGGTGGTGGTCTGCGGCTGCGGATGCTGCGGCTGCGGGTTGCCCCCGGGCAGCTCGGCCCGCGGACCACCGGGGGGCGGCAGCTGACGGCCGGGCCCGGTGGGCTGCTGGAACCCGCGCTGACCCGGACCGCCCTGGCCGTGCTGGGGCTGCATGCCCGGCCGGCCGCCCAGGTCCTGGTTCCGGCCCTGGTTCTGGTCCTGGTCCTGGTTCTGGCCGAACGCGGGGCGGCCGCCCTGGCCCTGATCCATGCCCTGGCCGAACTGGCCTGCCGGAGCGCCCTGGTCCATGCCCTGGCCGAACTGGTTGCCCTGGTTGCCCTGGTTGTTCTGGCCCTGCCACTGCGCTTGCGGTCCGGTGGAGCCGAACACGTCCTGACGTACCGGACGGCCGCCCTGCTCGGGCCGGGTCATCGGGGCCTGCTGGGCCGGGGCGCCGTGCCCGAAGAGGTTCGTCCGGTCCTGCTCCGTACCGCCCTGCGCACCGCGTGCGCCCAGCCGGGCGCCGCCGCCGAGGGCGCCACCACCCTGCCGCTCGGGCCGCCCGAAGTCCTGCGGCGCCTGGGGGCGACCGGGCTGCGGGCCTCCCTGCGGTACGGACGGTCCGCCGGGCTGCCGCTGAGGACCACCGGCCTGCGGCCCGGACTGCTGGGACCCGCGCGCCGCGGTGTCGCGCGAGGGCAGCGCCGCACGCGGACCGGAACCCGCGCCGACCTGGCCCCGGGCGGGCGCCGAACCGGCGAGCCCCTTGGAACTGGCCTGCGGGCCGCCGAGACCGGCGCGCGGAGCGCCGGCGCCGCCGAGCAGACCGCCGGGCGCGGCCGCCTGCTGGCCCGCACCCTGCTTGGACGGCGGCTGCTTGCCACCGTGCGCGACATCCACGGGCAGCATGACGAGTGCCGTGGTGCCGCCGGAATCGGAGGGACGCAGCTGGATGCGGATGCCGTGACGGAGGGAGAGCCGGCCGACCACGAACAGACCCATGCGGCGGGAGACCGAAACGTCCACGGTGGGCGGCGAGGCGAGCCGCTCGTTGATCGCCGCGAGGTCCTCGGGCGAGAGGCCGATACCGGTGTCGTGGATCTCGACGAGCACCCGCCCGTCCGGCAGGGCGTGACCGGTGACCCGGACCTTCGTCTGCGGCGAGGAGAACGACGTGGCGTTCTCCAGCAGCTCGGCGAGGAGGTGCACGAGGTCGTTGACGACCCGGCCGGCCACTTCGGTGGCGGGCACCGCGGCCAGCTCGATGCGCTCGTACTGCTCCACCTCGGAGGCGGCGGCGCGGAGCACGTCGACCAGCGGGACGGGCCGGGTCCAGCGGCGGCCCGGTTCCTCACCGGCGAGGACGAGGAGGTTCTCGCCGTTCCGGCGCATACGGGTCGCGAGGTGGTCGAGCTTGAAGAGCGAGGAGAGCTGGTCCGGGTCGGCCTCGCGGGACTCCAGCTCGGAGATGAGCGAGAGCTGACGCTGGATGAGGCCCTGGCTGCGGCGCGAGAGGTTGGTGAACATCGCGTTGACGTTCCCCCGGAGGAGGGCCTGCTCGGCGGCGAGGCGGACGGCCTCGCGGTGCACGTCGTCGAAGGCCGCGGCCACCTGGCCGATCTCGTCGCGGGAGTGGACGCCGACGGACTCGACGGAGGTGTCGACGTCCTGCGGGTCGGTCTCGGAGAGCTGGCGGACGAGCTCGGGCAGGCGGTCCTGGGCGACCCGGGTGGCGGTGTCCTGGAGGCGGCGCAGCGAGCGGATCATGGACCGTGCCACGACGAAGGCACCGACGAGCGAGACGCCGAGCACCAGCAGGATGATGGCGCCGTTGAGGATCGCCTCGCGCTGGGAGGCCTCGCGCAGCTCGCGGGCCTTGCCCTCCATGTCGCTGAGGAGGGTCGCCTCGATCGTCTCCATCGCCTGGATCTTGGTGGAGCTCTGGTCGTACCAGTCGAGGTAGGAACGCGGCTTGCGCCCGCTCAGGCCGACGGTGGTGTCGAGCACCTGCTTGGCGTAGGTGTTGGCCGCCTGGATCTCCGGGTTGCCGCTGGTCAGCGGTGCCGTGAGGTCGGACGCGCTGTTCCCGGTGGTCGCGTAGATGGTCTCGAAGGAGTTCATCGCCAGGCTCTCCTTGCGGAGCGCGTTGCGGCCGAACTGCTTGTCGTTGTCACCGAGGTTGGTCTTGGTGCTGTTCCCGCCCGGCAGCGCGGCGGCGATGATCGCCCGCTGGACCGAGGCGTACTCCTTGGCGGAGGAGAAGGCCGCCAGCGCACGGGTGCGCTTGATCATTTCGGGGCTGGAGGTCGCCTGCGCCATGTCCTGGGAGAGGCTCAGCAGCGAGGTGATCAACTGGCTGTACTGGTCGATCGTGTTGACGCTCGGAGAGCCCTTGGCGTACGCGGTCTTGCGGATGTCGCGGATCTGCCCGAGCTGCGTCGCGATCATGTTGACGCTGGCGTGGATGCCCTCGAGGGCCTCGTCGCCCTCGGTGTCCCCGATGGCCATGGTGGCGTCGAGGAAGGCGTCCTTGGCCCGGTCCGTCTTCTTCCGGGGTTCGGTGACCTTGTAGTTGGTCGCCTTGACGCCGTTGGAGAGCGGTCCCGCCGACTCGTCGCGCTCGACCTGCAGGGCCTGGGCGAGCGCGGTGGCCTGCTTGGTCATCTGCGTCAGCAGCTGCATGTGCTCCAGCTGCTGGATGTCGTTCATCGACTCGTTGATGCGGAGTCCGCCCAGCGAGGTCGCCGCGACCACGGGGAGTGCCAGGAGGGAGACCAGACGGGTGCTGATGCGCCAGTTACGCAGGGCTACGCGTGAACCCGTGCTCACCGGGTCCCGGGGTTTCGCCGCCGCTGCCGGTTCGGCGCTTTCGGTCGTCGTGGAACCCGGGCGCGTGGCCTGCTCCGCGCCGTCGCCGGCGCCTGCCGACCCCGGGTTCTGGGCGTGCTGGGGCGAGGAGCCGCGGTCGGTCCCGCCGCGCGGCTCCTGTTCCGCCGGAGCGCTGCCATCCCTCTTGAAACGTCCCTGCACTAGCGTCGCAACCTCTGGACCAGGCGTCCCTCCGCATGCGCGGCGGTGACGGTGTCGGCGTCGTGGGGCGCTGGACGCGCCCCATGGTGGTCGTTGAACGACCGGCGTTCTTGAACCCCCTCCGCCGCCACTCGGCGCTGCGTTGCGCCCCTGCGCGCCGGTCTCTACCCGCGGCGGTGCGTGGAATTCCAGCACAGTGCCGGACCTCCAACAAGGCCCGTGGGTTCCCCATGGGCAGGTGTTACGGGGCGTGATGGCCGTGTGACCAGCCGTGCAGCGTGTTCGTGCGGAAAGTGGATCATTACGGACAGGTCAGTCGGACGAGTGTGGTGTCCCAGTCCTGATGATCAGGAGCGGAATAGAACATTCAGTGACGCAATGTCCGTTTCCATTTGCGTGATCATCATTCCGAAATGCACCTTTTATGGTGCTGGTCGTGAGCAAACTCACATGATGATCGCCGTCTCATCCGGGGTGCGGCCGGGAATCCGATGTTTAGCCTGACGCTTTACTGGGATGGCGAACCCGACCAACTGGGCGCACCCAGGGGTGCGCCCCCGGCGACAAGGTCCTCACGGCAGATGAACACGACGCAGTCCCGCAAGCTCGCCAACCCCCGGCGCACCACGCTGGCGCACCTCACGGACGCCTCCACGCTGCGCGCCCCCGAGCTCTCCGAGCGGCCCGAGTACACCACCGCGCTCCCCACGCAGACGGCCAACCCGCGCCGCACCATCCTCAGGTAGGCACCTCTCCGCCGGGAGTCCGGCCGACTCGCCCGTCCCGCCGTCCGCACCCTCCGGAGGGACGGCGGCGATCCGCCGGACACTCCCCGGTCCCCGCACGGCGAGGCGATAGCCTGGAGCGTCAGTCTTCAGCCAGCCAGCAAGTGAGGGGCGACAGCATCCCGTGCGCATCGCCAGGTTCTCCATCGACGGCAATGTCGCCTTCGGCGCCGTCGAGGGTGAGGGCACCGTGGAATCCGGTGGCCTCGTCCTCGACATCATCAAGGGCATTCCGTACGCCGACTTCGAGCTCTCCGGCACCAAGGTCCCGCTGAGCAAGGTCAGGCTCCTGCCCCCCGTGCTCCCCAACAAGGTCGTGGCCATCGGCCGCAACTACGCGGAGCACGCCGCCGAACTGGGCAACGAGGTCCCGGACGTCCCGGTCGCCTTCTTCAAGCCCACCACCTCGGTGATCGGCTCCGGCGACGCCATCGAGTACCCCTCCTTCTCCGACGAGGTCCACTACGAGGCCGAACTGGCCGTGGTGATCGGCCGGATGTGCCGTGAGGTCCCCCGCGAGCGCGTCAAGGACGTCATCCTCGGCTACACCTGCGCCAACGACGTCACCGCCCGTGACGCGCAGAAGCGCGAGAAGCAGTGGGCCCGGGCCAAGGGCTTCGACACGTCCTGCCCGCTCGGCCCCTGGGTGGAGACCGACCTGGACCCGTCCGACCTGACCATCCAGACGACGGTCAACGGCGAGCAGCGCCAGCTCGGCCGTACGAGCGAGATGATCCGCTCCATCGAGGACCTGGTCGTCCACATCACCGAGGCGATGACGCTCCTCCCCGGCGACGTCATCCTCACCGGAACCCCCGCAGGGGTCGGCCCCCTGCACGTCGGCGACGAGGTCGCCGTCACCATCGAAGGCATCGGCACTCTCACCAACAAGGTGATCAAGCGTGGTTAACGGATCTTCCCCCCGTGTCCGGTTCTGTCCCTCCCCGACCGGCAACCCCCACGTGGGCCTGGTCCGGACGGCTCTCTTCAACTGGGCGTTCGCCCGGCACAACGAGGGCTCGCTGGTCTTCCGCATCGAGGACACCGACGCGGCGCGCGACTCGGAGGAGTCGTACCAGCAGCTGCTCGACTCGATGCGCTGGCTCGGCTTCGACTGGGACGAGGGCCCCGAGGTCGGCGGCCCGCACGCTCCGTACCGGCAGTCGCAGCGGATGGACATCTACCGTGACGTCGCCGAGAAGCTGAAGGCCGGCGGCCACGCGTACGACTGCTACTGCACCACCGAGGAGCTCGACGCCCGCCGCGACGCGGCCCGCGCCGCCGGCAAGCCGTCCGGGTACGACGGCCACTGCCGCGACCTCACCGCCGAGCAGGTCGCGGCGTACGTGGCCGAGGGCCGCGCGCACATCGTGCGCTTCCGGATGCCCGACGTGCCGCAGACCTTCACCGACCTGGTGCGCGGCGAGCTGACCTTCCAGCCGGAGAACGTGCCGGACTACGGCATCGTCCGCGCCAACGGCGCCCCGCTCTACACGCTGGTCAACCCGGTCGACGACGCGCTGATGGAGATCACCCACGTCCTGCGCGGCGAGGACCTGCTCTCCTCCACCCCCCGCCAGCTCGCCCTGTACGCGGCCCTCACCGAGCTGGGAATCGCCAAGGCCACCCCGGTCTTCGGCCACCTCCCGTACG
The DNA here is from genome assembly GCF_053596135.1 of Streptomyces sp. NPDC001770. Taxonomy (NCBI): domain Bacteria; kingdom Bacillati; phylum Actinomycetota; class Actinomycetes; order Kitasatosporales; family Streptomycetaceae; genus Streptomyces; species Streptomyces sp. NPDC001770. The sequence goes on along the minus strand of NZ_JBSFFN010000004.1, from coordinate 133,797 downwards.
TCATGGGCGAGGGGAACAAGAAGCTCTCCAAGCGGGACCCGCAGGCCTCCCTCAACCTCTACCGCGAGCGCGGCTTCCTCCCCGAGGGGCTGCTCAACTACCTCTCGCTGCTGGGCTGGTCGATGGCCGAGGACCGCGACATCTTCTCGGTCGAGGAGATGGTGGCGGCCTTCGACATCGCGGACGTCAACGCCAACCCGGCCCGCTTCGACCTCAAGAAGGCCGAGCACATCAACGCCGAGCACATCCGCCGGCTCGACGTGAAGGACTTCACCGACGCGTGCGGCCCCTGGCTGCGCGCGCCGTACGCGAACTGGGCCCCCGAGGCGTTCGACGCGGACAAGTTCGCCGAGATCGCGCCGCACGCCCAGACCCGGGTGACCGTCCTCTCCGACATCACCGCCAACGTCGACTTCCTCTTCCTCGACGAGCCGGTGGAGGACGAGGCGTCCTGGGCCAAGGCGATGAAGGAGGGCTCCGACGCCCTGCTGACCACCGCCCGCGCCAACCTGGCCGGCGCCGAGTGGACCGCCGAGGCGCTGAAGAACGCGGTCCTCGCGGCGGGCGAGGCCCACGGCCTCAAGCTCGGCAAGGCCCAGGCCCCGGTGCGCGTCGCCGTCACCGGCCGCACGGTCGGCCTGCCGCTCTTCGAGTCCATGGAGATCCTGGGCCGCGAGAAGACCCTGTCCCGGGTGGACGCGGCACTCGCGAAGCTCACCGCGTAGCGCGGCGGCTTGCGCACGTCCCCGCAGGGGCGGACCACCGGAGACACACCCGGTGGTCCGCCCCTCGGGCGTTCCCGGGCTCTCCGAGCCCTTGCGCGCGGGCTCGCGCGGCTCCTTTGGCCGGTTGTCGCCGGGTGGGGCCGGAGGAGGCCCGGTAGCGTGGCGTACATGCCGATCCGCGCGGTGCTCTGGGACGTCGACGACACGCTCTTCGACTACTCCGGCGCCGACCGCGTCGCCATGGCGCGGCTGCTGGAGCTGGAGGGGCTGCCCGGCGGCTGGACCACGCCCGACGAGGCGCTGGACGGATGGCGGGCGCTCACCGGTCGCCACTGGGCGCGCTTCTCCGCGGGGGAGACGGACTACGAGGGGCAGCGCAGGGACCGGGTGCGGGAGTTCCTGGGGCGGGACCTGGAGGACGCGGAGGCCGACGCGTGGTTCCGTCGGCACGCGGCCCACTACGAAGCCGCCTGGAGCCTTTTCCCCGACGTGCTCCCGGTCCTCGACCTGCTGGACGGCTACCGCCACGGAGTCCTGTCCAACGCCAGTGCCGGACAGCAGGACCGCAAGCTGAGCGCGCTGGGCGTACGCCACCGTTTCGAGGCGCTGCTGTGCGCCGTGGAGCTCGGCGTCTCCAAACCCGACCCCGGCGCCTTCCACGCCGCCTGCGAGGCGCTCGCTCTGGAACCGCACGAGGTGGCGTACGTGGGGGACGAGCCCGACATCGACGCCGCCGGGGCGGTCGCGGCCGGGCTGACGGGGATCTGGCTGGACCGGGCGGAGCGGGGCGGCAGGGTCGATCTCGTACGGATCACGGGCCTCCACGAGCTGCCCGGGGTGCTGTCGCGGGATACCCGTTTTGGAGCGTCGGACACCTTCGGGTAATGTTCTTTCTGCGCCGCCCGAGCGGGCCGAAAGATCCGGCCGGGAAGCGCAGACAGAGACAAAGCCTTCAGAGGTTGCGTTTCAGTGGGCTATGGTGTAATTGGCAACACTACGGTTTCTGGTACCGTCATTCTAGGTTCGAGTCCTGGTAGCCCAGCGCAAGACCGAAGTTCGCAGGACTTCACGTAACAAGCCCCCGTTGTGTAGCGGCCTAGCACGCTGCCCTCTCACGGCAGTAGCGCCGGTTCGAATCCGGTCGGGGGTACAGATCCTTCCCGCGGGAACAATCCGGGTCGCACCCGATGTTCTTGATGCAGGATCGCTAGGGCCCCCGTTGTGTAGCGGCCTAGCACGCTGCCCTCTCACGGCAGTAGCGCCGGTTCGAATCCGGTCGGGGGTACGTACCACACCATGGGCTATGGTGTAATTGGCAACACTACGGTTTCTGGTACCGTCATTCTAGGTTCGAGTCCTGGTAGCCCAGCGCAAGACCGAAGTTCGCAGGACTTCACGTAACAAGCCCCCGTTGTGTAGCGGCCTAGCACGCTGCCCTCTCACGGCAGTAGCGCCGGTTCGAATCCGGTCGGGGGTACAACTCGGCAGTAGAGAAAGGCCCTTCACCTCGGTGAAGGGCCTTTTTCGTGTGTCCGGACACCGGACGGCCCAACACCCCGAGTGCGCCCGGCCGTTCGGGCCCGGACATGAAGAAGGCCGCCACGACGCTGGGGCGGCCAGTACGAACAGGTGCGGAAGCGGAAGCAAGAGCGGTGACGCGGTAACGGCGGGCGGGGGAAGGTCGGCGGACTGGTCAGCCGCGGCGCAGGGCCTCGCTGAGACGGGCGGCCGAGTCGATGACCGCCTGCGCGTGCATCCGCCCCGGGTGCCGCGTGAGCCGCTCGATCGGGCCGGAGATGGAGACGGCGGCCACCACCCGGTTCGACGGTCCGCGCACCGGTGCGGAGACCGAGGCGACGCCCGGCTCGCGCTCGCCGATCGACTGGGCCCACCCCCTGCGGCGCACTCCGGAGAGGGCCGTCGCCGTGAACCGGGCGCCCTGGAGGCCCCGGTGGAGGCGCTCGGGCTCCTCCCAGGCCATCAGGATCTGCGCGGAGGATCCCGCCTTCATGGTGAGCGTGGAGCCGACCGGCACGGTGTCCCTGAGCCCGGAGAGCCGCTCGGCAGCGGCGACACAGATACGCATGTCGCCCTGGCGGCGGTAGAGCTGGGCGCTCTCGCCGGTGATGTCGCGCAGGTGGGTGAGCACGGGTCCGGCCGTCGCCAGGAGACGGTCCTCGCCGGCCGCCGCCGCGAGCTCGGCGAGCCGCGGGCCGAGGATGAACCGGCCCTGCATGTCCCGGGCCACCAGGCGGTGGTGTTCGAGTGCCACGGCCAGTCGGTGGGCCGTGGGACGCGCGAGACCGGTCGCCGCGACCAGCCCGGCGAGGGTGGCCGGACCGGACTCCAGTGCGCTCAGTACGAGTGCAGCCTTGTCGAGTACGCCGACGCCGCTAGAGTTGTCCATACGACGATATTCGCGTCTCACTCTGTGAAACGCAAGTTCAATTTTCTCCAGAAGTTGCGAACCTGTACCAGCGGCCGTACGACGGCCCGCAGCCGCCGCCCCGTTCGGGGGAGGCGTCCCGTACGGGACCGGGACGGTGGCGCACCGAATCTCTAGTTGGGCCGGCGAAGACGCCGGTCGGAGGGAAAGCGATGGGTAGGACACTCGCGGAGAAGGTCTGGGACGACCACGTCGTCCGGCGCGCAGAGGGCGAGCCCGACCTCCTCTACATCGATCTGCACCTGCTGCACGAGGTGACCAGCCCGCAGGCCTTCGACGGGCTGCGGCAGGCCGGACGCCCGGTGCGGCGCCTCGACCTCACCATCGCCACCGAGGATCACAACACCCCGACCCTCGACATCGACAAGCCGATCGCCGACCCGGTCTCGCGCGCCCAGCTGGAGACCCTGCGCAAGAACTGCGCGGAGTTCGGCGTCCGTCTGCACCCGCTCGGCGACGTCGAGCAGGGCGTCGTGCACGTGGTCGGCCCCCAGCTGGGCCTGACCCAGCCCGGCACCACCGTCGTCTGCGGCGACTCGCACACCTCCACCCACGGAGCCTTCGGCGCCCTGGCGTTCGGCATCGGCACCAGCCAGGTGGAGCACGTGCTGGCCACCCAGACGCTGCCGATGGCCCGCCCGAAGACGATGGCCATCACCATCGACGGCGAACTCCCCGAGGACGTCACGGCCAAGGACCTCATCCTGGCGATCATCGCCCGGATCGGCACCGGCGGCGGCCAGGGCTACATCCTCGAATACCGCGGCTCCGCCATCGAGAAGCTCTCGATGGAAGCCCGGATGACCATCTGCAACATGTCGATCGAGGCCGGCGCCCGCGCGGGCATGATCGCCCCGGACGAGACCACCTTCGCCTACCTCGGAGGGCGTGCCCACGCCCCCCAGGGCGAGGACTGGGACGCCGCCGTCGCGTACTGGAAGACCCTGCGCAGCGACGACGACGCGGTCTTCGACGCCGAGGTGGTCATCGACGCCACCCGGCTCGCCCCCTTCGTCACCTGGGGCACCAACCCCGGCCAGGGCGCTCCGCTCTCCTCGAACGTCCCCGACCCCGCTTCGTACGAGGACGCATCGGAGCGGTTCGCCGCCGAAAAGGCCCTGGAGTACATGGGGTTGACCGCTGGACAGCCGCTCCGCGAGATCGGCGTGGACACCGTCTTCGTCGGTTCCTGCACCAATGGCCGCATCGAGGACCTGCGCAACGCCGCAGCCGTCCTCGAGGGCCGCAAAGTCGCCGACGGCGTACGGATGCTGGTCGTCCCCGGCTCGGTCCGGGTCGCCCTCCAGGCCGTCTCCGAGGGCCTGGACAAGGTCTTCACCGAGGCCGGCGCCGAATGGCGCCACGCGGGCTGCTCGATGTGCCTCGGCATGAACCCGGACCAGCTGGCGCCCGGTGAGCGCTCCGCCTCCACCTCGAACCGCAACTTCGAGGGCCGGCAGGGCAAGGGCGGCCGGACGCACCTGGTCTCCCCGCAGGTCGCCGCCGCCACCGCGGTGCTCGGCCACCTGGCCTCGCCCGCCGACCTGTCCGACGACCGCACGCCTGCCGGAGTCTGAGAACCATGGAAGCTTTCACCACGCACACCGGCCGGGCCGTCCCGCTGCGCCGCAGCAACGTCGACACCGACCAGATCATCCCCGCGCACTGGCTGAAGAAGGTCACCCGCGACGGGTTCGAGGACGGCCTCTTCGAAGCCTGGCGCAAGGACGAGGACTTCGTCCTCAACCGCCCCGAGCGGCAGGGTGCCTCGGTCCTGGTGGCCGGCCCCGACTTCGGTACCGGCTCCTCCCGCGAGCACGCCGTCTGGGCCCTCCAGAACTACGGTTTCAAGACCGTGATCTCGGCCCGGTTCGCGGACATCTTCCGCGGCAACTCGCTGAAGAACGGCCTGTTGACCGTCGTTCTCGAGCAGTCCGTCGTGGACGCGCTGTGGGAGCTGACCGAGGCCGACCCCACCGCCGAGGTCACCGTCGACCTGGAGGCCCGCCAGGTCCGGGCCGAGGGCATCGAGGCCGCGTTCGAGCTCGACGAGAACGCCCGCTGGCGTCTGCTGAACGGGCTGGACGACATCAGCCTCACCCTTCAGAACGAAGCGGACATCGCGGCATATGAGGTGGCAAGGCCGACCTTCAAGCCGCGTACAATTGAGGTCTGAGCAGCGCTTTTCCAGACTGCGCCCCCTGCCTTCGGGTAGGGGGCGCAGTCGCTTGTTGAGACCCTGTCGGGCGACAACTCGCCTCAGATGGCACAATCGGTGCATGGAAGGCGACAACCAACTCAAGCTCTATGGCCAAGTCGCCGACCAATTGAAGGAAGCGCACGGAAGGGTGCGCGCACTGCAAGTCCCGGAGGGCGTACGGATGGCGCTGTCCCGGAAGCTGTTGGCCGTCACGGCCACGGCGAAGCACGATCTCTCAGGCGCGGCAAGGCGTCTGGACCGGTTGATGAAGGACCTCGATGAGGGCCGATTCCCCGAAGGTGACTGACTCCGCGGAAGTCCGCATCAGTCGACTTCGTTGCGGCACTAGGGTGATTAGCCCGTTTCGTGTTTGATTTGCGGTATATATCTGCCTAACGTGCGAAAACGCTTGAACACTTTCGTTCTGGCAATGTCTCCGAAGGGGAAGACGTGAACAAGGCACAGCTCGTAGAAGCGATTGCCGAGAAGGTCGGCGGCCGCCAGCAGGCCGCGGACGCGGTGGACGCGGTACTGGACGCGATCGTCCGCGCCGTCGTGGCCGGAGACCGTGTCTCGGTCACCGGTTTCGGCTCGTTCGAGAAGGTCGACCGCCCGGCGCGGTACGCCCGCAACCCGCAGACCGGCGAGCGCGTCCGGGTCAAGAAGACCTCGGTGCCCCGCTTCCGCGCGGGGCAGGGCTTCAAGGACCTGGTGAGCGGCTCCAAGAAGCTCCCCAAGAACGACGTGGCCGTCAAGAAGGCCCCCAAGGGCAGCCTCTCGGGCGGTGCTTCCACCCGTACGACCACCAAGGCCGCGGCCAAGAAGGCCACCGCCCGCAAGGCCGCGACGGCGAAGAAGACCACCACCGCCGCCGCGACCACGGCGAAGAAGACCACCGCCACGCCCGCCAAGAAGGCGACGACCGCCGCAGCGGCGAAGAAGACCACGGCGGCCGCGAAGAAGGCGGCCACGCCGGCGAAGAAGACCGCCGCCGTCGCGAAGAAGACGGCCCCGGCCAAGAAGGCCACCGCCAAGAAGGCGCCCGCCAAGAAGACCACGGCGCGCACCACCACGGCCAAGAAGGCCACCGCTCGCAAGAAGTGAGACCGGGCACCCGCTCGCTCTCGCACGACGCGCCGGGCCGGGTTCCCCTCGGGGAGCCCGGCCCGCGGGCTGTCCGGGAGCCGGTCGGAGTCCCGGCGGGTTCCCGCCCGTTCGGCCGAACGGGCCCCGCTCAGAAGGTCTGCAGGGTCACCAGGTCGATCCGGAGCGAGGCACCCTCGCCCGAACCCTCGATCCGCACCCGCTGACCGGGGCGGAGCAGCCGCAGGCCGCCCGCGTCGAACGCGGCCGCCGGGAAGTCCACCGGGGTGCCGTCGTCGAGCAGCACACTGCCGCTGCGGGTCTCGGGGTCGTACGTGTACGCGGTCGCCTGCATGGGCCGCAGCCTATCGCCCGGTGGGCGCGGACCGCGTGGGCCCGGCCGCCGGGCCGGGGACGGCCCCCAGCCGTACCGCGCCCCGCAGTTCCGCCGTACGCGGTCCCACGCCCAGGGCCAGCGCCACCAGCAGATCGTCCCCGGTGTCCACGTCCCGGCGGACCGAATCCAGCCCCTCCGGCGGCACCTCCCGCGCACCCGACGCGAGATGCCGGGCGCGCGAAGGGCCGCCGAAAGCGGGCCGCAATTCCACTCCGGCGGCCGCCGAGAGAAATGTCGTCCCGATTCCCGCGGCGTCCGAAAGGAATGTCCGGGGAAATCCGGAAGAGAATTCGAGGACCCGCGACAATTCCGAGGGGCGCAGTGCGGGGAGATCCGCGTTGAGCGCGGCGACCGGAGCCGACGGCCTGGCGGCACGGGCCAGCCCCGCTCCGTACGCGAGCGCCGCGTTGAGACCGGCGGCCGGGAAGTCCGGTGCGACACGGGCCCCCAGCGCCGTCAGACGGTCCGCCGCCACCGTGTCGTCCGTGACGACCACCACATCACGCACGTCTGTACAGGAGAGAGCCGCCGCGACCGTGTCCTCGGCGAAGGCCAGGGCGAGTCGGGGCCGCAGAGCGTCGCCCAGGGCATCCCGCAGCCTGCTCTTGGCGTACGCCAAGGGCTTCAGCGGGACGACCAGGGACCAGCGGCCCGCCGGGTCGGTGTTCGTGGCGATCTCCCCCTCCGTGAACGTCGGCCCCCATTCTCGCCTGCCGGTGCGACAGCCTGCCGGGACGGCCCGGGAAGCGGGGCGTACGGTGTTCTCGACAGAGCAGGGGCCTGGGGCGGGACATGACCGTCCGTGGCCGAGCAGCAGGTCCGGTCGATGAGAAACCCGAGTGAAAGGGGTCCGTGTGTCCCGCCGCAGAATCGGCTTCTGGTACCGCCTGGCGGCGGTCATCGCCAAGCCGCCACTGGTGGTTCTCTTCAAGCGTGACTGGCGGGGAATGGAACACATTCCGGCCGACGGCGGATTCATCACGGCCGTCAACCACAACTCCTACCTGGACCCGCTCTCGTACGGGCACTTCCAGTACAACACCGGCCGGGTGCCGAGGTTCCTGGCGAAGGCCGCCCTCTTCCGGGCCCCGTTCGTCGGCATGATGCTGCGCGGCACCGGCCAGATCCCCGTCTACCGCGAGACCACCGACGCGCTGAACGCCTTCCGCGCCGCCGTGGCCGCGATCGAGGACGGCGAGTGCGTCGCCTTTTACCCCGAAGGCACCCTGACCCGCGACCCCGGCATGTGGCCGATGAACGGCAAGACCGGCGCCGCCCGCGTCGCGCTGATGACCCGCGCACCCGTCATCCCGGTCGCCCAGTGGGGCGCGAACCTCGCGATGCCGCCGTACGCCAAGGAGAACAAGTACCGGTTCTTCCCCCGGAAGACCCTCCGGGTGCAGGCCGGGCCGCCCGTCGACCTCAGCCGCTTCTACGGCTCCGAGCCGACGCCCGACGTGCTGCGCGAGGTCACCGAGGTCATCATGGCCGCGATCACCGAGCAACTGGAGACCGTGCGCGGCGAGAAGGCTCCCGCCGAGCCGTACGACCACCGCAAGGCCCGCGCGAAGAAGCGCCGCGAGGCCGAAGAGAAGGGCTCCCAGTGACCGACCCGCGCAGAGTGGCCGTCTTCGGGGCGGGTTCCTGGGGCACCGCCTTCGCCGTGATCCTGGGTGACGCCGGCTGCGACGTCACCGTCTGGGCCCGCCGTGCCGAAGTCGCCGAGTCCATCAACACCACCCGGACCAACCCCGGCTACCTCCCCGGCGCCGAACTCCCCAAGTCCGTCCGCGCCACCACCGACCCCGCCGAGGCGCTGCGCGGCGCCGAGTTCGCGGTGCTGGTGGTGCCCTCCCAGACGCTGCGCGCCAACCTCGCGGAGTGGGCCCCGCACCTGGAACCGGACACCGTCCTCGTCTCCCTGATGAAGGGCGTCGAGCTCGGTACCGCCAAGCTGATGAGCGAGGTGATCGCGGACGTGACGAAGGTCTCCGCCGACCGCATCGCCGTCGTCACCGGCCCCAACCTCGCCGGTGAGATCGCCGAAAGGCGCCCCGCGGCGGCCGTCGTGGCCTGCCAGGACGAATCGGTGGCCCAGCGGCTCCAGGCCGCCTGCCACACCCCGTACTTCCGCCCGTACACCAACACCGACGTCGTCGGCTGCGAACTCGGCGGCGCCGTCAAGAACGTCATCAGCCTCGCGGTCGGCATCGCCGACGGCATGGGGCTGGGCGACAACGCCAAGGGTTCGCTCATCACCCGCGGACTCGCCGAGACCACCCGACTGGGCCTCGCCATGGGCGCGGACCCGCTGACGTTCTCCGGACTCGCGGGCCTCGGCGACCTGGTGGCGACCTGCTCCTCGCCGCTCTCGCGCAACCACACCTTCGGCACCAACCTCGGCCGGGGCATGACGCTCCAGGAGGCGATCGCCGCCACCAGCCAGACCGCGGAGGGCGTCAAGTCCTGCGAGTCGGTGCTCGATCTGGCCCGCCGGCACGGAGTCGACATGCCCATCACGGAGACCGTCGTGGGGATCGTCCACGAGGGCAAGCCGCCCGCGGTCGCGGTCAAGGAGCTGATGTCGCGGAGCGCCAAGCCCGAGCGGCGCTGACTCCTTTCGGTACCAGCAGGTACGCTCATCGCGATATGAGCAGCGAGAACCTCCCCCAGAGCCCTGAGCGTCCGAAGAGCCCTGAGCAGCAGCGCCGCAAGCCGCGCGTGGCTGTCGTGTTCGGCGGACGCAGCTCCGAACACGGCATCTCGGTCGTCACGGCCGGCGCCGTCCTGAACGCCATCGACCGGACCGTCTACGACGTCCTGCCGATCGGCATCACCAAGGACGGCCGCTGGGCCCTCACCGGCGACGATCCGGCCCGCATGGCCATCACCGACCGGCAGGTGCCCGACGTGGACGCGCTCGCCGAGTCGGAGAAGGGCGGCGTGGTTCTCTCCGTGGACCCGGGCAGCCGCGAAGTCGTCTTCAACGAGCCCGGATCGGTGCCCCGGGCGCTGGGCGAGGTCGACGTCGTCTTCCCCGTGCTGCACGGCCCGTACGGCGAGGACGGCACCCTCCAGGGCCTCCTGGAACTCTCCGGCGTCCCCTACGTCGGCGCGGGCGTCCTCGCCTCCGCCGTCGGCCAGGACAAGGAGTACATGAAGCGGGTCTTCATCTCCTTCGGCCTCTCCGTCGGCCCCTACCTGGTGGTGCGGCCCCGCGAGTGGCGGAACGACCCCGCCGCCGCCCGGAAGCGGATCGTCGACTTCGCCGGCGAGCACGGCTGGCCGCTCTTCGTGAAGCCCGCGCGCGGCGGCTCGTCGGTGGGCATCACCAAGGTCGACGGGCCCGGCGGCCTGGACGCGGCGATCGAGGAGGCCCGCCGGCACGACCCGAAGTTCCTCGTCGAGTCGCTGCTGAGCGGTCGCGAGATCGAGTGCGGGGTGCTGGAGTTCGAGGACGGGCCGCGTGCCAGCGTGCCGGCCGAGATCCCGCCGGTCACCGCGCACGACTTCTACGACTTCGAGGCCAAGTACATCGACGCGGCCGCTGGACTCGTGCCCGCCCCGCTCACCCCGGAGCAGACCGCCGAGGTCCAGCGCCTCGCCGTCGCCGCCTTCGAGTCCGTCTCCTGCGAGGGCCTGGTGCGCGCCGACTTCTTCCTCACGGACGAGGGCGAGTTCGTCATCAACGAGATCAACACCCTGCCCGGGTTCACGCCCATCTCGATGTTCCCGAGGATGTGGCAGGAGAGCGGCGTCGACTACCCGGAGCTGATCGACCGGCTCCTTCAGGCGGCCCTGACCCGGTCCACCGGCCTGCGCTGACCGCGTACCTCCCGCCGGCCGGTGACGACCTGCCGGCGGGACGGCCGCAGCGACGGCGGCAGCGGTTCAGAGGCTGTCCGGGACCGTCTCGCGGACCGGCTTCGCGAACTCGGCGAGCGGGCTGGCGTCGTGGGCGAACCGCGTCCCCATGGAGACCTCGACGTACGCCTTGCGGTACGTCGTCGTGAACCGGGGCCCCTCGTCCGGGCGTTGCTCCAGCAGCCAGTTGACGCCGTCCGCGTCGATCCCCTTGGAAGCCGCGTCCGCCATGGCGGCGGGCCGGGGAACACCGCAGCGAAGTACGATCGCCCCGTCCCCCCAGCCGGCGGTCAGCTCCGACTCCGGTGCGGGATCACTGCGTTCCAGCCCGGCCACGGTCTTCGGCAGCGCCTTGTGCAGCGCCGAACAGTACGCGGCCGCGTCCTTGGACGGAGTGGGCACCGCGACCGACGGCTGCGAGCCGCCGGAGCAGCCCGCCGCCAGCAGGAGCGCGGCGGCGGACGGCACGAGGAACGACGGGCGGAGCGACCGGCGGCGGGAAGACGTCACCGGACCAGCGTAGACGGGGGTCAGAGGTGGACTACGGGGCAGGTCAGGGTTCGCGTGATGCCTTCCACCTGCTGGACCCGGGCGACCACCATGCGGCCGAGCTCGTCCACCGTGTCGGACTGGGCGCGCACGATCACGTCGTAGGGGCCGGTGACGTCCTCTGCCTGGATCACTCCCGGAAGTTTCGCGATGGTCTCGGCGACGATCGACGCCTTGCCCACCTCGGTCTGAATAAGGATGTACGCCTGTACCACGGAACCTCCAGGGCGGCCACGAGGATCATGTGGGGGAGAGGAACGCCACGTTATCGCGTCACCGACGGGAGCGGGGAGACCCGGGGACCGGGAGAGGTCCGTAGCGTGGCGTACGGGCGACACGGAACGACGTGTCTCCCGACACTACAGACAGCGGTGACCGCCCGCTACCGCGGACCGGCCCGGCCCGGGGGAGGGCCGCGTCCGGTGCGCGGACACGTCGGAGCAGCCCGCACCGGACGCCCGGTGCGACGAACGAGAGGTGACACCCGGTGAAGGGAACCGTGGGTGAGTTGGGGGAGTTCGGGCTCATCAGAGAGCTCACCGCCCGCCTCACCACCACTCCGGCGGTACGGCTGGGGCCCGGCGACGACGCCGCGGTCGTGGCCGCTCCGGACCGCAGGGTCGTGGCCAGTACCGACGTACTGATCGAAGGACGCCACTTCCGCCGCGACTGGTCCACGGCGTACGACGTCGGGCGCAAGGCGGCGGCGCAGAACCTCGCGGACATCGCGGCGATGGGCGCCGTTCCCACCGCGCTCCTCCTCGGCCTCGTCGTCCCGGCGACCCTCCCGGTGACCTGGGCGACCGAACTCATGGACGGGCTCCGTGACGAGTGCCAGGTCGCCGGGGCGGCCGTCGTCGGCGGCGACGTGGTCGGCGGCGACCTCATCACCGTCGCGATCACCGCCCTCGGCGACCTCCGCAACCACGAACCGGTCACCCGGGGCGGCGCCCGGCCCGGGGACGTCGTCGCCGTCACCGGCTGGCTCGGCTGGTCCGCCGCCGGTTTCGCCGTACTCTCCCGGGGATTCCGCTCGCCCCGCGCCTTCGTCGAAGCCCACCGGCGCCCCGAACCGCCGTACCACGCGGGCCCCGCGGCGGCCGGACTCGGCGCGACCGCGATGACCGACGTCAGCGACGGCCTCGTCGCCGACCTCGGACACATCGCCGAGGCCAGCAAGGTCCGCATCGACCTGCGTTCCGGACTCATCGACATCCCGTCCCAGATGTCGGACATCGGACAGGCCGTCGGCGTCGACCCGCTCCAGTGGGTGCTCACCGGGGGAGAGGACCACGCGATCGTGGCGACCTTCCCGCCCGACGTGAAGCTCCCCGCCCGCTGGAAGGTGATCGGCGAGGTCCTCAACCCGTCCGCCCTGCCCCAGGTCACCGTCGACGGCGCACCCTGGACCAGCAGGGGAGGCTGGGACCACTTCGGCGACGTCGAGGACGCCCCGTAGGCGGACGTCCGGGCGGGACCGTCGGCCGGCCCGCCCGTCCGCTCGCCTGCCCGTCCGCCCGTCGGACCGCTCGCACGGGTGCTCGCGGCCCGAAGTAGATTGCGGTCCATGCCCACAACTGCCGCCGTACCGCCCCGTGTCCTCACCGTCGCCGGATCGGATTCCGGCGGCGGTGCCGGCATCCAGGCCGACCTCAAGACGATGCTGGCCCTCGGCGTGCACGGGATGAGTGTGCTCACCGCCGTGACCGCCCAGAACTCCCTGGGCGTGCAGGGCGCCTGGGAGTTGCCGCCCGAAGCGGTACGCGCCCAGTACCGCAGCGTCGTCGACGACATCGGCGTCCAGGCGGTGAAGACCGGCATGCTCGCGTCCGCCGCCCTGGTCGAGACCGTCGCCGGACTCCTCGCGGAGACCGCCGCCCCGGTCGTCGTGGACCCGGTGGGCATCTCCAAGCACGGCGACGCGCTGCTCGCCGCCGAGGCCCTGGAATCCGTACGCGCGAAGCTGCTGCCGCTGGCCACCGTCGCCACCCCGAACCTGGACGAAGTGGCACAGCTCACGGGCGTGGAGGTCACCGAGGAGCAGGACATGCGGCGGGCCGCCGCCGCCGTGCTCGCCTTCGGCCCGCGCTGGGTGGTGATCAAGGGCGGCCATCTGTCCGGCGAGGCCGTCGATCTGCTCACCGACGGCGACAAGGAACACTGGCTGCGTGCCCCGCGCCACGACAACCGGCACACCCACGGCACGGGCTGCACCCTCGCCTCGGCCATCGCCTGCGGCCTCGCCCGCGGCCAGAACGTGCCCACGGCGGTACGGAACGCGAAGACCTACGTCACCGGGGCGATCGAGGCCGGATTCCCGCTCGGCGCCGGGATCGGCCCGGTCGACCACGGCTGGCGGAGCCGCCGCGGCTGAGGCCCTGGCCGCCGTCGGCCCCCGGGCCGACGGCGGGCAACCCCCGTCCGGGCACAGCAAAAAGCCGGTCCACCGAGGTGGACCGGCTTTTTGGGCAACCGGAAGGCTGCGCTACGACGGGAACGTCAGCGCGCGACCTTGCCGGCCTTGATGCACGAGGTGCAGACGTTGAGCCGCTTCGGCGTCCGACCGACCACGGCACGCACGCGCTGGATGTTGGGATTCCAGCGACGAGACGTACGGCGGTGCGAGTGCGAAATGTTGTTGCCGAAGCCCGGCCCCTTGCCGCAGACGTCGCAGTTGGCAGCCACGGGTCACTCCAAAGACTTCAGGTGCACTTACAGTGAATTCCGGCGCGCCGGAATCAGCGAACTGAAGTGACGGCACCGGAGGAATGGCCCGACTTTCATCGGGCAACCGAAACACCATACAACGGCTGCCTCGGTACAACGAAACTACCACGGTTCCGCAGGCCGCCCTCCCGCCCCCCTGTCCCGGTCCACTCACCGGCGGCCCGGGGTTAACCTGCGGTGCAGCCCGCCGTACACGGCCGCTTCAAGGAGGACCCAGGTGCCGCAACTCCCCGACGATTTCGACGCCGTCGCGGTACGCACCTGGTGCTCCCTGGCCCTCGAAGCGCTGGGCCGGGAGCGCGCCGCGATCGACGCGATCAACGTCTACCCGGTCCCCGACGGGGACACCGGCACCAACCTCTTCCTCACCGTGGAATCCGCGCGGGCCGCCGTCGAGGCCGTCTTCGCGGCCCACGGCACGGACCACTCGGGGCCGGACTCCGCCGGGCCCCCCTCCACCGGACCGGCCGCCGCCGAGGCCGTACGCGCCATGGCGCACGGGGCGCTCATCGGGGCGCGGGGCAACTCCGGCACCATCCTCGCCCAGCTGCTCCGCGGGATGGCGGCCGTGCTCGCGGACGGCGGGGACGCGGACCACCTGGCACGGTCACTGGCACACGCCGCCACTGCCGCCCGCCGGGCCGTCGCCCACCCCGTGGAGGGCACCATCCTCACCGTCGCCGCAGCGGCCGCGCGGGCCGCCGGGGAGGTCACGGCCGGGAGCGGTCTGGCGGCCGTCGCCCGGGCGGCGCACGCGGGCGCCGCCGAGGCACTGGAGGAGACCCCGGGGCGGCTGCCGGTGCTCGGCCGCGCCGGAGTCGTGGACGCCGGCGGCCAGGGCCTGGTGACCGTCCTGGGAGCGCTGCTGGAGACGGTGACCGGGCGGGCGCCCGTACACGTCCCCCGGCAGGCGCCCGGAGCGCTCCCCGCGCGGGCCGGGGGTGGCGACTCCCGCGCAGGGGAACACGCCTCCTCCGCGGGGGAGCACGGCGGAGCGTGCGCCGGCCCCGCGAGCACCGGGGACGGGGCGGTGCCCGGCGACGGGCCCGCCTTCGAGGTCATCTACCTGCTGGAGGCCGGGGACGAGGCGGTGGACCGGCTCCGCGACCGGCTGGACACCCTCGGCGACTCCCTCGTCGTGGTCGGCGGCGACGGGCTGTGGAACGTCCATGTGCACGTCGACGACGCCGGGGCCGCCGTGGAGGCGGGCGTGGCGGCGGGACGCCCGCACCGCATCCGGATCACCCACTTCGGCGCCGCACGGGTCCAGCCGCACGCCGAACCCGCCCCGCGCTCCGTGGTCGTGGTCGTGCCCGGCGAGGAACTCCGCGGCCTCTGCGAGGAGGCCGACGCCGTCACCGTCCTCGCGCGCCCGGGCAAGCCGCCCGCCAGCGGCGAACTCGTCGAGGCCATCCGCCGCGCCCACGCCCGCGAGGTCGTCCTGCTCCCCAACGACGCGAACCTCCGCCACGTCGCGGCCGTCGCCGCCGAGCAGGTCAGGGCCGACGGCATCCGGGTCGCCGTCATCCCGACCCGCGCCGTCGTCCAGGGCATCGCCGCCCTCGCGGTCCACGAGCCCGGCCGCAGCTTCGACGAGGACGTCGTCGCCATGACCGCCGCCGCCGGAGCCACCCGCCACGCCGAACTCGCCGTCGCCGAAAGGCAGTCGTGGACCACCGCCGGAATCTGCCAGGCCGGCGACATCCTCGGCCTGATCGACGGGGACGTGGCCGTCATCGGCGCGGACCTCCCCGGCACCGCGCGCACCGTCCTCGACCGCATGCTCGCCGCCGGCGGGGAACTGGTCACCCTCGTCCTCGGCGAACACGTACCGGACACCCTCGGCGACGCGCTGGAGGCGTACGTACGCGAAGGGCACCTGGCCGTCGACACCACGGTCTACCGGGGCGGGCACCCGGGAACCCCGCTGCTCATCGGCGTCGAGTAGCCGCACTCCCCGCCCACGCCGGCCCGGCCACCGGACACGCCCCGGGCACTCCCGCCGGACGACTGTCGGTGGCGTGGTGTGCAATGGAACCCGTGTCCGCGCTCGATGAACCCCTCAAGAAGCTGCTCGGCGGAGCCACCGCGAAGGTGATGGCCGAACACCTCGGCCTGCACACCGTCGGCGACCTCCTGCACCACTACCCGCGACGGTACGAGGAGCGGGGCCGGCTCACCCCGCTCTCCGACCTCCCGCTGGACGAACACGTGACCGTGGTCGCCCAGGTCGCCGACGCCCGGGTGCTGGGCTTCAACAACGGACGCGGCAAACGCCTGGAGGTCACCCTCACCGACGGCAGCGGCCGGCTCCAGCTCGTCTTCTTCGGCCACGGGGTGCACAAGCCGCACCAGGAACTCCTGCCCGGCCGCCGGGCGATGTTCGCGGGCAAGGTCGGCGTCTTCAACCGCAAGACGCAGCTCGCCCACCCCACGTACCAGCTGCTCGACGCCGAAGCGCCCGAGGGCGAGGCCGGCGTGCGCGAGGCCGTGGACGCCTTCGCGGGGCGCCTGCTGCCCCTCTATCCGGCCTGCAAGCAGCTCGACTCCTGGCGCATCGCCAAGGCCGTGGACACCGTGCTGCCCAGCGCCCAGGAGGCCGTCGACCCGCTGCCCGCCGCGCTGCGGGACGGACGGGGCTTCGTCTCCCTGCCCGAGGCCCTGGTCAAGGTGCACCGGCCGCAGACCAAGGCGGACATCGAGGACGCCAGGGAGCGGCTGAAGTGGGACGAGGCGTTCGTCCTCCAGGTCGCGCTGGCCCGCCGCCGGTACGCCGACACCCAGCTCCCCGCCGTCGCCCGCCGCCCGGCCCCCGACGGGCTGCTCGACGCCTTCGACGCCCGGCTGCCGTTCACCCTCACCGAGGGCCAGCGGAAGGTGTCCGGCGAGATCTTCGGCGACCTCGCCACCGAACACCCCATGCACCGGCTGCTCCAGGGCGAGGTCGGCTCCGGCAAGACGATGGTCGCCCTGCGCGCGATGCTCGCCGTCGTGGACAGCGGCGGGCAGGCCGCGATGCTCGCCCCCACCGAGGTGCTCGCCCAGCAGCACCACCGCTCCATCACCGAGATGATGGGCGACCTCGCCGAGGGCGGGATGCTCGGCGGCTCCGCGCTCGGCACGAAGGTGGTCCTGCTCACCGGTTCCATGGGGACGGCGGCCCGCCGCCGGGCGCTGCTGGACCTGGCCACCGGCGAGGCCGGACTCGTCATCGGCACCCACGCGCTGATCGAGGACAAGGTCTCCTTCCACGACCTCGGTCTCGTCGTCGTCGACGAGCAGCACCGCTTCGGAGTGGAGCAGCGCGACGCCCTGCGCTCCAAGGGCAAGCAGCCGCCGCACCTGCTGGTGATGACCGCCACACCCATCCCGCGCACGGTCGCGATGACGGTCTTCGGTGACCTGGAGACGTCCGTCCTCGACCAGCTCCCCGCCGGGCGCTCGCCGATCGCCACCCACGTCGTGCCCGCCGCCGACAAACCGCACTTCCTCGCGCGGGCCTGGGAACGGGTCCGCGAGGAAGTGGAGGGCGGCCACCAGGCGTACGTGGTCTGCCCCCGCATCGGTGACGACCCCGAGGAGGCGACCGGAGCCAAGGGCGGCGCGAAGGCCGGTACGAAGACGGGCGCGAAGGCCCCCGCGAGGACCGCCGCGAAGGAACCGGACGCGCCGGACGCGCAGGGCGCCCCGAGCGGCTCCGACGGCGACAAGCGGCCCCCGCTCGCCGTGCTCGACGTCGCGGCCCGGCTGTCCGCGGGACCGCTCGCCGGGCTCCGGACCGAGGTGCTGCACGGGCGGATGAACCCGGACGACAAGGACGACGTGATGCGCCGGTTCGCCGCCGGCCAGGTCGACGTACTGGTGGCCACCACCGTGATCGAGGTCGGGGTGAACGTCCCCAACGCCACCGCGATGGTGATCATGGACGCGGACCGGTTCGGCGTCTCCCAGCTCCACCAGCTGCGCGGCCGGGTCGGCCGCGGCTCCGCCGCCGGGCTCTGCCTGCTGGTCAGCGAGGCCCACGAGGCGAGCCCGGCCCGAGCCCGGCTCGGCGCGGTCGCCGCCACCCTGGACGGCTTCGAGCTCTCCCGGATCGACCTCGAACAGCGCCGCGAGGGCGATGTGCTCGGCCAGGCCCAGTCCGGGGTCCGCTCCTCGCTGCGGATGCTCACCGTCATCGACGACGAGGAGATCATCACCGCCGCGCGCGCCGAGGCCACCCGGATCGTCGCCGCCGACCCCGAGCTGACCGGCCACCCGGAGCTGCGGACCGCCCTGGACGCCCTGCTCGACAAGGACCGCGAGGAGTTCCTCGACAAGGGGTGACCCGACGGCCGGGGAGGTGCCCGGGTCCGTGCCGTCCGCACGCCATATCGTGGAACCAGGGTCCTCTCGCGCGGACCGGGCCGCCGGTCCGCGCGAGAGCCCCAGAGGCGCGCGACCCCCGCGTGCCGTCCCGCGACCCGAGGACCGACTCCCATGACCCGCGTGATCGCCGGCTCGGCCGGTGGACGCCGCCTGGCCGTACCGCCCGGCAACGGCACCCGCCCCACCTCCGACCGTGCGCGCGAGGGCCTCTTCTCGACCTGGGAGGCGCTGCTCGGCACGCTCGAGGGCGTCCGGATCGCCGACCTGTACGCGGGCTCCGGCGCGGTCGGTCTCGAAGCGCTCTCCCGGGGCGCGGTCCACGCGCTGCTCGTGGAGGCCGACCCGAAGGCCGTCCGTACCGTCCGCGAGAACGTCCGCGCCGTGGGCCTGCCCGGCGCCGAGGTCCGTACCGGCAAGGCCGAACAGGCGGTCGCCGGACCGGCGCCCGCCGACCCGTACGACGTGGTCTTCCTGGACCCGCCCTACGTCGTCACCGACGACGATCTTCGGGAGATCCTCCTCACACTCGGCTCGCGGGGCTGGCTTGCCGAGGGCGCACTCGTCACCGTGGAACGAGCCACCAGAGGCGGGGGATTCGGCTGGCCGGAGGGTTTCGAGCCGTTGAGG
The DNA here is from genome assembly GCF_053596135.1 of Streptomyces sp. NPDC001770. Taxonomy (NCBI): domain Bacteria; kingdom Bacillati; phylum Actinomycetota; class Actinomycetes; order Kitasatosporales; family Streptomycetaceae; genus Streptomyces; species Streptomyces sp. NPDC001770. The sequence continues at coordinate 114,811 of NZ_JBSFFN010000004.1, read as the reverse complement.
TCCCGCCGTTACGGCGAAGCGACCCTTTGGTACGGTCGCGCCGCCTCCATGTGCGAAGACGCACGATGACCGGACCCGGGAGCGAGGGAATCACGTTGCGCCGCGCCGTCTGTCCGGGGTCGTTCGACCCCATCACCAACGGACATCTCGACATCATTGGCCGAGCCTCGAAGCTGTACGACGTCGTACACGTCGCGGTGATGATCAACCAGTCCAAGAAAGGGCTGTTCACCGTCGACGAGCGGATCGAGCTGATCCGCGAGGTCACCTCCGGCTTCGGCAACGTCGAGGTCGAGTCCTTCCACGGCCTGCTGGTCGACTTCTGCAGGCAGCGGGAGATCCCCGCCATCGTGAAGGGCCTGCGGGCGGTCAGCGACTTCGACTACGAACTGCAGATGGCCCAGATGAACAACGGCCTCTCCGGTGTCGAGACGCTCTTCGTCCCCACCAACCCCACCTACAGCTTCCTGTCGTCCTCCCTGGTCAAGGAGGTCGCGACCTGGGGCGGAGACGTCTCCCACCTGCTGCCCGAGACCGTCCACGCGGCGCTCCAGGAGCGACTGGGAGCGAAGTGACCGCCTGAGGGACCGTCACCCGGTGTCGGACGGGAGCCGACTGGCCTTACAGTCGTCCCGTCCGTCTCCAACAGCGGCAGAGAGTGGCGAGCACACGGTGGACGTGCAGAAGAAGCTCGACGAGATCGTCGAGGCGGTCGGGAACGCCCGGTCCATGCCCATGTCGGCCTCGTGCGTGATCAACCGCGCCGATCTGCTCGGGATGCTCGAAGAGCTCCGCGAAGCGCTGCCCGGCTCACTGGCCCACGCCGAGGAGGTCATCGGCGGCAGCGAACAGCTCGTCGACCGGGCGCGCCAGGAAGCGGAGCGGATCATCGAGTCCGCCCACGCCGAGCGCGGCTCGCTGATCTCCGGCACCGAGGTCGTCGTACGGTCCCAGGACGAGGCCGACCGCATCCTGGCCGAGGCCCGCCGCGAGGCCGCCGAGGTCAAGGCGGAGGCCGACGAGTACGTCGACAGCAAGCTCGCCAACTTCGAGGTCGTCCTCACCAAGACCATCGGCTCCGTGGACCGCGGCCGCGAGAAGCTGCTCGGCCGGAGCGAGGGGATCGACGAGCAGGGCTACGAGGACCCCGACTTCGCCGAGGCCCCCGAGCGCAGCGCCGACCCGGAGACGCTCCGGCGCCGCGCCGACGAGTACGTCGACACCAAGCTCGGCGCCTTCGAGGCCGTCCTCGGCAAGACCCTGGAGGCGGTCGGCCGCGGCCGGCAGAAGCTGCACGGCCGGGTGGCCACCGACGACCTCGGCGCGCACATGGCCGCCCAGGACGCCGCGGGCGCCCAGGGCCACACCAGCGACGCCGACTACCTGGCCGGCCTCGCCGAGCTGGCCGACCCCGAGCCGCCGCAGGCCTCCCCGAACTACCCGGCGCGGCCCCAGTACGCCCAGGGCGCCCAGGGCTACGACTACCCGCCGCCGGCCCGGCAGGACCCGTACGGCTACGAGCAGCCGCAGCAGGACGGCTACGAGCAGCCCCAGCAGGACGTGTACGCCTACCAGCAGCAGGCGTACGACCCGAGCGCGTACCAGCCGCAGCAGGGGCAGATCGCGCAGACCGGTCAGCCCGAGTACGGCTGGGCCGACCAGCAGCCCCAGGCCCAGCTGCCCCAGCAGTCGCAGCCGGCGCTCGACGAGACCAGCTTCTTCGACACCAGCATGATCGACTTGGAGCAGCTGCGCCGGTACGAGCAGGGTCACTGACCGGCCACTGACCGGTCGGCGACCCCGGCGCCCGCACGGCTCCCGCCGGCCCGACCGGTCCGGATTGGGTGCTGAGCGGTACGTCAAGTATCCTGGCTCCTCGGTCGCGCGTATCTCCGCGATCCCGGCTGCCCGTTTCGACTCCGGAACGGCCGGCCCCTCCCGACGCAGTGCGATGCACACGAATCCCGAAAGCAGGAGAAGCCCTGAACGGCCACCTCGACCACCGCAATCCTCTCGTGTTCGATACGCACGAGCTGGGTCGGCGTCCCGGTGCTCTGAAGCGGCTGACCCGCTCGGTGGAAGCACCGAGGGACCTGGGTATCGACGGCGTCATCGGCGTGCCGGAAGGCGCACCGCTGGCGTTGGACCTCCGCCTCGAATCGGTCATGGAAGGGGTGCTCGTCACAGGCACCGCCCGTGCGACCGCCGAGGGGGAGTGCGTAAGGTGTCTGGAGCCGCTGACCTTCGAGGTCGAAGCGGACTTCCAGGAAATGTTCTCGTACCCTGACGCCGACGACCGGGGCCGCAGCAAGACGGCGGACCCGGCCGACGACGCCGAGGACGACGAGGACGAGTTTTTCCTTGAGGACGGCTTGTTCGACCTCGAATCAGTGCTGCGTGACGCGGTAGTGCTCGCACTGCCGATGCAGCCGGTGTGCACGGAGACCTGTGCCGGTCTGTGTTCCGAATGCGGAATCAGGCTGGACGAGAATCCTGGCCACCACCACGATGCCGCCGACCCCCGGTGGGCGGCACTGCAAGGACTCGCCGAGACCGTTCAGGACGGCGAGAAGGACAACATGGGCGGCGCCGAACCTGGCGTCGACGAGAAGCAGGAGAAGTAGCCGTGGCTGTTCCGAAGCGGAAGATGTCGCGCAGCAACACGCGCCACCGCCGGTCGCAGTGGAAGGCTGCGGTCCCCACCCTGGTTTCGTGCGAGCGTTGCCAGGAGCCGAAGCTCCAGCACATTGCGTGCCCGAGCTGCGGCACGTACAACAAGCGCCAGGTCCTCGAAGTCTGAGTGGCTGGTGAGAGGCCCGATGTCTGAGTTGTCCCACGCCAAGAAGCAGGCAGACAACGTCAACACAGCCTCGTCCCACACGCTTCTGGAAGGGCGGCTCGGGTATCACCTTGAGTCCGCCCTTCTGGTGCGTGCGCTGACCCACCGCTCGTACGCGTACGAGAACGGCGGTCTGCCCACCAACGAGCGGCTCGAATTCCTCGGGGATTCGGTGCTCGGCCTGGTGGTCACGGACACGCTGTACCGCACCCACCCCGACCTGCCCGAAGGCCAGCTGGCCAAGTTGCGGGCCGCGGTGGTCAACTCACGTGCACTCGCGGAAGTGGGCCGCGGCCTAGAACTCGGTTCCTTCATCCGGCTCGGCCGTGGTGAAGAGGGCACGGGTGGCCGGGACAAGGCTTCCATCCTCGCCGACACCCTTGAAGCGGTGATCGGCGCGGTCTATCTCGATCAGGGCCTCGACGCGGCCTCGGAGCTGGTCCACCGGCTCTTCGACCCGCTCATCGACAGGTCCTCGAACCTCGGCGCCGGCCTGGACTGGAAGACCAGCCTCCAGGAGCTCACCGCCAGCGAGGGTCTCGGAGTCCCCGAGTACCTCGTCACGGAGACCGGCCCGGACCACGAGAAGATCTTTACTGCTGCCGCTCGCGTCGGTGGTGTCTCGTACGGCACCGGCACCGGTCGTAGCAAGAAGGAAGCGGAGCAGCAGGCGGCCGAGTCCGCCTGGCGCGAGATCAGCGCCGCCGCCGAAGCGAGGGCGACCGCGGAGAAGTCCGCGGCCGACGCAGGGGCCGCCGACACCCCTGCCGACCCCCCGCAGAACACGGACGTCGCTCCGGCCTGACCCCGTTCGTGACCCCCCGGTGCCCTGTGCGCCGGGGGGTCACGGCATTTCCCGTACGGTCCGTGCGTCTCCGTACGGTTGTTCCGTGCGTTTCCGTGCCCCTGGTGTCCCTGTTCCTGGAGGAGCGTCACCGTGCCCGAGCTGCCCGAGGTCGAAGTCGTACGCCGGGGTCTGGAGCGCTGGGTCGCCGGCCGGACCGTCTCCGAGGTGGAGGTCCTCCACCCGCGCGCGGTGCGCCGGCACCTCGCGGGCGGGGTGGACTTCGCGGCCCGGCTGCGCGGGATGCGCTTCGGCGCGGCGATGCGGCGCGGCAAGTACCTGTGGATCCCGCTGGAGGAGGAGCCCGTCTCCCTCCTCGGCCACCTCGGGATGAGCGGTCAGCTGCTGGTGCGGCCCGGCGACGCCCCGACCGAGAAGCACCTGCGGATCAGGATGCGGTTCGCCGACACCCTCGGCACCGATCTGCGCTTCGTCGACCAGCGCACCTTCGGCGGGCTCTCGCTGCACCCCACCACTCCGGACGGGCTCCCCGACGTCATCGCGCACATCGCCCGCGACCCCCTCGACCCCGCCTTCGACGACGCCGCCTTCCACACCGCGCTGCGCCTGCGCCGTACGACGGTCAAGCGGGCCCTGCTCGACCAGTCGCTGATCAGCGGCGTCGGCAACATCTACGCGGACGAGGCGCTCTGGCGCGCGAAGCTCCACTACGACCGCCCCACCGCGACCCTCACCCGCCCGAAGTCCGCCGAACTGCTCGGCCACGTCCGGGACGTGATGAACGCGGCGCTCGCCCAGGGCGGCACCAGCTTCGACAGCCTGTACGTCAACGTGAACGGCGAATCCGGCTACTTCGACCGCTCGCTCGACGCGTACGGCCGCGAGGGCGAGCCCTGCCACCGCTGCGGAACCCCGATGCGCCGGAGCCCCTGGATGAACCGCTCCAGCTACTTCTGCCCGAACTGCCAGCGGGTGCCGCGGGGGCGGTGAGGGACGGGGACGCCTACGGATATGGCGCCCCCCGGACCGGGAAGCGCCGCACCCTCGGGGAGCCGGTCGGGCTGCCTGCGTCAGAAGCCGAAGTCCTGCGTCCACCACGGGCCGCCGTCGGCGATGTAGACGCCGAGGCCCATGGTCGTGTAATCGCAGTTGAGAATGTTTGCCCGGTGGCCCTCGCTGTTCATCCAGCTGTCCATCACGGCCTGGGCGTCCGCCTGGCCGCGGGCGATGTTCTCGCCGCCGAGGTTGGTTATCCCGGCCGCCGCCGCGCGGTCCCAGGGGGTGTCGCCGTCCGGGTCCGTGTGGTCGAAGAAGTCACGGGCCGCCATGTCCTGGCTGAAGCTCTGGGCGAGCGAGGTCAGTGAGGAGCTGAGGGTCAGCGGGCTGCAGCCGGCTGTCGCGCGCTCCTGGTTGACCAGGGTCAGTACCTGCGTCTGGACGGAGGTGCCGGCGGCCGGCTTCGCTTCCTCGGTCGCGGAGGCGGCCGGGGTGGTGGGCGCCGGTGTCGCGGGGGCGGCGGACTTCGCCGGTGCCGGGGCGGTGGTCGTCCTGGTCACGGAGGGGGTGGGCGACGGCGTCGGGCTCGTGGTCTTCTCCGAGGGTGACGCGGAGGGGGAGGGCGAGGCCGGCTTCGACGGGGCCCCGGGGCGCTCGCTGCCCCGGCTCGCCGGGGTGGCGGCGGTACGGCCCGTCGGGTCGGCGCTCGCGGTGCCCTGCGTGAGCAGGTCCGGGGCGCCGCCGGAGTCCGCGCGGTCGGCGTGCGAGCTGTCGCTCAGGCCGTACGTCGCCCCGCCCGGGAGCATGCCGGAGGCGGCCGCGACCGCGCCGACCGCCACCGCCGCGGAGACCCCGAGCAGCCCGGCGCGTACCGGCAGGGGTACCCGGCGCTTCGTCCGGCGGGCACCGCCGCCGTGCCGTCCTCCGGAGGGCACCGGGGCGGTCTCGTCAGCGGCGGCGCCTGCGGCGGATCGTCGGTGGCGTCCCATGCGCTGTGCCTTCCTCATGCCGTTCGGGCCGGCCCCGAGGTCTCCGGGGACGTCATCGAGTCCGTGGTACTCACCCGATGGGGTGAGGTCATTGCGACCGGACTGTACGCCATGACGGAACGGCTGCGAGAGGCTTCGGGCGACCCGGCCCGGTTAGCGTTTCCGTATGAGCGAAGATGCACGACTCGTGGTGTGGGTACGCGGCCGAGTACAGCAAGTAGGGTTCCGCTGGTTCACCAGGGCAAACGCTTTGGAGATCGGGGGGCTGGCCGGCTTCGCCCTCAATCTGGACGACGGCCGGGTGCAGGTCGTCGCCGAGGGACCACGTGAGAATTGCCACCGTCTGCTGGACTGGCTGCGGTCCGACGACACGCCCGGACGCGTGGACGGAGTCACTGAGATCTGGGACACCCCGCGCGGCGGCTACGACGGGTTCGCCATCCGGTGACCGGCGCGTGGGGCGTCGGGTTCCGGGCGCCCTCCGCGCGGCGCCCGCGACGCTCCGCGGTAGTGCGTGCGGGGGCGGCGGCACCCGGAGTGACCTGCGGCGGAGTCCGGGGGAGCCCCGTTGTTGCCAAAGGCTCGCGGGCATGCGAAGCTACCCGGTTGGCCAAGATCGCCGGGGCTCGGCGATCGCCCGGCGGCTGCGGTCCGCGTGATCGTCGGGCGGGCCGCCCCGGTGATGGCGGCGCCCACGGGGTGTGATCGTGTTGACCGTCAAACTTTTTGGTGAGACTCTGAAATCCCCGCGCACCTCAGCTGTTCGACAGGGCTGTTTCCGCAGCAACCGCAGTGATGATCAAGAGCACTGCCGGGCACCGCGGGTGCGATTCCCTCACGACCCACACCGCATCGGTCGGTCACTCAGTGTGGAGGACCATCCATCATGGCAAAGGCGCTTCTCGGTTACGTCGGCGGTTCCGACCCGCGACTCCTCGCCGAGATGCGACGGCTCCAGAAGCGCGTCCAGGACCTGGAATCCGAGCTCGTACGGATCCAGGACGAGAACGACGCGCTCAACGCCGCCGCCCAGCACCAGTCGCTGCTCGACAGCATCGACATCGATGTACCCCAGGCAGAGCCCGCTCTGACCTGACCGGTCGCCCGCAGGGGGCCGGCCGGGCCCGCACTCCTCATCGGCGGCCCGGGAGCGTTTCTTGATCTCCTCACCGCGGATCGGCGGTACCGGACTTCGTGATCGCCCGCGATCACGGTTGTCCGGCCACTGATCCGCCGTGCGGGACGATCCGCGGACCTCGACCACGGGACGGACCTGGACCACAGGACCGCTCCCCGGTACGGGTTCGCAGACGCTCCACGCTTCACCAGGGACGCTTCGGCGTCCCTTCTTTCTTTCCCCCTCGCGCTTTCCTTCCCCCGTGCGTCAACCCGCACCGACGTGCGTCAACCGGCGTCAATCCGCGCACCGGGTCCGCCCCCGCCGTGTCCCCCTGCCCCGCATCCCTTTTCCCGGGCCGATCAGTGGTGCGGTTAACGTCAGATGTGCCCTGCACCCTCAGCGGTGAAACCGTGTGCGAAAGGTAGAGTCCGGCGGCGTGCACCTCAAGGCCCTGACCCTGCGCGGTTTCAAGTCGTTCGCCTCCGCCACTACACTGCGCTTCGAGCCGGGGATCACCTGCGTCGTCGGCCCCAACGGGTCGGGCAAGTCCAATGTGGTGGACGCGCTCTCCTGGGTCATGGGTGAACAGGGGGCCAAATCGCTGCGGGGCGGCAAGATGGAGGACGTGATCTTCGCCGGGACGACCGGCCGCCCGCCGCTCGGCCGCGCCGAAGTCTCGCTGACCATCGACAACTCGGACGGCGCGCTGCCCATCGAGTACGCCGAGGTGACGATCACCCGGATCATGTTCCGCAACGGCGGCAGCGAGTACCAGATCAACGGCGACACCTGCAGGCTGCTCGACATCCAGGAGCTCCTCTCCGACTCCGGCATCGGCCGCGAAATGCATGTCATCGTCGGCCAGGGCCAGTTGGACTCCGTCCTGCACGCCGACCCGATGGGCCGCCGGGCGTTCATCGAGGAAGCCGCCGGGGTCCTCAAACACCGCAGGCGCAAGGAGAAGGCGCTGCGGAAACTCGACGCGATGGGCGCCAACCTCGCCCGCGTCCAGGACCTCACCGAGGAACTCCGCAGACAGCTCAAGCCACTCGGCCGGCAGGCCGCCGTCGCCCGGCGGGCCGCGGTCATCCAGGCCGACCTGCGCGACGCACGGCTGCGGCTGCTCGCCGACGACCTGGTGACCCTGCGGGACGCGCTGCGCGAGGAGATCGCCGACGAGGCCGAGCTGAAACGCCGCAAGGAGTCCGCCGAGGCGCGCCTCAAGGAAGCCCTGGCCCGCGAGGCCGAGCTGGAGGACGAGGTCCGCCGCCTCGCCCCGCGCCTCCAACGCGCCCAGCAGAGCTGGTACGAGCTGTCGCAACTGGCCGAACGGGTCAGGGGCACCGTCTCGCTCGCGGACGCCCGGGTGAAGAGCGCCGCCGCCGCACCGGAGGAGGAGCGGCGCGGACGGGACCCCGAGGAGATGGAGCGCGAGGCCGCCCGGATCCGCGAGCAGGAAGCGGAGTTGACCGCCGCCCTGGAGGCCGCGGAACACGCGCTGGAGGACACCGCCGCCCACCGGGCCGAGCTGGAACGCGAACTGGCCTCCGAGGAGCGCCGGCTCAAGGACGCAGCGCGAGCCCTGGCGGACGGCAGGGAAGGCCTCGCCCGGCTCGGCGGCCAGGTCAACGCCGCCCGCAGCCGGGCCGCCGCCGCCCAGGCCGAGATCGGCCGCCTCGCCGACTCCCGGGACGGGGCGCGGGAACGGGCCGCGGCGGCCCAGGAGGAGTACGAGCAGCTCAAGGCCGAGGTCGACGGACTCGACGCGGACGACGACCGGTTGGCCGAAGAGCACGCGAACGCGCGGCGGGACCTCGCGGCGGCGCAGACCGCGCACGGCGCGGCGCGCGACGCCGCGACCGAGGCGGAACGGGGCCGGGCCGCCACCGCGGCCCGCCACGATGCCCTCGCCCTCGGGCTGCGCCGCAAGGACGGCACCGGGGTGCTGCTTGGTGCGGGGGACCGGCTGGCCGGACTGCTCGGTCCCGCGTCCCGCCTCCTCGACGTCGAGCCCGGGTACGAGGTGGCGGTGGCCGCCGCACTCGGAGCGGCGGCCGACGCGGTCGCGGTGACCGGGACCGCGGCGGCCGCCGAGGCGATCCGGCTGCTCCGCGCACAGGACGCGGGCCGCGCCGCACTGCTGCTCGGGGGTACGAAGGATTCGCTCGCCGACCCGGAGCCGGGCGGCGGTGCGGAGCCGCTCCCAGGCGCGTACGGGGAAGCCGGGCGGGTTCCGGCGCAGGGCGGTGACCACGCGCCGGGACACCCCGCCGGGGTTCCCCCGCAGGCCGTCGCCGCCGCGTCGGCCGTCCCCGCGTCCGTATCCCTCGGTGAGCCGGACGGTACGGGAACGTACGACACCGGCACGGGTGTCCTTACCGGCACCGCCCGGCCGGTCGCCGGGCTGGTGCGCGCGCCGGCCGGGCTCATGGAGGCCGTACGGACGCTGACCCGGGACATGGTCGTGGTGGAGACGCTGGAGGACGCCGAGCGGCTCGTCGCCGCCGGACCGGGACTCACCGCCGTCACCGGCGAGGGCGATGTGCTCTCCGCCCACTTCGCGCACGGCGGCTCCGCCGGGGCTCCCAGCCTGCTGGAGGTGCAGGCCTCCGTCGACGAGGCCGCCGCCGGACTGGCCGCGCTCGTCGTGCGCTGCGAGGAACTCGCCGAGGCCCAGCGCCTGGCGGGCGAGCGGCGCAAGGAAGCCGCCGCCCGCGTCGAGGCGTTGGAGGAGCGCCGCAGGACGGCGGACCGGGAGAAGTCCCAGGTGGCCCAGCAACTCGGCCGGCTCGCCGGACAGGCCCGGGGCGCGGCCGGCGAGGCCGAACGGACCGCCTCCTCCGCGGCCCGCGCCCAGGAGGCACTGGAGCGCGCCACCGAGGAGGCCGAGGTGCTGGCCGAGCGGCTGCTGGTCGCCGAGGAGACGCCCCTGGAGGAGGAGCCGGACACCGCGCGGCGCGACCGGCTCGCGGCGGACGGGGCCAACGCCCGCCAGACCGAGATGGAGGCCCGCCTCCAGGTCCGGACCCACGAGGAGCGGGTGAAGGGCCTTACGGGCCGGGCCGACTCCCTCGACCGGGGAGCCAGGGCCGAACGCGAGGCCCGCGCCCGCGCCGAGCGGCGCCGCGCCCGGCTGCGCCACGAGGTGTCGGTGGCCGCGGCCGTGGCCTCGGGCGCCCGCCAGCTGCTCGCGCACGTCGAGGTGTCCGTCGTACGGGCGCAGGAGGAGCGGGCGGCGGCCGAGGCGGCGAAGGCCGAGGGCGAGAACGCGCTCTCCGCCGCCCGGGCCGCGGGCCGGGACCTCAAGGGGGAGCTGGACAAGCTCACCGACTCGGTTCACCGGGGCGAGGTGCTGGGCGCCGAGAAGCGGATGCGCGTGGAGCAGCTGGAGGCGAAGGCGCTGGAGGAGCTGGGGGTGGAGCCGGCGGCGCTGGAGGCCGAGTACGGCCCCGGCCGGCCGGTGCCCCCGTCGCCCCCGGCCGAGGGCGAGGAGCTGCCCGAGGACCCGGAGCACCCGCGCAACCAGCCCCGGCCCTTCGTCCGGGCCGAGCAGGAGAAGCGGCTGAAGTCGGCCGAACGGGCCTACCAGCAACTCGGGAAGGTGAATCCGCTCGCGCTGGAGGAGTTCTCCGCGCTGGAGGAGCGGCACCAGTTCCTCGCCGAGCAGCTCGACGACCTGAGGAAGACCAGGGCCGACCTCCTCCAGGTCGTGAAGGAGGTCGACGAGCGGGTCGAGCGGGTCTTCACCGAGGCGTACCGGGACACCGCCCGCGAGTTCGAGGGCGTCTTCTCCCGGCTCTTCCCGGGCGGTGACGGACGGCTGATCCTCACCGATCCGGAGCACATGCTCACCACCGGCGTCGATGTGGAGGCACGCCCGCCGGGCAAGAAGGTGAAGCGTCTGTCGCTGCTCTCCGGCGGTGAGCGGTCCCTGACGGCGGTTGCCCTGCTGGTCGCCATCTTCAAGGCCAGGCCGAGCCCGTTCTACGTGATGGACGAGGTGGAGGCGGCCCTCGACGACACCAATCTGCAGCGGCTCATCCGCATTATGGAAGAGCTCCAGGAAAGCTCCCAGCTGATCGTGATCACGCATCAGAAGCGGACGATGGAGGTCGCCGACGCGCTGTACGGGGTTTCCATGCAGGGTGACGGTGTATCGAAAGTCATCAGTCAGCGTCTTCGCTGAATCTTCACGCAATTCCCCGGGCTGCTTCACGCGAATGGAGGATGCCCGGGTAGGTGTCGACTTCCGTACGAGCCCGAATTCAACGAGTGGACGGATGGTCTCCGGCGCATCCCCTGCGTATTCAAGTGGTGGCGAACGGTTTCGTATGCGCCACTTAAAGGGCTCATCCGTCCACGTCTGACATTGCGGGCAGGCACCAGGAGTTCATGTGACCAGCAGAGTGCAAGGACCGGAGTCCGGAGCCAGGGGGGCTCACCCGGACCACATCGGGCACGTCATCTTCATCACGGCCGCCGCCGCGATGGGCGGTTTCCTGTTCGGCTACGACAGTTCCGTGATCAACGGGGCCGTCGAGGCCATCCGTGACCGGTACGACATCGGGTCGGGGACCCTCGCCCAGGTCATCGCCATCGCGCTGATCGGCTGTGCCATCGGTGCCGCGACGGCGGGACGCATCGCCGACCGCATCGGCCGTATCCGGTGCATGCAGATCGCCGCGGTGCTCTTCACGATCAGCGCGGTGGGTTCGGCTCTCCCCTTCGCGCTCTGGGACCTGGCGATGTGGCGCATCATCGGCGGCTTCGGCATCGGCATGGCCTCCGTCATCGGCCCCGCCTACATCGCCGAGGTCTCGCCGCCCGCCTACCGCGGCCGGCTCGGCTCCTTCCAGCAGGCCGCGATCGTCATCGGCATCGCCATCTCGCAGCTGGTCAACTACGGCATCCTCCAGATCGCCGACGGCGACCAGCGCGGCAAGATCGGCGGGCTGGAGGCCTGGCAGTGGATGCTCGGCGTGATGGTGGTGCCCGCGGTCCTGTACGGGCTGCTCTCCTTCGCCATCCCGGAGTCGCCCCGCTACCTGATCTCGGTCGGGAAGAAGGACCGGGCCCGCAAGATCCTCTCCGAGGTGGAGGGGAAGAACGTCGACCTGGACGCCCGCGTCACCGAGATCGAGACGGCGATGCACCGCGAGCACAAGTCCTCCTTCAAGGACCTGCTGGGCAGCCGCTTCGGCTTCCTGCCCATCGTCTGGGTCGGTATCGGACTGTCGGTCTTCCAGCAGCTCGTCGGCATCAACGTCGCCTTCTACTACTCGGCGACGCTGTGGCAGTCGGTCGGCATCGACCCGACGGACTCCTTCTTCTACTCGTTCACGACCTCGATCGTGAACATCATCGGTACGGTCATCGCGATGGTCCTGGTCGACCGGGTGGGCCGTAAGCCGCTCGCCCTCACCGGCTCCATCGGCATGGCCATCGCGCTGGCCTTCGAGGCGTGGGCCTTCTCCGCCAAGCTGGTCGACGGGAAGCTGCCCAACACCGAAGGCACCGTGGCGCTGATCGCCGCCCACGTCTTCGTGCTCTTCTTCGCCCTCTCCTGGGGTGTCATCGTCTGGGTCTTCCTCGGCGAGATGTTCCCCAACCGCATCCGCGCGGCGGCCCTGGGTGTCGCGGCGTCCGCGCAGTGGATCGCGAACTGGGCCATCACCGCGAGCTTCCCGAGCCTGGCGGACTGGAACCTCTCGGCGACGTACATCATCTACACCTGCTTCGCCGCCCTCTCGATCCCCTTCGTGGTGCTGTTCGTGAAGGAGACCAAGGGCAAGGCCCTGGAGGAGATGGGCTGACCGCCCGCACCGCCCGCACGGCGGGCCGCCCGCACCGCCCGCCCGCACTCTCCCCGCTGCCCCGGCTCCGGCCGGGGCGGCGGCGTTTCCCGGCGCGGTCCGGGTGTCGTGTCCCTCGTGTCCCCGCTCACCCCATGACGGCCAAAAGGTGCAAAGTGGTGCATCGGATGCGAAGGGGCTGTCCGAGGCAGCTCCCCGGCCGCGCCCGTGGCCGATACTGGACGGGTTATGGAAATCCTCATCCTTGCTGTAGTCATCGCCCTGGTCGCTGTCGGCCTGATCAGCGGGCTCGTGGTCAGCAGCCGCAAGAAGAAGCAGCTGCCGCCCTCGGCACCGTCGAGCACGCCGACCATCACTCCTCCCGCCGGACCCCGTGCCGGTGAGGAGTCCGAGGCGCCGCGCGACGAAGCGCGGCGCACCACCGAGGACGCCGGAACCCCGGACACCGAGGCCCCCGCCGCGGAGGCTCCGTCCGCCGCCGAGGAGACCCCCGCCCTCGACGTCCCCGAGCCCACCGCGGGCCGTCTCGTACGGCTCCGGGCCCGGCTCGCCCGCTCGCAGAACTCCCTCGGCAAGGGGCTGCTCACGCTCCTTTCCCGGGACAACCTCGACGAGGACACCTGGGAGGAGATCGAGGACACCCTCCTCACCGCCGATGTCGGCGTCGCCCCCACCCAGGAGCTCGTCGAGCGGCTGCGCGAACGTGTCCGGGTCCTCGGCACCCGGACGCCCGAGGAGCTCCGCGCGCTGCTGCGCGAAGAGCTGATCACCCTGCTGAGCCCCGACTTCGACCGCGAGGTCAGGACCGAGGGCGGCGCCGAGACCCCGGGCGTCGTCATGGTCGTCGGCGTCAACGGCACCGGCAAGACCACCACCACCGGCAAGCTCGCCCGCGTGCTCGTCGCGGACGGCCGCAGCGTGGTCCTCGGCGCGGCCGACACCTTCCGTGCCGCCGCCGCCGACCAGCTCCAGACCTGGGGCGAGCGCGTCGGAGCGCGTACGGTACGCGGCCCCGAGGGCGGCGACCCCGCGTCGATCGCCTTCGACGCCGTGAAGGAGGGCATCGCCGAGGGCGCGGACGTCGTGCTCATCGACACGGCCGGCCGGCTGCACACCAAGACCGGCCTGATGGACGAGCTCGGCAAGGTCAAGCGCGTCGTGGAGAAGCACGGCCCGCTCGACGAGGTCCTGCTCGTGCTCGACGCCACCACCGGCCAGAACGGACTGGTCCAGGCCCGCGTCTTCGCCGAGGTCGTGGACATCACCGGCATCGTCCTGACCAAGCTCGACGGCACCGCCAAGGGCGGAATCGTCATCGCCGTCCAGCGCGAGCTGGGCGTCCCGGTGAAGCTCATCGGGCTCGGCGAGGGTCCGGACGACCTGGCCCCATTCGAGCCGGGCGCCTTCGTGGACGCGCTGATCGGCGACTGACCGCTCTCCGCGACCCGCACATACGCCGATGGGCGGCGGCCCCGACCGGGGACCGCCGCCCATCGGCGTTTTCGCTCGCGGCTTCAGGTGCGGTGGCAGCTGTACGCCAGGGTGCCCAGCAGCAGCCGGGCCGGCGGGGGAGCGGCCGCCGTGTCCAGGGCCGGAGGGCGCAGCCAGCGCACCGGGCCGAGGCCGCCGAGGTCGCAGGGCGGCGCCGTGATGTGGGTGCCCGGCCCGAGGGCGCGCAGGTCCAGCGGGGCGTCGTCCCAGCCCATCCGGTACAGCAGCTCCGGAAGCTGGGCGGCGGCTCCCGGGGCGACGAAGAACTGGGCCCGGCCGTCCGGGGTCACCGCCACCGGACCGAGCGGCAGCCCCATCCGCTCCAGGCGGACCAGTGCCCGCCGGCCGGCCGCCTCCGCCACTTCCAGGATGTCGAAGGCACGGCCCACCGGCAGCATCATCGAGGCTCCCGGGACCTCGGCCCAGGCGCATGCCGCGTCGTCCAGGGAGGCTCCGGCGGGAACTTCGCGGGCGGACTCCAGCGGATGGGCGCCGGGTGCGGCGCAGCGCCGGTCGCCGCAGGAGCAGGAGCCGGTCCGTGCGCGGGCCCCGGGCCGTACGGCCCACCCCCACAGTCCCGTGTACTCCGCCACGGCCGTGCTCCCGGCCGTACGGTCGCGTCGCCGCGACCCGGACCGCCGCTCGCGGATGCCGCCGATCGTGAAGCCCATGCCCCCTCCAACGGGTCCGGCGCGCCGATGGTTACGTGACGGCGGGTCCCGTGGTCCGGCAACCCGCCCGTGGCCGCCCCGAATGGGCGGCGCACTGGAGCGCCCGGTGGTGGTGCGAGCCGATCCGCACCACCCTGAACACTCCTTCACGCCCCTGTTGTTCGGCGCCTGTCAAGTCAAGCGCGCCTCGCCCCGGACGGGTTCGAGCGAGGGGGTGGCGAATGGTGGCGTTTCTGAATTCGCCCTCGCGGCAAGGGTGATCGTAGGATTACCGTCGGTACACGGACTCTGGAAGTATGAGCACCCACGGGTATGCCGGTGGCAACCCGATTTCTTGTTCGATGACGGGCAACTTCCGTACGGGCGGTACCTGGTTACGGCATTCTGGGACAGCCCTTTGCTGGGCAGAGGTTCGCGCGAAGAGGTTTCGGCGAGAGTGGGGGCGTACCGGTGAGTGGCAGTGGCGCAGGCGATACGAATGCCGGAAAGCGTCCCAACGCGCAATTGGGATCATGGTTCGTGCGCAGCGGCTGGTCCAAGGGTGAGCTCGCCCGCCAGGTCAACCGGCGCGCCCGCCAGATGGGCGCCCACCACATCAGCACCGACACCTCGCGCGTGCGGCGCTGGCTCGACGGCGAACAGCCCCGCGAGCCGATCCCCCGCATCCTGTCCGAACTCTTCTCGGAGCGCTTCGGCAGCGTCGTCGCCGTGGAGGACCTCGGGCTGAGGACCGCCCACCAGTCGCCCTCCGTGTCCGGGGTGGACCTGCCCTGGGCGGGCCCGCAGACCGTCGCCCTGCTCAGCGAGTTCTCCCGCAGCGACCTGATGCTCGCCCGCCGCGGGTTCCTGGGCTCCTCGCTCCAGCTCGCGGCGGGACCCGCGCTGATCGAGCCCATGCAGCGCTGGCTGGTGCCCGTCGCCCCCGCCGGGCCGGCCGAACCCGAGTCGCCCGCCGCCGCCCGCCGCCCGTCCCGCCTCTCCAAGCCCGAACTCGACCTGCTGGAGTCCACCACGGCGATGTTCCGCCAGTGGGACGCGCAGTGCGGCGGCGGACTGCGCCGCAAGGCCGTCGTCGGCCAACTCCACGAGGTCACCGACCTGTTGCAGGAGCCCCAGCCGGCCGCCACCGCGGTCCGGCTCTTCAGATGCGCCGCCGAACTCGCCGAACTGGCGGGCTGGATGAGCTACGACGTCGGTCTCCAGCCCACCGCGCAGAAGTACTTCGTCCTCGCCCTGCACGCGGCGAAGGAGGCCGGCGACAAGTCGCTGGGTTCGTACATCCTCTCCAGCATGAGCCGCCAGATGATCCACCTCGGCCGCCCGGACGACGCCCTGGAGCTCATCCACCTCGCCCAGTACGGCAGCCGTGAATGCGCGACGGCCCGCACCCAGGCGATGCTGTATGCGATGGAGGCCCGCGCCTACGCCAACATGGGCCAGCCCGGAAAGTGCAAGCGCGCGGTCCGCATGGCCGAGGACACCTTCCTCGACGCGGGTCTGGACGACGAGCCCGAGCCCGACTGGATCAAGTTCTTCTCCGAGGCCGAGCTCAACGGCGAGAACGCCCACTCCTACCGTGACCTGGCCTATGTCGCCGGCCGAAGCCCCACGTACGCCTCGCTCGCCGAGCCCGTCATGGCCAGGGCCGTCAAGCTCTTCGCCGAGGACGACGAGCACTGCCGCAGTTACGCGCTCAACCTCATCGGCATGGCCACCGTCCATCTGCTCCAGCGCGAGCCCGAGCAGGCCACGGTACTGGCCGGCCAGGCGCTGGACGTCGCCAAGAAGGTCCGCTCCGAGCGCGTCAACACCCGTCTGCGCAAGACCGTCGACGCCGCTGCCAGGGACTTCGGTGACGTGGCCGACGTCGCGCACCTCACCGAGGTGCTCAGCGAGCAGCTGCCGGAGACCGCCGAAGCGGTCTGACCCGGCCCCCGCGCCCAGCGGCCGCGGCGACCGTCCCGTACCACCGGCCGGGCCCCTCCGTGCCAGGTCGGCGGGGGGCCGCCGTGGCCGGTTCGCGTGTCGCGGGACTTCAACCGCACCGTATGCGGCATGGACCGCATGGTAGGCGGGACACCGGTTACGTCGCTCCGGGTTCATGCCGACGTAACACTCCCGGCGGCTTCGTCACTGCGGCGAAACACCGAGCGGCATCCGTGGAAACGGTGCTCCGCCAATCTCATGGCGCATAAGGAACCGCACCTTTTCCCAGTGGTCCCGCAGCCTTCCCCCGCACGCCGCGGCCGCTCCGACGACGAGGAGACGCCGATGCCCCCAGGCATCACGACGCTTGCCGCAGACACCCCTCAGCTGTCTGCCGCCAACACCGGGTTCATGCTCATCTGCTCGGCCCTGGTGATGCTCATGACCCCGGCCCTGGCCTTCTTCTACGGAGGCATGGTCCGCGTCAAGAGCAGCCTGAACATGCTGATGATGAGCTTCATCAGCCTCGGGATCGTGACGATCCTGTGGGTGCTCTACGGATTCAGCCTCGCGTTCGGCACCGACTCCGGCTCCATCATCGGCTGGTCCTCCGACTACGTCGGACTCAGCGGCATCGGTCTGACCGAGCTCTGGGACGGCTACACCATCCCGGTGTACGTCTTCGCCGTCTTCCAGCTGATGTTCGCCATCATCACCCCCGCACTGATCAGCGGCGCCCTCGCCGACCGCGTGAAGTTCACCGCCTGGGCGCTCTTCATCACCCTCTGGGTCACCGTGGTCTACTTCCCGGTCGCCCACTGGGTCTGGGGCGCCGGCGGCTGGCTCTTCGAGCTGGGCGTCATCGACTTCGCCGGCGGTACGGCCGTCCACATCAACGCCGGTGCCGCGGCCCTCGGTGTGATCCTCGTGATCGGCAAGCGCGTCGGCTTCAAGCGTGACCCGATGCGCCCGCACAGCCTGCCGCTCGTCATGCTCGGCGCCGGTCTTCTGTGGTTCGGCTGGTTCGGCTTCAACGCCGGCTCCTGGCTGGGCAACGACGACGGCGTGGGCGCCGTGATGTTCGTCAACACGCAGGTCGCCACCGCCGCCGCGATGCTCGCCTGGCTCGGCTACGAGAAGCTGCGCCACGGCTCCTTCACCACCCTCGGTGCCGCCTCCGGCGCCGTCGCCGGACTCGTCGCCATCACCCCCTCGGGCGGTGCGGTCAGCCCGCTCGGCGCCATCGCCGTCGGCGTCATCGCCGGTGTCCTGTGCGCCATGGCGGTCGGCCTGAAGTACAAGTTCGGTTACGACGACTCGCTCGACGTCGTCGGCGTCCACCTCGTCGGCGGTGTCGTCGGCTCGCTGCTCATCGGCTTCTTCGCCACCGGCGGCGTCCAGTCCGACGCCAAGGGCCTCTTCTACGGCGGCGGCCTCGACCAGCTCGGCAAGCAGGCCGTAGGAGTCTTCTCCGTCCTGGCCTACTCTCTGGTGGTGTCCGCGGTCCTCGCCTTCCTCGTCGACAAGACGATCGGAATGCGGGTCACCGAGGACGACGAGATCTCCGGCATCGACCAGGTCGAGCACGCCGAGACCGCGTACGACTTCAGCGGAGCCGGCGGCGGCGCGGCCTCCCGTACCGCGGCACCGGTCCTGGACACCCCGGCAGCTCCGAACAAGAAGGTGGACGCATGAAGCTCATCACGGCGGTCGTGAAGCCCCACCGGCTGGACGAGATCAAGGAGGCCCTCCAGGCCTTCGGCGTCCAGGGGCTGACCGTGACCGAGGCCAGTGGCTACGGACGCCAGCGCGGCCACACCGAGGTCTACCGCGGTGCCGAGTACACCGTCGACCTCGTACCGAAGATCCGCATCGAGGTCCTGGTCGAGGACGAGGACTCCGAACAGCTCATCGACGTCGTCGTGAAGGCCGCCCGGACCGGCAAGATCGGTGACGGCAAGGTCTGGAGCGTGCCGGTCGACACGGCGGTCCGGGTACGGACCGGCGAACGCGGCCCGGACGCTCTCTGACACCGACGCCCGTGGAACGGAAGGCAACTGGGTGACGAGTACCGAAGTGACCACCGAATCCGAAGACTCGGGACCCAGCGGCTATGCGGCGGCCCGGCTGCGCCTCCTCCAGCAGGAGACGCGGTCCGGGCCGCCGCGCCGTTCGGCCCTGGCCGGCCTCACCGACGACTGGCTGAACGCCCTCTTCACCGCCGCCGCCGAACACGCGGGGGTACGCGGTGCCGCCCTCGTCGCCGTCGGCGGCTACGGCCGGGGCGAACTCTCCCCGCGCAGCGACCTCGACCTCCTCCTGCTGCACGACGGTTCGGCCGAGGCCGCGGCCGTCTCCGCCCTGGCGGACCGCATCTGGTACCCCGTCTGGGACCTGGGCCTCGCGCTCGACCACTCCGTACGCACCCCGGCGGAGGCCCGCAAGGCGACCGCCGACGACCTCAAGGTCCACCTCGGCCTGCTGGACGCCCGCGCGGTCGCCGGCGACGTGGGCCTCGTCACCGCCCTGCGCACCCACGTCCTCGCCGACTGGCGCAACCAGGCCCCCAAGCGGCTCCCCGCCCTCCACGAGCTCTGCCAGGAGCGGGCCGAACGCATGGGCGAGCTTCAGTTCCTCCTCGAACCCGACCTCAAGGAGGCCCGCGGCGGCCTCCGCGACGCCACCGCCCTGCGCGCCGTCGCCGCCTCCTGGGTGGCCGACGCCCCCCGCGAGGGGCTCGTCGAAGCCCGCCGCGTCCTCCTCGACACCCGCGACGCCCTGCACCTCGTGACCGGAAGGGCCACCGACCGGCTCGCCCTCCAGGAACAGGACCAGGTCGCCGCCGCGCTCGGCCTGCTCGACGCCGACGCCCTGCTCCGCCAGGTGTACGAGGCCGCCCGCACCGTCTCGTACGCCTCCGACGTCACCTGGCGCGAGGTCGACCGGGTCCTGCGCGCCCGCTCTATGCGCCCCCGGCTCCGCGCCATGCTCGGCGGCGCCAAACCCGCCCCCGAGCGCACCCCCCTCGCCGAAGGAGTCGTCGAGGCGGACGGCGAGGTCGTCCTCGCCCGCTCGGCACGCCCCGAGCGCGACCCGGTACTGACGCTGCGGGCCGCGGCCGCCGCCGCCGAATCCGGGCTCCCGCTCTCCCGCCACCTCGTACGCCATCTCGCCGGAGCGGCCGCACCCCTCTCCGTGCCCTGGCCCCCCGAGGCCCGCGAGGAGCTGGTCACCCTGCTCGGCGCGGGCGAGGCGACCGTCGCGGTGTGGGAGGCCCTCGAAGCCGAGGGCATCGTCACCCGGCTGCTGCCCGACTGGGAACGGGTCCACTGCCGGCCCCAGCGCAACGCCGTCCACACCTGGACCGTCGACCGCCACCTCGTCGAGACGGCCGTCCGCGCCGCCTCCCTGACCCGCCGGGTCGGGCGCCCCGACCTGCTGCTGGTCGCCGCCCTGCTGCACGACATCGGCAAGGGCTGGCCGGGCGACCACTCCGTCGCCGGCGAGGTCATCGCCCGGGACATGGCCACCCGCATCGGCTTCGACAAGGCCGACGTCGCCGTCATCGCCACCCTCGTACGCCGGCACCTGCTGCTCATCGAGACCGCGACCCGCCGCGACCTGGACGACCCCGACACCGTCACCGCGGTCGCCGAGGCCGTCGGCTCCCTCTCCACCCTGGAGCTGCTCCACGCGCTCACCGTGGCCGACGCACTGGCCACCGGGCCGGCCGCCTGGAGCACCTGGCGCGCCTCCCTCGTCGACGACCTCGTCGGGCGGGTGGCCGCCGTACTGGCCGGAGAGGCACCCGCCGACCCCGGCCCCGCCGTCCCCGACGCCGAACAGGAGCGCCTCGCCATCGAGGCGCTGCGCACCCGCGAACCCGTCCTCGCCCTGCACACCCAGCCCGAACCGCCCTCCGAGTCGGGCGAACCGGGCCCGGTCGGCGTGGAACTCCTCATCGCGCTGCCCGACCGGCCGGGCGTGCTGCCCGCCGTCGCGGGAGTGCTCGCCCTGCACCGCCTCACCGTCCGCGCCGCCGACCTGCGCGCCGTCGAGCTCCCCACCGAGCTGGGCGAGTCCGCCGACCTCCTGCTGCTCAGCTGGCGGGTGGCCGCCGAGTACGGCTCGCTGCCGCAGGCGTCCCGCCTCCGCGCCGACCTGCTGCGGGTGCTCGACGGGACGCTCGACATCCAGGCCCGCCTCGCCGAACGGGAATCCGCCTATCCCCGGCGGCGCGGCATCAAGGCCCCGCCGCCCCGGGTCACGGTCGCGTCCGCCGCCTCCCGGCAGGCCACGGTCATCGAGGTCCGCGCGCAGGACGCCCCAGGGCTGCTGCACCGGATCGGCCAGGCGCTGGAGGACAGCGCGGTACGGGTGCGCTCGGCCCACGTCGCGACGCTCGGCGCCAACGCGGTGGACACCCTCTACGTCACGCGTACCGACGGGACGGTCCTCTCCGACGAGGAGGCCGCCACCGTGGCGAAGTCGCTGGAGACCGCACTCCGCTGAGGGGCGGGCCGGCGGGCGGGGGAGGGGCGCGGCCGCTCCCCCGCCCGCCGGGCCGTGCCCGTGCTCGCTTCCCCGCTCCGCACCGATCGCCACCGGCGAGGACGGCCGCTCGTCCGGGCCGGATACTCTAGTAGGCGACCTGCCACGCCCCCGACCCTGAGGACCGACGAGCGCCGTGTTCGATACTCTCTCCGACCGCCTTGCCGCGACTTTCAAGAACCTCCGGGGCAAGGGCCGCTTGTCCGAGGCGGACATCGACGCCACGGCTCGCGAGATCCGTATCGCCCTGCTCGAGGCGGACGTCGCGCTTCCGGTGGTCCGTGCCTTCATCGCCAACGTCAAGGAGCGGGCGCGCGGCGCCGAGGTCTCCGGAGCGCTGAACCCGGCCCAGCAGGTCGTCAAGATCGTCAACGAGGAGCTCGTCTCCATCCTCGGCGGGGAGACCCGGCGGCTGCGGTTCGCGAAGAACCCGCCCACCGTGATCATGCTCGCGGGCCTCCAGGGTGCCGGTAAGACCACCCTCGCCGGAAAGCTCGGCCTCTGGCTCAAGGGACAGGGGCACTCCCCGCTCCTCGTCGCCTGTGACCTCCAGCGCCCCAACGCCGTCAACCAGCTGAGCGTCGTCGCCGAGCGCGCGGGCGTCGCCGTGTACGCGCCGGAACCGGGCAACGGCGTCGGCGACCCGGTGCAGGTGGCGAAGGACTCCATCGAGTTCGCCAAGAACAAGGTCCACGACATCGTCATCGTCGACACCGCGGGCCGCCTCGGTATCGACCAGGAGCTGATGCGCCAGGCCGCGGACATCCGCGACGCCGTCAGCCCGGACGAGATCCTCTTCGTCGTCGACGCGATGATCGGCCAGGACGCGGTCAACACCGCCGAGGCCTTCCGCGACGGCGTCGGCTTCGACGGCGTGGTGCTCTCCAAGCTCGACGGCGACGCCCGCGGTGGTGCCGCCCTGTCGATCGCCCACGTCACGGGCAAGCAGATCATGTTCGCGTCCAACGGCGAGAAGCTCGACGAGTTCGACGCCTTCCACCCGGACCGCATGGCCTCCCGCATCCTCGACATGGGTGACCTGCTCACCCTCATCGAGCAGGCGGAGAAGACGTTCAGCCAGGAAGAGGCCGCCAAAATGGCCTCCAAGCTGGCGTCGAGCAAGGGCAAGGACTTCACGCTCGACGACTTCCTGGCGCAGATGGAGCAGGTCCGCAAGATGGGATCCATCTCCAAGCTGCTCGGCATGCTGCCCGGCATGGGGCAGATCAAGGACCAGATCGCCAACATCGACGAGCGCGACGTCGACCGCACCGCCGCGATCATCAAGTCGATGACGCCCAAGGAGCGCGCCGAGCCGACCATCATCAACGGCTCGCGCCGGGCCCGTATCGCCAAGGGCTCGGGCGTCGAGGTCTCCGCGGTGAAGAACCTCGTGGAGCGCTTCTTCGAGGCCCGCAAGATGATGTCGCGGATGGCCCAGGGCGGCGGCATGCCCGGCATGCCGGGGATGCCCGGCATGGGTGGCGGCCCCGGCCGGCAGAAGAAGCAGATCAAGCAGGCCAAGGGCAAGCGCAAGAGCGGCAACCCGATGAAGCGCAAGGCCGAGGAGCAGGCCGCCGCGGAGCGCCGCGAGCAGGCGGCCGCCCAGGGCAACGCCTTCGGCGTGCCGGACCAGGGTGCGCCGGGCAAGGACTTCGAGCTGCCGGACGAGTTCAAGAAGTTCATGGGCTGACCACTGCGGGACGCCTGTCTCCCAGGCGTAGCAGTACGTCCGAAGGGGCGCGCACCGCGATGGTGCGCGCCCCTTCGGCATGCCGTGCACGCCCGGATCGGTGTGCTGTGCCGCGTACGGCGCGCTCGGCGTGCCGCGTACGGCCCGGGGACCGCTCGCTCCGGCATGCCGCGTACGGCCCATGGAGTGGACTCTCCGGGAGCTTCGGCGCGTTTTCTCCCCTAATGTCGCGAATGTCGCCACTCACGGTCGTCGGCAGAGGAGAGCGTGTGACCACCCCCGTACCTCCCCGCGATCGCCCCGACCAGCCCTGGCGCTCCGAGGGCGCACCCCCGCCCGCACCGCAGCGCCGGAAGATGCCGGGCGGCTGGGGGCGGCTGCTGCTCACCGCGCTGATCGTCTATCTCCTCGCCAACCTGGTGCTCTCCTTCTTCAACGGCGACGACGAGCCGACCATCGCCTACACCGAGTTCACCAAGCAGGTCGGCGCCGGGAACGTTTCCAAGATCTACTCCAAGGGCGACGCCATCCAGGGCGAGCTGAAGAAGAAGGCGAAGGTCCCCGGCGAGGACACCGAGTACACCAAGTTCACCACCCAGCGGCCCGCCTTCGCCGACGACAACCTCTGGGACGAACTGGTCGACGACGACGTCACCGTCACCGCCGAGCCCGTCGTCCAGCAGCGCAGCTTCCTCGCCAACCTGCTGATCTCGCTCGCGCCGATGCTGCTCCTCGTCCTGCTCTGGGTGTTCATCGCCCGGCGGATGTCGCGCGGCGGCCCCGGCGGCGGCATGGGCGGCTTCGGACGCAAGGCACCGCCCAAGCCGGTCGCCCTGGAGAGCGGCACCCGCACGACCTTCGCCGACGTGGCCGGCATCGACGAGGTGGAGGGCGAGCTCAACGACGTCGTCGACTTCCTGAAGAACCCGGACGCCTACCGGAAGATGGGCGCCCGCATGCCCGGCGGGGTCCTCCTCGCCGGTCCGCCCGGCACCGGCAAGACGCTGCTGGCGCGCGCCGTCGCGGGGGAGGCCGGGGTGCCGTTCTTCTCCGCGTCGGCTTCCGAGTTCATCGAGATGATCGTGGGCGTGGGCGCCGGCCGGGTGCGCGAACTCTTCGCAGAGGCCCGCAAGGTCGCGCCCGCCATCGTCTTCATCGACGAGATCGACACCATCGGGCGCGTCC
The DNA here is from genome assembly GCF_053596135.1 of Streptomyces sp. NPDC001770. Taxonomy (NCBI): domain Bacteria; kingdom Bacillati; phylum Actinomycetota; class Actinomycetes; order Kitasatosporales; family Streptomycetaceae; genus Streptomyces; species Streptomyces sp. NPDC001770. The sequence goes on along the minus strand of NZ_JBSFFN010000004.1, from coordinate 90,732 downwards.
GGGGCGGCGGCGCCGGCATGGGCGGCCACGACGAACGCGAGCAGACCCTCAACCAGATCCTCACCGAGATGGACGGCTTCTCCGGCTCGGAGGGTGTGGTCGTGCTGGCCGCGACCAACCGGGCCGACGTCCTCGACCCCGCCCTCACCCGGCCCGGCAGGTTCGACCGCATCGTGCAGGTCAGCCCGCCGGACCGCGGCGGCCGCGAGGCCATCCTGAAGATCCACACCCGGCAGATCCCGCTCGCCGACGACGTCGACCTGTCCCGGGTGGCCCGCTCCACCCCCGGCATGACCGGCGCCGATCTCGCCAACCTGGCCAACGAGGCGGCGCTGCTCGCCGTCAAGCGCAAGGGCTCCGAAGTGGAGCAGACAGACCTCTCCCAGGCTCTGGAGAAGGTCCAGCTCGGCGCCGAACGCCCGCTGGTCATGCCGGAGGAGGAGCGCCGCAGGACCGCGTACCACGAGAGCGGCCACGCCCTGCTCGGCATGCTCCAGCCGGGCGCCGACCCGGTGCGCAAGGTCACCATCGTGCCGCGCGGCCGGGCCCTGGGCGTGACGCTCTCCACCCCGGACGCCGACAAGTACGCGTACACCGAGGACTACCTGCGCGGCAGGATCATCGGCGCCCTCGGCGGCATGGCCGCGGAGCACGTGGTCTACGACGTGATCACCACGGGCGCCGAGAGCGACTTGGAACAGGTCACCAGCCTGGCGCGCGGCATGGTCGGACGCTGGGGGATGAGCCACCGGGTCGGCCGCCTCACGGCCATCCCGGCCGACGCCCAGCAGGCGTACGGCCTGTCGGCGGCGCCCGCCACGCTGGACGCGATCGACGAAGAGATGCGGCGCATCGTCGACGAGTGCTACGAGGACGCCTGCCGGCTGCTGCGGGAGAACCGCGACCGGCTCGACTCGCTCGCCGAGGCGCTGCTGGCGAACGAGACGCTGGAGGAGGCGGAGGCGTACCGCGCCGCGGGGATCACCCGGCTGGAGAAGCCGCATCCGGCGTGAGCGGGCGCCCGGTGCACGGGGCGGACCGCCCCGCTGGGCAGCGCCACGCCATCGACCAGATGGGGCGCGGAAGCGTGCGAGGGGCGACGGACCGTCCCGTCCGCCACTCGCACGCCCGCTGCCGGGAGCGGATCTCAGCAGACGCAGACCAGGTAGCGGAAGACGTTCGGCATCCACACCGTGCCGTCGGACCGCCGGTGCGGATGGAGCGCCTCGGCTACCTCTTTGGCGACCTGTCCGCAGTCCGTGGCCGCCACCGCGGCGTCGAAGAGCCCCGTCGAGAGCAGCCCGCGGACCGCGCTGTCCAGGTCCGCGTAGCCGAACGGGCAGGACACCCGGCCCGATCCGTCCGGTTTCAGCCCCGCCCGGGAGGCGACCTCCTCCAGATCGTCCCGCCGTGCCGGGCGCCGGGCGCCGGAGCGCGCACCGCCGGACGGGTTCGAGAGCCGGTCCGCCACCTCCAGCACCGCCGCCGTGGCGCACCGCTCGGGCGGCCCCCAGCCGGTCAGCACCACGGTCGCGCCCCGGGCCGCCAGCGGTACGGCGGACTCCAGCGCGGGGGTGAGCTCCTCCCCGTCGCCCGCTGTGCAGCCGATCGGGTCGAAGGCGGTGACCAGGTTGTACGGTGCCCCGTCCGCGGGCGCCGCCGCCGGGAGGCCGTCGACCAGGCGTGCCGCCGCGCCGGTACTCGGGCCGAGGGGCCCGGCTCTTCCGCCCGAGTACTCCATGCCCGGGGGCAGCAGCCGCTCCCGCGCCAGGGCGAGCCGGTCGTGGTCGGTGTCCACCCCGGTGACCCTGGCTCCGCGGGCCGCCGCGATCAGCAGGGCGAGCCCGGAACCGCAGCCGAGGGAGAGCATGCGCGTGCCGGATCCGACTTCGAGCCGTTCGTAGACCGCTTCGTACAGCGGTGACAGCATCCGCTCCTGGATCTCTGCCCAGTCGCGGGCACGGGTACCGGTGTCCACCGGAGCGGGGGTGTCCGCGTACCTGTGGTTCCGGACGAGCGTTGGTGTCATGGATGTACCCCAATCGCCAAGAGGGTTCGGTCGTGCCCGAATGGGCGCCCCCGCGTGCGGGCGTCCGCATCCCCGTATGTCAGGGAACTGCGCATCAGCCGCCGCGTCCAGGGGGCGCAGGGTCATTCATTGCGCGCCCCGGTCGTGCGCCCTGTGGGGGCGGGGGTGCGCCGCACCGCCGACTCTCGCCGTTGGGAAGGCGGTACCGACTCTCTTCGCGGACCCTGCGGTCCGCCGGGTGGCACCCGGGTCCGGTGGTCCGCGGTGGGCGGCGGCCATCCGGAACGCGAGCCTCCCGTTCCTTCCGCCCAGTCTCACCCGACACCCGGAGCGCAGCACGTCGAACGCCCCGGGGTCCGCGTACGCCGTGGTCACGGGGGTGGCCGAGGAGCTCGGCGGACCGCCCGCGGGTGGGCCGGCCGCGTACGGGAGCGGCGGGCGGGGCCGGTGCTCCGTTCGGGCGGCGGGAGCGGTAGCCTCGCCCCGACCGCGCGCGGACACGGGTGGATCCCCTCGGCCCCGAGCCGCCGCCGCAGGCTGCGGTGACGGTCCGGACCCCGGGCCCGGCGCTCGCAAAAGCGTGCGAAAGCGGTACGGAACCATGCACTCCGACCAGGGTGTCTACGCGTTATTACGTACGGCCTTGGTGGGAGCTGTGAGGCTTCTCCGCAGATCGGCGTACCCGTGCGCGTACACGGGGCATCGCCGCCAACCGGCTGGTACGTGCAAATTATTTGGGATGCCCCGGAATAGGAACACCGGGGCCCCCAGGCTCGTTATCACGACGTGAGCACGACACCACCTGTACTTGCCGCAGAGCTGGCGCAGGCGTGGGCCGACATTCAGCGGTACCACCCCGAGCTGCCCGATCTCGCCGCACCCGAGTCCCTGATCGGAGAGTCCTCGTCCGCCTGTGGCGCCGAACTCTCCTTCGAGCGACTGCTCCACGAGGCAGTCCACGGCATCGCCGCCGCCCGAGGTGTACGCGACACCTCCCGCGCCGGCCGTTACCACAACCGACGTTTTCTCGCGATCGCCGAAGAGCTGGGGCTCGACCACACCGACGAGCCCCACCCCAGCAGCGGTTTCTCGCTGGTCACTCTCAATCCGGAGGCGAAGCGGCGGTACCGGCCCACGGCCGAGCGCCTCCAGCGCGCGCTGAAGGCGCACACCGTGGCGACGGCTGCCGACACCAAGCGGTCCTTCCGGGGCCCGGCGGCCCGGCACGGCTCGTCCGGCGGCGGCGTCCGCGTCAAGGCCGTCTGCGACTGCGGACGCAACGTCCGGGTCGTCCCCTCGGTCCTCGCCCAGGCCCCGATCGTCTGCGGGGGCTGCGGGAAGCCGTTCCGCATTCCGGAAGCCACCGTCGCGGTGGGGTGAGCCGATGGTGTGTGGCACAATGGACAGCTGCACTCGACAGTCGCACAGGACCCCTCTCTCCTCCGGCTGACGCGTCCATCGGGCACCTCGAGTGCCACAACCCCACGTGGCATTTTGTTGTGCCCAATCCCGTCAAGACCAGGAGACACCACTTCCGTGGCAGTCAAGATCAAGCTGAAGCGTCTGGGCAAGATCCGTTCGCCTCACTACCGCATCGTCGTCGCCGACTCCCGTACCCGCCGTGACGGCCGGGCCATCGAGGAGATCGGTCTGTACCACCCGGTGCAGAACCCGTCGCGCATCGAGGTCAACGCGGAGCGCGCGCAGTACTGGCTGTCCGTCGGCGCCCAGCCGACCGAGCCCGTCCTCGCGATCCTCAAGCTCACCGGTGACTGGCAGGCCCACAAGGGCCTCCCGGCCCCCGCGCCGCTGCTGCAGCCGGAGCCCAAGGCTGACAAGCGCGCCCTGTTCGAGGCCCTGGCCTCCGACGGTGACGAGGCCAAGGGTGAAGCCATCACCCCGAAGGCCAAGAAGTCCGAGAAGAAGGCTGACGAGGCGGCCGACGCTGCCGAGTCGACCGAGGCCTGAGCATGCTCGAGGAGGCTCTTGAGCACCTCGTGAAAGGCATCGTCGACAACCCCGACGATGTGCAGGTCGCCTCGCGCGACCTGCGCCGCGGGCGCGTGCTCGAGGTCCGGGTACACCCCGACGACCTCGGCAAGGTGATCGGCCGCAACGGCCGCACCGCGCGTGCTCTGCGCACGGTCGTGGGCGCCATCGGCGGCCGCGGCATCCGCGTCGACCTCGTCGACGTGGACCAGGTGCGCTGAAAGAGTTGAACACCGGCAAGGGCCGGGGAGGGCTTCACAGCCGTCCCCGGCCCTTGTCGTCGCTCCGGCTCCGGCCCCCGCCGGGCGGTGTCCGCAGGACCCGCCCCGGGGACGTCCGGGGCCGCCCTCCCGTACCCCCGGCGCTGTCGCCCGGCTCACGCCGGACGCCCGCGTCCGCCCCATCAATCGGAGAATCAGCGTGCAGTTGGTAGTTGCGCGGATCGGCCGCGCCCACGGCATCAAGGGCGAAGTCACCGTCGAGGTCCGCACGGACGAGCCGGAGCTGCGGCTCGGCCCCGGTGCCGTGCTCGCCACCGACCCGGCGGCAACGGGGCCGCTCACGATCGAGACCGGCCGGGTGCACAGCGGCCGGCTGCTGCTCCGCTTCGCGGGCGTGCACGACCGGACCGCCGCCGAGGCGCTGCGCAACACCCTGCTGATCGCCGAGGTCGACCCGGACGAGCTCCCCGAGGACCCGGAGGAGTTCTACGACCACCAGCTGATGGACCTCGACGTGGTACTCGCGGACGGCACCGAGATCGGCCGGATCACCGAGATCACCCACCTGCCCTCGCAGGACCTGTTCATCGTGGAGCGCCCGGACGGCAGCGAGGTGATGATCCCCTTCGTGGAGGAGATCGTCACCGAGATCGACCTGGAGGAGCAGCGGGCCGTCATCACCCCGCCGCCCGGCCTGCTCGACGAGAGCGAGGCGGTCGTCGTCTCCTCGCGCGACGAGGAGGCCGAGGACGGGGCCGGGGGCGGCTCCGCCACCGGCGCGGGGGGCCAGGCGTAATGCGTCTCGACGTCGTCACGATCTTCCCCGAGTACCTCGACCCGCTGAACGTCTCGCTCGTGGGCAAGGCCCGGGCCCGGGGAAGCCTCGGGGTGCACGTCCACGACCTGCGGGAGTGGACGTACGACCGGCACAACACGGTCGACGACACCCCGTACGGCGGTGGACCCGGCATGGTCATGAAGACCGAGCCGTGGGGCGACGCCCTCGACCAGGTGCTCGCCGACGGCTACGAGAGCGGCGCACACGGCCCCGTCATGGTCGTGCCCACGCCCAGCGGACGCCCCTTCACCCAGGAACTCGCGGTCGAACTCTCCGAACGGCCGTGGCTGGTCTTCACCCCCGCGCGGTACGAGGGCATCGACCGCCGCGTGATGGAGGAGTACGCCACGCGCATGCCGGTCGTCGAGGTCTCCATCGGCGACTACGTCCTGGCCGGCGGGGAAGCCGCCGTCCTCGTGATCACCGAGGCGGTGGCCCGCCTGCTGCCCGGTGTCCTCGGCAACGCCGAGTCGCACCGCGACGACTCCTTCGCCCCCGGCGCCATGGCCAACCTGCTGGAGGGCCCCGTCTACACCAAGCCGCCCGAGTGGCGCGGCCGGGCCATCCCCGACGTGCTGCTCACCGGCCACCACGGGAAGATCGCGCGGTGGCGCCGGGACCAGGCGTTCGCGCGTACCGCGCTGAACAGGCCCGACCTGATCGAGCGTTGTGCCGCGAGCGACTTCGACAAGAAGGACCGGGAGATCCTCTCGATCCTCGGCTGGGCACCGGAGCCCGGTGGCCGATTTTGGCGCAGGCCGTCCGACGTGGAAGAATGAGCAGCTGCTGTCCGTCCGGCGTGCGCCCCTGCCACAGGGGGAACGACGTCCGACCGGCGTGATCAGCGCTTCGATCTTCCAGACGATCTCCCGTCGATGACCTGTGGCATCGGCGAAGAAAGCAGACACAATGGCTTCCCTGCTCGATGGCGTCAACGCCGCCTCCCTGCGTTCGGACCTCCCGGCGTTCCGCGCCGGTGACACCGTCAACGTCCACGTGCGCGTGATCGAGGGCAACCGCTCCCGTATCCAGCAGTTCAAGGGCATCGTCATCCGCCGCCAGGGCGCGGGCGTCAGCGAGACCTTCACGGTCCGCAAGGTCTCCTTCAGCGTCGGCGTCGAGCGCACCTTCCCGGTGCACAGCCCGATCTTCGAGAAGATCGAGCTCGTCACCCGCGGTGACGTCCGTCGCGCCAAGCTGTACTTCCTCCGTGAGCTGCGCGGCAAGGCCGCGAAGATCAAGGAGAAGCGCGACCGCTGATCCGACACCGGCGTCCACAGCGCGGCCGGATAGGCTTCGGCCGCGATGGACACGGAAGAACAGCACACGAGGCGCGATCGCTCCGCCGGACCTGCGAAAGGTCCGGTGGCGCGGTCGCGCTTTTCGCGTTCCGGGGCTCTCGGGCCTTCCGGCGGTACCTGCCCCGGTCCCGACGGGTCCCCCGCCGAGTCCGGTGAGGCAGGCGAGTCCGGTGGGCCGGGGCAGGACGGCGGCGAGCGGAACGAGCGCGGCCCCGCGCTGCGGCGGGCGGCCCTGATCTGCGCCGCCCTGCCCGTTGCCGTACTCCTCCTCAGCGCCTTCGTCGTGCAGCCCTTCCTCATCCCGAGCGGCTCCATGGAGTCCACGCTGCGGGTCGGGGACCGGGTGTTCGTGAACAAGCTGGCGTACCGATTCGGCTCCGCGCCGGGGAGGGGCGACGTGGTGGTCTTCGACGGCACCGGATCCTTCCTCCCCGAGAGCGCCGGCGGGAACCCTGTCTCCGGGCTGCTGCGCGGGGCCGCCGCGGTCCTGGGGCTCGCCGACCCCCCGGACACCGACTTCGTGAAACGCGTCGTCGGGGTGGGCGGGGACCACGTGGTCTGCTGCGACGCGAAGGGCCGGCTCGAGGTGAACGGTGCCCCCTTGGACGAGGAGTACCTGCACGCGGGGGACGCCCCCTCCCGGGTGCCGTTCGACATCGTCGTCCCCGACGGCACCCTGTGGATGATGGGCGACCACCGGGACCGGTCCAGCGACTCGCGCAGTCACCTCGGGGAACCCGGGGGCGGCATGGTGCCCGTCGACGAGGTGATCGGCCGGGTGGACTGGATCGGCTGGCCCTGGAGCCGGGCGGGATCCCTGGCCGGTTCCGGCGCCGCGTTCGACGGCGTACCGGAGCCGGGGGGCCCGCATGGGTAGCCGCGGCATCGGGAACCGCTCCGGTTCCGAGGAGTCCTCGTACGGCACCGGTTCCGAGGAGTCCTCGTACGGCACCGCTTCCGAGGAGGGGGCCTCGACCTCGTACGGCACCGGGGAGGCGGACCGGTCCGCCTCCCCGGCCGGGACCGGGGGCGCGCGTCCGGCACCGACCCGAGCCGAGCGCCGGAGGCTGGCGCGCCGGGTCGCCCGGCGGCGCCGCAGGTCCAAGGTGACCGAGATCCCCCTCCTGCTCGTGTTCGCGCTGCTCATAGCCCTGTTCCTCAAGACCTTCGTGGTGCAGGCCTTCGTGATCCCCTCCGGCTCGATGGAACAGACCATCCAGATCGGTGACCGGGTTCTGGTCGACAAGATGACGCCGTGGTTCAGCGCCCAGCCGCAGCGGGGCGACGTGGTGGTGTTCAAGGACCCCGGCGGCTGGCTGGGGGAGGGCGAGACGGCGGACACCGGCACGGCACCGGTCGGGATCCGGCAGGCGAAGGAGTTCCTCACCTTCATCGGACTGCTGCCCTCCGCCGACGAACAGGACCTGATCAAGCGGGTGGTCGCGGTCGGCGGGGACACCGTGAAGTGCTGCGGGAAGGACGGCCGGCTCACCGTCAACGGGGTGGCCGTCGACGAGCCCTACCTGAACCTTGGGGATGTGCCATCGGCCATCCAATTCGAGGTAAAGGTTCCCGAGGGCCGGATCTTCGTGATGGGCGACCACCGGTCCAATTCCGCCGACTCCCGCTACCACCTCGGCAACGGCTTCCACGGCACTGTGCCGCTCTCGGACGTCGTGGGGCGCGCCGTGGTCATCGCCTGGCCTGCGAAGAACTGGGCCACGCTGGGGCAGCGGGACGCGTTCGCGGGGGTGCCGGACGCCGCGTCGGGAGCGTCGGCCGCGCCCGGTCTCTCGCATAGTGTGTCCCACCAGGATCCCTACGGAATGATCCCGCTCCCGACCCCTGCGGAACTCCCGCTCGTTATGGGAGTGATGGGCCTGCGTCGCATCCGGCGCGGGCGGTGGCACGGATTGAGGAGTGGATGTGGGGGATTTGGCGGTCGGCGCACGATCCGGACACGACGAACCCGAGGACCGGCCCGGACGGACCGGGGACCCCTCGGAGGCGGCGGCGGACCGGACGGGGGATGACGACGCCCCGGACGGCGCCGCCTCGGGCCCCAAGCAGCGTTCCTTCTGGAAGGAGCTGCCGCTCCTCATCGGGATCGCGCTCGTTCTTGCTCTGTTGATCAAGACCTTCCTGGTCCAGGCGTTCTCGATTCCCTCGGACTCCATGCAGGACACGCTCCAGCGTGGCGACCGGGTGCTGGTGGACAAGCTGACCCCGTGGTTCGGCTCCGAGCCGGAACGCGGCGAGGTCGTCGTCTTCCACGACCCCGGCGGCTGGCTGGAGGGCACCACCACGCCCGACCCGAACATCGCGCAGAAGTTCCTCAGCTTCATCGGGCTCATGCCCTCCGCCGAGGAGAAGGACCTGATCAAGAGGGTCATCGCGGTGGGCGGCGACACGGTGGAGTGCAAGCTGAACGGCCCCGTCACGGTGAACGGGAAGGCGCTGGACGAGAAGTCGTTCATCTACCCGGGCAACACCCCCTGCGACGACAAGCCGTTCGGCCCGATCAAGGTTCCGAAGGGCCGGATCTGGGTCATGGGAGACCACCGCCAGAACTCTCTGGACTCCCGCTACCACCAGAGCCTCCCCGGCCAGGGCACCGTCTCCGTGGACGACGTCGTGGGCCGTGCCGTACTGGTGGCCTGGCCCGTCAACCGCTGGGCGACCCTTCCCGTGCCCAGCACCTTCGACCAGCCCGGCCTGAACGCCGCGGCGGCGGCCGCTCCGGCCGCGCTCGGTGTGGCGGGAGCGCTGCCCCTGGTCTTCTGGCGTCGCAGGAGGCTGACCCGGGACCGTACCGACGGGTAGTGTGCCGACTCGGATCAGCGATTGTCGATCTCCGATGGGGGACGCTGGGATGAGTGGTGCAGGACGTACGGACGGCCGCGGCCGGCTCGGCAACGTGTTGTCGGGCCTGGCCGTGGCCGTCGGCTGTGTGCTCTTCCTCGGCGGGTTCGCCTGGGCGGCGCTGGTGTACCGGCCGTACACCGTGCCGACCGGGTCGATGTCCCCGACCGTGGAGACCGGGGCCAAGGTGCTCGCGCAGCGGATCACGGGCGACGAGGTGCGGCGCGGCGACGTCGTGGTCTTCACCGACAAGGCGTGGAGCGGCTCCCCGATGGTCAAGCGGGTCGTCGGGATCGGCGGCGACACGGTGGTCTGCTGCGACGCGAGGGGCCGGCTCACCGTCAACGACCAGCCCGTCGAGGAACCGTATCTGCGGACGCCGGCGGGAGCCTCCGGCAGCCTCGGCGGATCCGGGGATGCCGGTTCTTCCGGCGACTCCGGACCGTCCGGCGACTCCAGTGACTCCGGTTCCTCCGGACAGGCCGCTTCCACGGAGTTCAGCGCGAAGGTCCCCCAGGGGGAACTCTTTCTGCTCGGCGACGACCGCGCGATCTCCCTGGACTCCCGCGTCCATCTGACGGAGGAGGGGCAGGGCTCGGTGCCGCGCGCCGCGGTCGAGGCACGGGTCGACGCGGTGGCCTGGCCGTCCGGGCACATGCTCGACCGGCCCGAGGGGTTCGCCGGACTTCCCGGCGGCATCTCCTCCCAGGGCCCGCTGCCGCTTCAGCTCGGTGCCGTGGTGGTGGGTGTGCTGCTGATCCTGGCCGGCTGCGCCTACGGACCGGTCGCCGCGTGGACGAGGCGCGGGAAGTCCGCGAAGGCGAAGGCGGTGGCGGGTGCCCGCTGAGATCCGGACGGTCGCACGGGTCGTGCTCCTCGACCCGCAGGACCGGATTCTGCTGATGCACGGTTTCGAGCCCGATGACCCCGGCACCACCTGGTGGTTCACGCCCGGCGGCGGGCTGGAGGGCGACGAGAGCCACGAGGAGGCCGCCCGCCGCGAGCTCGCCGAGGAGACCGGCATCACGGATGTCGAACTCGGACCGGTGCTCTGGAAGCGACGATGTTCCTTCCCGTTCGACGGGCGCCGCTGGGAACAGGACGAGTCGTACTTTCTCGCGCGAACGGAACGGACCGCCACCGACCTGGGGGGCCTGACCGACCTGGAACGCCGCAGTGTCACAGGTCTCAGGTGGTGGACTTCCGCCGAACTCCGGGCGACCCGTGAGACGGTGTACCCGACCAAGCTCGCCGAGCTGCTGCGCAGGCTGCTCGACGAGGGTTCTCCGAGTGTTCCGCTGATTCTCGCCCCCGAAATCGCCTGAACGTCCGGGAGCGTCACCGGCTGCAGCACAATGGGGGAACGCACGGCTGAAGGGGACGCATGCCATGAGCGCCGAGGACCTCGAAAAGTACGAGACCGAGATGGAGCTGAAGCTCTACCGGGAGTACCGCGACGTCGTCGGTCTGTTCAAATTCGTGATCGAGACCGAACGTCGCTTCTACCTCACCAACGACTACGAGATGCAGGTGCACTCGGTCCAGGGAGAAGTGTTCTTCGAGGTGTCCATGGCGGATGCCTGGGTCTGGGACATGTACCGGCCGGCGAGGTTCGTCAAGCAGGTGCGTGTGCTGACCTTCAAGGACGTGAACATCGAGGAGCTCAACAAGAGCGATCTCGAACTCCCAGGAGGCTGACGGACCGCCTCGCGAGGGCGGGAACCGTTCCGCGGGGTGTGTGGAGCGGGGCCGTGGGATGTGCGGCACCGGATGCGGGTGTGTGAAGCGGACCGCGGGGCGTGCGGCACCGGATGCGGGGTGTGTGAAGCGGGGTGTGCGGCACCGGATGCGGGGTGTGTGAAGCGGGGCGTGCGGCGCCGGACGCGGGGTGTGTGAAGCGGACCGCGGGCGTGAGACGGATCGTTTCCCCGGACCGTCAATCCGGGCGACCCGGTCATCCTCAAGGGTGGCCGGGTTTTCCACATCCGGGAACTTGTCCACCAAGATCCACAAGGATCGGCCGCTCCGCGCAGAGTCGGTGCCGGAGGTGGTGCCGGATGAAGAACGCACGAGGGGCACTCGGGCGGTACGGCGAGGAGTTGGCGGCGCGGCTGCTGACCGACGCCGGGATGGCCGTGGTGGAGCGCAACTGGCGCTGCCGGGCCGGTGAGATCGACATCGTCGCGCGCGACGGAGACGCACTCGTCGTCTGCGAGGTGAAGACCCGCAGATCGACGGCGTACCAGCACCCGATGGCGGCGGTCACCCCGGTCAAGGCGGAGCGGCTGCGGCGGCTCGCGGAGCTGTGGCTCGACGCGCACGGGGGGCCGCCGAGAGGCGGTGTCCGCATCGACCTCGTCGGAGTGATCGTGCCCCGAAGGGGCGGCCCGGTCGCCGAGCACGCCCGGGGGGTGGCCTGAGATGGGCTTCGCGCGAGCCTGTTCCGTCGCCCTGGTCGGCGTGGAGGGCGTGGTGGTGGAGGTCCAGGCGGATCTGGAACCGGGCGTGGCGGCCTTCACGTTGGTCGGGCTGCCGGACAAGAGCCTGATCGAGAGCAGGGACCGGGTCAGGGCGGCCGTCGTCAACTCCGGTGCCGAGTGGCCGCAGAAGAAGCTCACGGTCGGTCTCTCCCCGGCCTCCGTACCGAAATCCGGCTCCGGTTTCGACCTCGCCGTCGCGTGCGCCGTACTCGGCGCCGCCGAACGGATCGATCCGTCCGCGATCGCGGACGTCGTCATGATCGGCGAGCTGGGCCTGGACGGCCGGGTGCGCCCGGTGCGCGGGGTGCTGCCCGCCGTCCTCGCCGCCGCCGAAGCGGGGTACGGCCACGTCGTGGTCCCGGAACAGACCGCCGGGGAGGCGGCGCTGGTCCCGGGCGTCTCGGTCCTGGGCGTACGGAGCCTGCGCCAGCTGATCGCGATCCTGGGCGACGAACCGGTCCCCGACGAACCGGCGGGCCAGGAGAGCCGCCCGGACGCCCTGCTCGCCGGGCTGATGGTGCCGGGCTCCGGGTTCGGCGCGGGGCTCGCCCCGGCCGGAGGCCAGGGTGGTACGTACCGCAAGGACCTGCGCGACGTCGCCGGGCAGAGCAGAGCGCGCAGGGCCCTGGAGATCGCCGCGGCGGGCGGACACCATCTGCTGCTCCAAGGCCCCCCGGGCGCGGGCAAGACGATGCTGGCCGAGCGGCTGCCGGGCATCCTGCCACCGCTGACCCGGCGGGAAGCCCTGGAGGTGACGGCGGTGCACTCCGTCGCCGGAATCCTCCCGCCGGGCGAGCCGCTGGTGAGCGTCGCGCCGTACTGCGCCCCGCACCACTCGGCCACCATGCAGTCGCTCATCGGCGGCGGCAACGGACTGCCGAGACCCGGCGCGGTCTCTCTGGCACATCGCGGGGTGCTGTTCATGGACGAGGCCCCCGAGTTCTCGGTCAGGGCGCTGGACGCCCTGCGCCAGCCCCTGGAGTCCGGACACGTCGTGGTGGCCCGGGCAGCGGGCGTGGTCAGACTGCCGGCCCGTTTCCTGATGGCGCTCGCGGCGAATCCGTGCCCCTGCGGCCGGCACAGCCTGGGCGGGGCCGGATGCGAATGCCCGCCCGCGGTGGTCCGCCGCTACCAGGCCCGGCTGTCCGGACCGCTCCTCGACCGGGTGGACCTGCGCGTCGAGGTGGAGCCGGTCACCCGCGCGGACCTGGTGGAAGGCGGCGGCCGGGGCGAGTCGACCGCGGTCGTGGCCGCCCGGGTGCGGGAGGCCCGTGCGCGCGCGGCCGAGCGGCTGGCCGGCACGCCCTGGACCACCAACAGCGAGGTGCCGGGCCATGAGCTGCGGACCCGGCTGCTCGCGGCCCCAGGAGCGCTGACGGCTGCCGAACGGGACATGGAGCGGGGTGCTCTGACGGCGCGTGGGCTGGACCGGGTGCTGCGGGTGGCCTGGACCGTCGCGGACCTGCGGGGCGTGGACCGCCCGGACGCCTCGGACGTGACCGTCGCTCTGGAGTTGCGCACCGGCGTCCAGCGCGGAGTACCGATGAAGGCGAGGGCCTCGTGACCGGGGCACGGTGGGGGACCCGGCCGCATGAGCCGGAGGAGCCGCATGAGCCGGAGGCGCCGGGGGAGCCGGAGGGAGGCGGCGCGGCCGGGAGGATGCCCGCGCCCCCGGAGCCCCCGGAACCTCCCGCGGGCTGCGGGCCGGACACCGAACGGCTGGCACGGGTCGCCCTCACCAGGATCGTCGAGCCCGGGGACGAGCGGGCCGGCCGGTGGCTTCGCGCGCACGGGCCCGTCGAGGTACTGCGACGCCTGACCGCGCACGACGGAGCGCCCCAGACCCTGGCCGGGATGACGGCGACCCGGCTCGCCGGATACCGCATGCGGGCCGCCGCGGCGGACCCGGAGCGGGACCTGGAGGCCGTGGCCCGGGCCGGAGGGCGGTTCGTCGTCCCGGGCGACCCGGAGTGGCCCGGGCAGCTGGACGACCTCGGCGACGCCCGCCCGCTGGGGCTCTGGATCCGGGGCGGCCCGGATCTGCGGCTCTGGGCGCTGCGTTCGGTCGCGGTGGTCGGCGCGCGGGCCTGTACCCCGTACGGCGCCCACATGGCGGCGACGCTGGGAGCGGGGCTCGCGGAGCGGGGCTGGGTGGTGGTCTCCGGAGCCGCCTTCGGTGTGGACGGCGCGGCGCACCGGGGAGCGCTGGCCGCCGGAGGCGCGACGGTCGCGGTCCTGGCGTGCGGGGTGGACGTCCCCTACCCGCGGGGCCACGCGGAGCTGATCGGCCGGATCGCGCGGGAGGGCCTGCTGGTGGGGGAGCTGGCGCCGGGCACCCATCCGACCCGCAGCAGGTTCGTCCTCCGCAACAGGGTGATCGCCGCGCTGACCAGGGGCACGGTCGTGGTCGAGGCCGAATACCGCAGCGGCTCCCTGGTGACCGCCCGGGGCGCCCAGCGGCTCGGCCGCTTCACCATGGGCGTACCGGGGCCCGCGACGAGCGGACTGTCGGCCGGTGTCCACGAACTGCTGCGCGGCGAGGGGGTACTGGTCACCGACGCGGCCGAAGTGGCCGAACTGGTCGGCGACATCGGCGACCTCGCCCCGCTCCGCCGCGGACCCGTGCTCCCGCGGGACCTGCTCGGCCCGGTCGCCACCGCGGTCCTGGAAGCACTGACCCGTGAAGGGACCGCGCGAGTGCGTGACGTCGCGCGGTCCGCAGGGACTTCGGCCGACGAGACGCTCGCGCGGCTGTACGAACTGCACTCACTGGGGTTCGTCGAACGGGAGGGCGACACCTGGCGTCCGGCGTCCGGGCCGAGACTCAACGATGCTGCCCGGCGAGGCGGTACTTGACCTGGAGCATTCGGGTGAAAAGGTAAGCGGGGTGACCTACGGAGTACGTGCGGCGCCACTCCCGGGGCCGATGCGTACGGCTTCGGCCCCGGTCGTCCGGCGCGCCCGGCGGCGGGAGCGCGCGCGGCACCGGCGTGCTCCACCCGCCCCCGTCCGACGCGCACCGCCACGCCCCAGTCACGCTACGCTCACAGGTCTTCACTCCCCACAAGTCCCCAGTACTTCACGGCAGAACGGCTCAAGGCACCACATGCCCCAGCACACCTCCGGGTCTGACCGCGCGGCAGTACCACCCGCTGCGCGTGGCACTGTGCGGCCCTCCGCCCCCTCCTCCCTCGAGGAGCTGTGGCGTAGTTACAAGTCCACGGGAGACGAGCGGCTGCGGGAGCAACTGATCCTGCACTACTCACCGCTCGTCAAGTACGTCGCGGGCCGGGTCAGTGTGGGGCTCCCGTCCAACGTCGAGCAGGCGGACTTCGTGTCCTCGGGCGTCTTCGGACTGATCGACGCCATCGAGAAGTTCGACATCGAGCGGGCCATCAAGTTCGAGACGTACGCGATCACCCGTATCCGGGGCGCGATGATCGACGAACTCCGGGCGCTGGACTGGATTCCGCGATCCGTCCGTCAGAAGGCGCGGAACGTCGAGCGCGCGTACGCCACGCTCGAAGCGCAGCTGCGGCGCACCCCGTCGGAGTCCGAGGTCGCCGCCGAGATGGGGATCGCGCTGGAGGAACTGCACGCTGTTTTCAGCCAGTTGTCGCTGGCGAACGTGGTGGCCCTGGAAGAGCTGCTGCACGTGGGCGGGGAAGGCGGCAACCGGCTCAGCCTGATGGACACGCTGGAGGACACGGCCGCCGACGATCCGGTGGAGGTCGCCGAGGGCCGCGAGCTCAGACGCCTGCTCGCCCGCGCCATCAACACGCTCCCGGACCGGGAGAAGACCGTGGTCACGCTCTACTACTACGAGGGCCTCACCCTCGCCGAGATCGGCAACGTCCTCGGAGTCACCGAGAGCCGGGTCAGCCAGATCCACACCAAGTCGGTCCTCCAGCTGCGCGCGAAACTGGCCGACGCCGGCCGCTGACCGACTCCCCGGCCGTCTCTGTGCCCGCCTCCCCTCCGGCCGGACGCCGAGGTCGGGCACTTCACCGGCGCACCCCCCGCCGTACAGTGGAGCCGTGCCCAGGATTCGAGCGGCCTCCGTGGCCGAGCACCGGACCATGCAGCGCGGCGCCCTCCTGGACGCCGCGCGCTCCCTGCTTTCCGAGGGCGGGACGGAGGCGTTGACCTTCCCCGCGCTCGCCGAACGCACGGGTCTCGCCAGGTCGTCGGTGTACGAGTACTTCCGCTCCCGCGCCGCCGTCGTCGAGGAACTCTGCGCCGTCGACTTCCCCGTGTGGGCGGCCGAGGTCGAGAACGCCATGGCCCGGGCCGCCACGCCCGAGGAGAAGATCGAGGCGTACGTCCGCAAGCAGCTCGAACTGGTCGGGGACCGGCGCCACCGTGCCGTGGTCGCCATCTCCGCCAGCGAGCTCGACGCCGGGGCCCGTGAGAAGATCAGGGCCGCGCACGGCGGGCTGATCACCATGATCGTCGAGGCTCTGGGCGACCTCGGGCACACCCAGCCGAGGCTCGCGGCCATGCTGCTCCAGGGCTCCGTCGACGCGGCGGTGCGCCGGATCGAGCTGGTCGTGGCCGAGGAACCGGGCGTGATCGCCGAGACCGCCGTCGCCATGATCCTGCGCGGCGTACGGGGCTGAACCCGCCCCCCGGCCTCTTCCGGCAGCGGGACACCCGACACCGGCAGCAGCCGTGAGGGGCCCCGCCTCAGCAGGGCGGGCGGCAGCAGCGAGAGCGGGTCGACGTACGTCTCCCCGCGTCGCACACCCCAGTGGAGGCACCCCCGCGCGCAGTGCGAAGGGCCCGCCTCCGCCTCCGCCACCGGTGCGCCCGCCCGGACCTCGTCGCCGACGCGCACCAGGGAGCGCACGGGTTCGTACGTGGTGCGCAGGGGCGGAGCGCCGCTCTGTGCCAGCTCCACGGTGAGGACCCCGCGCCCCGCCACCCGGCCCGCGAACGCGACGCGTCCGGCGGCCACCGCCAGAACCCGGGCGCCGGGCGGCGCGGCGAGATCGACGCCCCGGTGACCGGGCGCGTACGGACCGGCCGGCGGCTCCCAGCCCCGCACGACCACCGGCCGACCCACGAGGGGCCAGGACCTGGCGCCGGAGCCGGTCCCGGAGTCTGTGCCGGTGGCGGCACCGGTCGGGACGGACACCTCGGTCGGCGGGCCGCCCGGGGCACCCGGGGCGTCCGCCGCCGCGGCCGGAGCCTGGGCACCGAGCAGCAGGAGGCTGGGCAACAGGAGGCCGAGCACCAGGAGCAACGGAACGAGGCGGACCACCCCCGGCACCCGTGCCCGTACCCGTGCCCGATCCCGTGCTCGTACCGGCTCCGGCACCAGTGCCCGATCCAGTACCGGATCCGGCACCCGTGCCCCTGTCCGCACGCGCGCCCGTGCCGGCTTCTGTGCCCCCGGGGAGACCGTGGGCGTGTGTGTCCGCTCCATGCCGGAACCCTCCCCCCGGAGGCCCCCGGCCGGTGGATCTTGGACCCCGGCTGTGGAGTACTCGCCGGTTGTGGACAACGCCGTCACCCGGCAGGCGAAGGGTCCCGTACACTTCTTGTGGCGACCCGGGTGACCGGGTCGACTTCGCACGCCCCGCCACCTCCCTCTCAGCGGACGGTGGCCGCGCCTCTCGGTCCTTCGTGGCACGGCGCGTGGGGCGTCAGGCGCGACAGCAATCCTGCGGTCGCGGAACCGAGTACCTCAAGGAGATGGCCATGGCCGTCGTCACGATGCGGGAGCTGCTGGAAAGCGGCGTCCACTTCGGTCACCAGACCCGTCGCTGGAACCCGAAGATGAAGCGCTTCATCTTCACCGAGCGCAACGGCATCTACATCATCGACCTGCTCCAGTCGCTGTCGTACATCGACCGCGCCTACGAGTTCGTCAAGGAGACCGTCGCGCACGGCGGCTCCATCATGTTCGTGGGTACCAAGAAGCAGGCCCAGGAGGCCATCGCCGAGCAGGCGACGCGCGTCGGCATGCCGTACGTCAACCAGCGTTGGCTCGGTGGCATGCTCACCAACTTCTCCACCGTCTACAAGCGCCTTCAGCGTCTGAAGGAGCTCGAGCTCATCGACTTCGAGGACGTGGCCGCCTCCGGCCTCACCAAGAAGGAGCTCCTGGTCCTCTCCCGCGAGAAGGCCAAGCTGGAGAAGACCCTCGGTGGTATCCGCGAGATGCAGAAGGTGCCCAGCGCCGTCTGGATCGTCGACACCAAGAAGGAGCACATCGCCGTCGGTGAGGCGCGCAAGCTCCACATCCCGGTCGTCGCGATCCTCGACACCAACTGCGACCCCGACGAGGTCGACTACAAGATCCCGGGCAACGACGACGCGATCCGCTCCGTCACCCTGCTCACCCGCGTGATCGCCGACGCCGTCGCCGAGGGCCTCATCGCCCGTTCCGGTGCCGCCACCGGTGACTCGAAGCCGGGCGAGAAGGCCGCCGGCGAGCCCCTCGCCGAGTGGGAGCGCGACCTGCTCGAGGGCGACAAGAAGGACGACGCCGAGGTCCAGGCCTCCGCCGAGACCGAGAAGGCCGCGGACGCCGAGCCGGCCGAGGCCGCCGCCGAGACCGCCGAGGCTGCCGCCGAGACCGCCGAGGTCGAGGCTGCCGCCGAGACCGAGCAGGCCTGACACCTCCGTCACGGCTGACTGACGGCGGGGGCCGGTGCCACGCGCACCGCCCCCGCCGTTCACCCGTAGATCTTTCAGACTTCGAGAGAGAAACACAGACTCATGGCGAACTACACCGCCGCTGACGTCAAGAAGCTCCGCGAGCTCACCGGCGCCGGCATGATGGACTGCAAGAAGGCGCTCGACGAGGCCGACGGCAGTGTCGACAAGGCCGTCGAGGCGCTCCGTATCAAGGGCCAGAAGGGCGTCGCCAAGCGCGAGGGCCGTTCTGCCGAGAACGGCGCGGTCGTCTCGCTCATCTCCGACGACAAGACCTCCGGCGTTCTGCTCGAGCTGAAGTGCGAGACCGACTTCGTCGCCAAGGGCGAGAAGTTCCAGGCCGTCGCCAACACGCTCGCCGCGCACGTCGCCGCGACCTCCCCGGCCGACCTGGCCGCGCTGCTCGCCTCCGAGATCGAGGCCGGCAAGACCGTTCAGGCGTACGTGGACGAGGCCAACGCCAACCTCGGCGAGAAGATCGTCCTGGACCGCTTTGCGCAGTTCACCGGCGGTTACGTGGCTGCGTACATGCACCGCACCATGCCCGACCTCCCGCCGCAGGTCGGCGTGCTCGTCGAGCTGGACAAGCCGAACGCCGAGGTCGCCAAGGACGTCGCGCAGCACATCGCCGCCTTCGCCCCGAAGTACCTCAGCCGTGACGAGGTCCCGGCCGAGACGGTCGAGAACGAGCGTCGCGTCGCCGAGGCCACCTCGCGCGAGGAGGGCAAGCCCGAGGCCGCCCTCCCGAAGATCGTCGAGGGTCGCGTCAACGGCTTCTTCAAGGACGTTGTCGTCGTGGAGCAGTCCTTCGCCAAGGACGCCAAGAAGACGGTTCAGAAGGTTCTCGACGAGGCCGGTGTCTCCCTGAAGCGCTTCACGCGCATCAAGGTCGGCATCTGAGTCCCGTCCGCGAATGACGGTGGACCCGGATAGGGTCTGATGCAGTCGTCGGCCGCACACCTGCCGAGCGACCGCAGATCTGACGAGGAGGCCATTGCCGCAGAGGGACACCAGACCCACCGGCAATGGCCTTCTTCGTATGTGCACGAGGAGAATTTCCATGGACAAGGGCGCGGACGCCAAACAGGTTGACCACAAGCGCGACGAGAAGGTGTCCGGACGCTTCATGCTGAAGCTGTCCGGCGAGGCCTTCGCCGGTGGCGGCGGACTCGGAGTCGATCCCGACGTCGTACACGCCATCGCCCGCGAGATCGCCGCAGTGGTGCGCGACGGCGCGGAGATCGCCGTCGTCATCGGCGGCGGCAACTTCTTCCGCGGCGCCGAGCTCCAGCAGCGCGGCATGGACCGGGCCCGGTCCGACTACATGGGCATGCTCGGCACCGTGATGAACTGCCTGGCACTCCAGGACTTCCTGGAGAAGGAGGGCATCGACTCGCGCGTACAGACCGCCATCACCATGGGCCAGGTCGCCGAGCCGTACATTCCCCTCCGTGCCGTTCGCCACCTGGAGAAGGGGCGCGTCGTGATCTTCGGCGCCGGCATGGGCATGCCGTACTTCTCCACCGACACCACCGCTGCCCAGCGGGCCCTGGAGATCGACGCCGAGGCGCTCCTGATGGGCAAGAACGGCGTCGACGGGGTCTACGACTCCGACCCGAAGACCAACCCCGGCGCGGTGAAGTTCGACGCGCTGGAGTACAGCGAGGTGCTCGCCCGCGATCTGAAGATCGCCGACGCCACCGCGATCACGCTCTGCCGCGACAACCGGCTCCCGATCCTGGTCTTCGAACTGACCGCCGCGGGCAATATCGCCCGAGCCGTCAACGGTGAGAAGATCGGCACGCTCGTGAGTGACGAGAGCACCCGGGCCTGACGGCCCACGGATGGACAACGGCCTGCCGGTCGGACACCGTGCAGGTGAGGACGCGACGCAGGACCCGCAGGGCCCGGCGATGACGATGCCGGGCCCACTCAAGACACGCAGGAGCACGTGGTGATCGAAGAAATCCTCCTCGAAGCCGAGGAGAAGATGGAGAAGGCCGTTGTCGTGGCGAAAGAGGACTTCGCCGCGATCCGGACCGGCCGCGCGCACCCGGCGATGTTCAACAAGATCGTCGCCGACTACTACGGCGCGCTGACCCCGATCAACCAGCTGGCCTCCTTCTCGGTTCCCGAGCCGCGGATGGCCGTCGTGACGCCGTTCGACAAGACCGCGCTTCGCAACATCGAGCAGGCGATCCGCGACTCCGACCTGGGCGTCAACCCCAGCAACGACGGCAATATCATCCGGGTGGTCTTCCCCGAGCTCACCCAGGACCGCCGCAAGGAGTACATCAAGGTCGCCAAGACCAAGGCCGAGGACTCCAAGATCTCGATCCGCTCCATCCGCCGCAAGGCGAAGGAGGCGCTCGACAAGCTCGTCAAGGACAAGGAGTCCGGCGAGGACGAGGTGCGCCGCGCGGAGAAGGAGCTCGACGACACCACCGCGAAGTACGTCACGCAGGTGGACGAGCTGCTGAAGCACAAGGAAGCCGAGCTGCTCGAAGTCTGATGAACGACTCCTCCTGGGGCGCCCCGCAGGGAGCCGGTTACTGGGGCACGTCCGAGATCGGGGCCGCTCCGGCGGGTCCTGCCCACGATGCGCACGGCGCCCAGCAGACTCGGCCCATGCCCATCGTGCCGGACACTCCCGACGCAGGTAGAGACGACGCAGACGACCGCGACGGCCGGGACGGGGACGCCACGCACATCAGTGGCCCCCTGTTCCGCGACGAGGTGCCGCAGGCACCTTCGCCCGCCCCGCAGACACCTTCGCCCGCCCCGCCCCCCGCACCGCAGAAGAAGCGGGCGGGGCGTGACCTGCGGGCGGCCATAGGGGTCGGCGTGGGTCTCGGCGCCGTCGTCATCGCCTCGCTGTTCGTCGTGAAGGCCGTCTTCGTCGGCGTCATCGCCGTCGCCGTCGTCGTCGGTCTCTGGGAGCTCACCTCCCGGCTGGCCGAGCGGAAGTCGATCAAGGCTCCGCTCGTCCCGCTCGCGGTGGGCGGCGCCGCCATGGTCGTGGCCGGCTACGAGTGGGGGGCGGACGGCGCCTGGATCGCTATGGCGCTCACCTCGCTCGCCGTACTCGTCTGGCGGATGACCGAGAAGCCGGAGGGATATCTGCGGGACGTCACCGCGGGTGTCTTCGCCGCGTTCTACGTACCGTTCCTGGCCACGTTCGTCGCGCTGATGCTGGCCGCGGACGACGGAGCATGGCGGGTGCTGACGTTCCTGATACTGACCGTGGTCAGCGACACCGGCGCGTACGCGGTCGGCTGGCGGTTCGGCACGCACAAGCTCGCGCCGCGCATCAGCCCCGGAAAGACCCGCGAGGGCCTGTTCGGGGCCATCGTCTTCGCGATGGTGGGCGGCGCGCTGTGCGTGCAGTTCCTGATCGACGACGGCTCCTGGTGGCAGGGTCTGCTGCTCGGACTCGCGGTCGCCGCCAGCGCCACCCTCGGCGATCTCGGCGAGTCCATGATCAAGCGTGATCTCGGCATCAAGGACATGGGCACGCTGCTGCCCGGTCACGGCGGGATCATGGACCGGCTGGACTCGCTCCTGCCGACGGCTCCGGTGGTCTGGCTGCTGCTGGTGCTGTTCGTCGGCAGCGGCTGAGGCCGAGGGCTTCGGGCGATACGTTCCGGCTGCGGTGCACGGGCCGTGCCCCGCAGACCGGAACTCTTCCGTACACCGCGCTCCACCTGCGTCTTTACGCGCGATGGGCCCGCTGTCCACAGGACGGCGGGCCCTTCCCGTCGCGTCTGCGACACTGGAAGAACCATGCCTAAGCCCGGAGAACTCACTTTCGTCGCGCCCCGCGGAGCCAAGAGGCCCCCGCGCCACCTCGCCGACCTCACGCCCGCCGAGCGCAAGGAAGCAGTCGCCGCGACCGGCGAGAAGCCGTTCCGCGCGCAGCAGCTCTCGCAGCACTACTTCGCGCGGTACGCGCACGATCCGTCGGAGTGGACCAACATCCCCGCCGGATCGCGGGACAAGCTCGCAGAAGCGCTGTTCCCGGACCTCATGTCCGTGGTCCGCCACATCAGCTGCGACGACGACACCACCCGCAAGACGCTCTGGAAGCTGCACGACGGGACGCTCGTCGAGTCCGTCCTCATGCGCTACCCGGAGCGCGTGACGATGTGCATCTCGTCACAGGCCGGCTGCGGGATGAACTGCCCGTTCTGCGCCACCGGACAGGCCGGTCTCGACCGGAACCTCTCCACCGCCGAGATCGTGCACCAGATCGTGGACGGTATGCGGGCGCTGCGCGACGGGGAGGTGCCGGGCGGGCCCGCGCGCCTCTCCAACATCGTCTTCATGGGGATGGGGGAGCCGCTGGCCAACTACAACCGCGTCGTCGGCGCCATCCGCCGGCTGACCGACCCGGAGCCCGACGGCCTGGGCCTCTCCCAGCGCGGCATCACCGTCTCCACCGTGGGTCTGGTGCCCGCCATGCTGCGCTTCGCCGACGAGGGCTTCAAGTGCCGTCTCGCCGTCTCGCTGCACGCCCCGGACGACGAGCTCCGCGACACCCTCGTACCCGTGAACACCCGCTGGAAGGTCCGCGAGGTCCTCGACGCCGCGTGGGAGTACGCCGAGAAGTCCGGTCGCCGGATCTCCATCGAGTACGCCCTGATCCGCGACATCAACGACCAGGCGTGGCGGGGCGACCGGCTCGGCCGGCTGCTCAAGGGCAAGCGGGTGCACGTCAACCTGATCCCGCTCAACCCGACGCCCGGCTCGAAGTGGACCGCCTCCCGCCCCGAGGACGAGAAGGCGTTCGTGGAGGCCATCGCCGCCCACGGCGTGCCCGTCACGGTGCGCGACACCCGTGGCCAGGAGATCGACGGCGCCTGCGGGCAGCTGGCCGCAGCCGAGCGCTGAGCCTCAGGCTCTGGGACTGCCCCGGTCAGGCCGCCTCTGCCGGCCTGACCGGGCAGAACCCCCGCACAGGGTCCGTGTAGCCTGGCCCCGCATCCAACTTCATATTCCGACAGGGGAGCGCCACAGCGCTGAGAGTGCGGCACCGGTGAACGGATGGCCGCAGACCCTCTGAACCTCGCCCGGGTCATTCCGGGTAGGAAGTTCGGTCATTACTCAAGCTGTTGCGCCCTGCCCGCTTCCGGCACCCGCCGGGGCGCGCGGGGCCGCGTCTCTTCCTGGTCACCTCCAGGAGGAATCACATGCACACCACGACGAAGTACGCGGCGACCGCGCTCGCCGCCGCACTCGGCGTCACCGCGCTCGCCGGCTGCGGAACCTCCGACGACGACACGTCCGGCTCGGGCACGTCCAAGGGCGCCAAGACCGTCACCCTGGTCAGCCACGACTCCTTCACCGCCTCGGACGACGTGCTCAAGGCGTTCACGAAGGAGACCGGCTACACGGTCAAGGTCCTCAAGAGCGGCGACGCCGGAGCGGCCCTCAACCAGGAGATCCTCACCAAGGGATCCCCGCGCGGCGACGTCTTCTTCGGCGTCGACAACACGCTGCTCTCCCGCGCCCTCGACCAGGGCCTCTTCACCCCGTACAAGGCGAAGGGACTGGACGCCGTCCCGGCCGGCACCCAGCTCGACGCCAAGCACCGGGTCACCCCGATCGACACCGGCGACATCTGCGTCAACTACGACAAGAAGTACTTCGCCGACAAGAAGCTGGACCCGCCGCAGTCCTTCGCGGACCTGCTGAAGCCCGCGTACAAGAACCTCCTGGTCACCGAGAACGCCGCCACCTCCTCGCCCGGCCTCGGCTTCCTCCTCGGCACCATCGCCGACTCCGGCGAGAAGGGCTACCAGGACTACTGGAAGAAGCTGAAGGCCAACGGCGTCAAGGTCGTCGACGGCTGGGAGCAGGCGTACAACGAGGAGTTCTCGGGCTCCGCCGGCGGCAAGAAGGCGAACGCCGACCGCCCGCTCGTCGTCTCCTACGCCTCCAGCCCGCCGGCCGAGGTGTACTACGCCGACCCGCAGCCGGCCGAGGCCCCCACCGGCGTCGCCACCGCGACCTGCTTCCGCCAGATCGAGTTCGCCGGTCTGCTGGACGGGGCGAAGAACGAGGCGGGCGGCAAGGCGCTGCTGGACTTCCTGATCAGCAAGAAGTTCCAGGAGGACATGCCGCTCCAGATGTTCGTCGACCCGGTCGTCAAGGACGCGAAGCTGCCGGAGGTCTACACCAAGTTCGGCGCCACCGTGGACAAGCCGTTCACCGTGGCCCCCGAGAAGATCGCCGCCAACCGTGAGCAGTGGGTCCAGACCTGGACCTCGCTTGTCGTGAAGTGACGAAGGCCCAGGGCCTTTCGTGTCGAAGACCGCCGTACCCGCAGCGCGGCGCCGCACCACCGGCGGCGCGCGCTCCCTCGCGACGCGGCTCGGCCTCATGGCTGTGCCCGTCGTGTTCTTCGCGCTGTTCTTCGCGTACCCGGTCGCCGCGATCGTCGCCCGGGGGCTGAAGACCGAGGACGGCTGGCAGTTCGCGCGCTTCGGCGAGGTCCTGGGCCGGGCGGACCTCGGTGAAGTCCTCTGGTTCACCACCTGGCAGGCGTTCGCCTCCACCGCGCTGACCCTGCTCATCGCCCTGCCCGGCGCCTACGTCTTCGCCCGCCTCGAATTCCCCGGCAAGCAGCTGCTGCGCGCGATCGTCACCGTGCCGTTCGTGCTGCCGACCGTCGTCGTCGGCACCGCCTTCCTCGCCCTGCTCGGGCGCGGCGGGCTGCTCGACGAGCTGTGGGGCGTACGCCTCGACACCACCGTCTGGGCGATCCTGCTGGCCCACGTCTTCTTCAACTACGCCGTGGTCGTACGGACGGTCGGCGGGCTCTGGTCGCAGCTCGACCCGCGCCAGGAGGAGGCCGCCCGGGTGCTGGGCGCGGGGCGGTTCGCCGCCTGGCGCCGGGTGACGCTGCCCGCGCTCGCCCCCGCCGTGGGCGCGGCCGCCCTCATGGTCTTCCTGTTCACGTTCACCTCGTTCGGTGTCGTACAGATCCTCGGCGGACCCGCCTACGCCACGCTCGAAGTGGAGATCTACCGGCAGACCGCGCAGCTGCTCGACCTGCCCACGGCCGCGGTGCTGACCCTCGTCCAGTTCGTCGCCGTCGGCGCCATCCTGGCCGTGCACGCGCGTACGGTACGCCGCCGGGAGCGGGCCCTGCGCCTCGTCGACCCGGCGCAGACCGCCCGCCGCCCGCGCGGCGCCGGCCAGTGGGCGCTCCTCGGCGTGCTCCTGCTGACCGTGCTGGTGCTCATCCTGCTGCCCCTCGGGGTGCTGGTGGAGCGGTCCTTCGACCAGCCCGGGGGGCACGGATTCGCCTACTACCGGGCCCTGGGATCGGCCGAGGCCGGCGGTTCCACCTTCCTGGTCGCCCCGCTGGAGGCGATCTGGAACTCCCTCCAGTACGCCCTCGCCGCGACCGGCATCTCCCTCGTCGTCGGGGGGCTCGCCGCCGCCGCGCTCACCCGCCGGGCGGGGCGGCTGGTCCGGGGCTTCGACGCGCTCCTCATGCTGCCGCTCGGCGTCTCCGCGGTCACCGTGGGCTTCGGCTTCCTGATCACCCTGGACGAACCGCCGCTCGACCTGCGCACCTCCTGGATCCTGGTGCCGCTCGCCCAGGCTCTGGTGGGCGTTCCCTTCGTCGTACGGACCATGCTGCCGGTCCTGCGCGCGGTGGACGCGCGGCTGAGGGAGGCGGCGGCCGTCCTCGGCGCCTCGCCGCTGCGGGCCTGGCGCGAGGTGGACCTCCCGCTGGTGCGCCGGGCGCTGCTGGTCGCCGCCGGCTTCGCCTTCGCCGTCTCGCTCGGTGAGTTCGGCGCCACCGTCTTCATCGCCCGTCCCGACCGCCCGACCCTGCCGGTCGCCGTCGCGCGCCTGCTGGGCCGTTCGGGGGAGCTCAACTACGGCCAGGCGATGGCCCTCAGCACGATTCTGATGCTGGTGTGCGCCGCCTCCCTGCTGCTCCTCGAACGCATCCGTACCGACCGATCCGGGGAGTTCTGACCATGCTGGAGCTGGACGCGGCCACGGTCCGTTTCGGCGGACGGGCGGTGCTGGACGCGGTGGACCTCTCGGTCGCCGACCACGAGATCGTCTGCGTGCTCGGCCCGAGCGGCAGTGGGAAGTCCACCCTGCTGCGCGTCGTCGCCGGGCTCCAGACGCTCGACGGCGGCCGGGTGTTCCTCGACGGCGCGGACCAGGAGGGCGTCCCGGTGCACCGGCGCGGCCTCGGGCTGATGTTCCAGGACCACCAGCTCTTCCCGCACCGGGACGTGGCCGCCAACGTCGCCTTCGGGCTGCGGATGCGCGGAGTCGACCGGGCCGGCCGGCGCGATCGCGTCGCTGAACTCCTCGATCTGGTGGGTCTGTCCGGCGCGGGCCCCCGGGCCGTCGCGGGGCTGTCCGGCGGTGAGCAGCAGCGGGTGGCGCTCGCCCGCGCTCTCGCGCCCAGCCCGAGACTGCTGATGCTGGACGAACCGCTCGGCCAGCTCGACCGGGGGCTGCGCGAACGCCTCGTCGTCGAACTCCGCTCGCTCTTCACGGAACTGGGCACGACCGTGCTCGCCGTCACCCACGACCAGGGCGAGGCCTTCGCGCTCGCCGACCGGGTCGTGGTGATGCGGGACGGCCGGATCGCGCAGGCGGGCACCCCGCTGGAGGTCTGGCAGCGCCCCGCCTCCGCCTTCGTCGCCCGCTTCCTCGGCTTCGACAACGTGGTCGAGGCGACGGTCACCGGCACCACCGCCCGGACCCCGTGGGGCGAGGTGCCCGTACCGGAGGAATCACCGCAGGGCCGCTGCGACCTGCTCGTACGGCCCGCGGGCGTGCGGATCGGTGCCCCGGAGGACGGCCTGCGGTGCGTGGCCGGAGCGCGTACGTTCCGGGGCGACCGGGTCGCCGTACGGCTGAGCCCCGAGCACGGTCCGGTCGTGGAGGCGGAGTGCGCGCTCGCCGACACCCCGGCCGAGGGCGCGGTCGTCGGGGTCGCCTTCGACGCGGCGGGGACGGTGGTCCTGGCGGCGGCGCCGGGGGCCTGACGGGCGGCTGCCCGGCGGCAGTTCCGGCGTGTCCCGGCACGCGGCCTACTCTTTCCGCGGGGGTGGCCATGGAGCCGATGGTTGTCGAGTACCTCTCCTACCCGGTCGCGTGCCAGGACTGCGGTGCGGAGACGGAGTGCTCGGGCGTTCACGCGCTGGTGGACGATTCCCTGACCTGGGACACGGAGACCAACTGTCCGGCCTGCGGCCTCCGGCTGGCCGTGTGCGGCGGTGAGCTGTCCGCCGGCCTGCGGGACCGCCTGCTCTCCGAGCACGGTCCGGTGCGGCTCCGCGTGGACCCGGCGGCGAGCGGCGCCGCGGTCATGCGGGTGCTGAGGGCCGGCCTCGGCCTGGCTCTGGCCGATGTCAGGACCGTGCTGAGCGAGGTCGTCTCGGGCACGTACGTGGGCACGATGCCCGAGATGGAGCGCCTGGCCCGCAGGCTCCGGGCTGCCGGGATCGAGGCCGTGGCCGCCAGGGCGTGAGCCGTGCTCCGGCCGCCGGTCCGCTCTACCGAAGAGCGGAACCGCGCACGGGAGCGGGTCCGGCCGCCGGTCCGGGCTCCGAAGGGGCCGAACCGCGTACGGGAGCGCCGGACCGGGGCCTACGCTGCCGTCCATGACGATCCAGGGGCCGGCCGAGCCGCGCATATCCGTCCTGTACGACGACTCCCGACGCGACCTGCGCGATCCCGCCGCGCCCCGCCCGGTAAGGCTCTACGTGTGGGAGCCGGTCCGCCGCGCGACCGACGCCGGTCCGCTGGTCGTGGTGTCGCACGGGACGGGCGGCTCCGGCAGTGCGATGAACTGGCTGGTGCGTCCGCTGGTCGAGGCGGGCCTCCGGGTGGTCGCGCTCGACCACCACGGCAACAACTTCGTCGACGGATACGAGCCCGAGGGCTTCCTCCTCGGCTGGGAGCGCCCGAGGGACGTCACCTTCGCGCTCGACGCACTGGCGGCCCGGGAGCCCCTGGGGCCGGTCGGGGTCGCCGGGTTCTCGTTCGGGGGGTACACCGCAGCCGCCCTCGCGGGGGCGCGCGTCGACCGGGACGTGGTGGCTGCCGTGCTCGACGGCAAGCTGCCGGAGCCGGTGATTCCGGAGTTCCCGGACCTGCTCGCGGCGGTACGGAAGAAGCGGACGCCCGAGGAGCTGGCGGCGGCCGTCCAGGACTCCGGGGCGGACGTGTCCGACCCGCGGGTGCGGGCCGTCTTCCAGGTGGCACCCGGCCTGGGATCGCTGCTGACCCCCGGCAGCCTGGCCGCGATCCGGATTCCGGTGGCGCTCCGCTGGGGCGGCGCCGACGCCGTCACCCCGTACGCCGAGGACACCGCACCGTACCTGGACCACATCCCCGGGATCACCGGGCTCTGCGTGGGACCCGGCGTCCGGCACGAGGACTTCTTCGAGCACCTGCCGGGCGGTGAGGGGGCCAGGGCGCGGACGGGGGCGGACGCCGCCGCGTTCTTCCGGCACCATCTCACCGGACACACTCCGGGTTCCTGGACGTCCCCGAGCCCCGGCCCGTCCTGACCGCCGCCGCGACAGCCCCGGGCGGTCGGCGCAAGCTGGAGACGGGCCCCGCCGGCACCGGAAGCGGGCCGACCGGGAAGGACAGTGACGCGGATCATGAGCCAGTCAGCGCGCGAGGGCATCGACATCACCCGCGTACTCGACGCCCCCAGGCAGCGCGTCTTCCGGGCGTGGACCGATCCGGAGGACTTCGCGGCCTGGTACGGCGGCGACGCGGAGGTACCGCTCGACCGGATGTTCATGGACGTACGCCCTGGAGGCACCTGGAGCCTGGTGCTGGTGGTGCCCGGCACCGAGATGCCGTTCCACGGGACGTACCTCGAAGTGGCGGACCCGGAGCGGATCGTCTTCACGCTCCAGGACGCGACGGCGCCCGAGGGCGACGGCGAGACCGTGACCGCCACCTTCCACGAGCGCCCGGGCTCCACCACCGAGCTGGTCTTCCAGCAGCGCGGCGGCCACCTCACGTCCGAGCAGTACGCCGCCGCCGAGGACGGCTGGGAGGCCTTTTTCGACGCCCTCGCCGCCCGCCTGGCAGCGCGCCCCTGAGGTCCCGCACGAGAGCGCCGGGGCCCGGCGTACGGCGGGATCCCGGCGCTCTCGGGCCTTCTCGGCCTTCTCGGCCTTCTCAGCCCGACAACGGCAGGGCTGCCAGCTGGGCGAGAACCCAGGTCAGCGGGGCGAACACCAGCAGCAGGGCCACCGCCCGCAGCGCGGTCGCGGAGCGCAGGACGGACGAATGGGCACCCATCCGGTGCAGCGTCTGCGAGGTCCGTGCCCGGTCCTGTCGCGCCTCGATGGCCGAGGTGAGCAGGGACGCCGTCGTGCAGCCCAGGACCAGGACCGCTCCGAGCGCGGTGAGCGGGCCGTAGGGGCGCGACCCCGGTTCGTACAACGCCATCGCCGCGACGGCGCCCGAGACCACGGCGCAGACGATGCCGAGCGGCCGGCCGATACGGCGGGCCTCGTCCATCAGGACCCGGCCCGCCAGCAGCCGCACGGCCCCCGGCCGTGCCGACTGCAGCAGCCGGCCGCAGAGGTGGGTGAGGCCGGGCCCGGCGAGCGCCAGGCCGGTCGCGGTGAGGACCCAGCCGGCCAGCACACCGGCGGGGGTGGAGTCGAGCCGGCCGGGCAGCGGGAAGGGACTGCCCCCCGAACCCCGGCTCGCGTACGCCTCCACGGCAAGACCGGCGGCGGCCAGCGCCACACCCCAGGGCAGTCCAGCCGGAGCGGCCGCGGGAGAGGCGGGTTCCTCCGCCGCGAACGGTTCGTCCGGCGCCGGGGCCGTGGGCCGGGACCGCAGGGCCAGCGCGCTCGCCACGGACGCCGAGACGGGGACGAGTGCCAGCAGCACCAGCGCGGCGGCGAGCGGCAGCGGGGTACCGGCGCCCAGGAACTCCGCCGCGCCGCCGTCGAAGGGCATTCCGGTCAGATCGCCGCGCAGGTGCAGGAAGAAGAGCAGGGCGACCATCGAGCCGAGCGTGGTGGCGACCGCGGTGGAGACCGCCGCGAGCACCGACAGCCGGACCGGCCCGAGACCGAGGGCGGAGAGCCCGGGGCGCGGTCTGGTACTCGGGTCCGTACGGGCGACCGCGACGGCGAACTGCACGGTGGCCGCCAGCGGTACCGAACACCACAGCAGCCGGAGCACCGAGCCCGCCGCCTGGGACGGGTGCCCGGAGGCGTGCCCGAGCGTGCTCAGCAGGAGGAAGCCCACCCCGGCGGAGGCAGAGGCGACCAGCAGCCGCCTGACCAGGACGAGGGGATGGGAGCCGCGGGCTAGACGGAGAGCGAGCACGCCGAACGGCCTTCCGTGTCGGCCACGGCGGGCAGTTTGACGGTGGCGACCCGGCGGCCGTCCAGCATCGGGACCGTACGGTCGGCGAGTGCGGCGATCTCCGCGTCGTGGGTGGCCATCACCACCGTGATGCCGTGCGAACGCGCCGCCGCCGTGAGGGTGCGCAGCAGCTGGTTGCGGTCGGCTCCGTGCAGGGTCGCGGTCGGCTCGTCCGCGAAGATCACGGAAGGGGCGGCGGTGAGGGCGCGTGCGACGGAGATCCGCTGACGCTGGATCTGGAGCAGCGCGTGGGGCCGTTTCTTGGCGAGCGGTCCGATGTCCATGCGCTCCAGCCACTCCATGGCGGCCTTCTTCGCGGTGCGGTGGGAGACGCCGCGCAGCAGCAGCGGCAGCGCCGCGTTCTCCCAGGCACTGAGCTCGGGGACGAGCTGCGGATCGGAGGCGATCCAGCCGAACCGGTCGCGACGCAGTTGTTCGCGCAGGCGGGGGCCCATGGTGTGGACGGGCACGCTGTTGAACCACACCTCGCCCTGCTGCGGCACCAGTTGGCCGGAGAGGCAGTGCAGCAGCGTGGACTTTCCGCTGCCGCGCGGCCCCGTGACCGCGAGGATCTCGCCGTCCCGGACGCCGAGCGAGACACCGCTGAGGCCCGGCGATCCATTGTGGGAGTGATGCAGGGAGCGTGCCCAGATCACGTCGTTGTCCGGCGGGGCCACCATGGCGTACACCTCGGTTCAGGTCAGTTTCCCGTTCCCCCGTACGGGGGAACGAAGACGCGGCCGATCGGTCACTGGGCACGGTAGGGAGTGGGAACGGGGTGTGCGAACAGCACGCGGCCCGGACGAGTTTGTTCTCACTCGATCGGGTGCATTCAGGCCGAGGTGGCCACGAGGGGCTAGCTGGTGTGCGCAGGTCGTGAGGGCAGCGATCCGCAGGACGCCCCGGCCGACCGGCTGCTGTACGTACGCTGGCCATGCAGGACCGGGCCGACGAGAGACCGACGAGAGACCGACGAGAAGGAGTGGTGGCTGTGACCACCGAGGTGCGCCGTCTGCGCAACTACATCGACGGGGAGTTCCGGGACGCCGCCGACGGGCGGACCATCGACGTGGTCAACCCGGCCACGGAGGAGGTCTACGCGACCTCGCCGCTCTCCGGGCCGGCCGACGTCGACGCCGCCATGGCGGCAGCCGCCTCGGCGTTCCCCGGGTGGCGCGACACCACGCCCGCCGAGCGGCAGAAGGCTTTGCTCAAGATCGCCGACGCGTTCGAGGATCACGCGGAGGAGCTGATCGCGGCGGAGTCGGAGAACACCGGCAAGCCGCTGGCGCTCACCCGCAGCGAGGAGATCCCCCCGATGGTGGATCAGATCCGCTTCTTCGCGGGCGCTGCCCGGATGCTGGAGGGCCGCTCGGCCGGGGAGTACATGGAGGGCCTGACCTCGATCGTCCGGCGCGAGCCGGTCGGTGTCTGCGCGCAGGTCGCGCCCTGGAACTATCCGATGATGATGGCGGTCTGGAAGTTCGCCCCCGCCATCGCGGCGGGGAACACCGTCGTCCTCAAGCCGTCCGACACCACCCCCGCGTCGACCGTCCTGATCGCCGGGATCATCGGCGAGATCCTCCCCGCCGGTGTCTTCAACGTCATCTGCGGCGACCGCGAGACCGGCCGCGCGATGGTGGAGCACCCGACCCCCGCGATGGCCTCGATCACCGGTTCCGTACGGGCCGGTGCGCAGGTCGCCGCCTCGGCGGCCAAGGACGTCAAGCGCGTCCACCTGGAGCTCGGCGGCAAGGCGCCCGTCGTGGTCTTCGAGGACGTGGACATCGACAAGGCGGTGGCCGG
This sequence comes from Streptomyces sp. NPDC001770, assembly GCF_053596135.1. NCBI lineage: Bacteria > Bacillati > Actinomycetota > Actinomycetes > Kitasatosporales > Streptomycetaceae > Streptomyces > Streptomyces sp. NPDC001770. Next base: position 58,147 of record NZ_JBSFFN010000004.1, on the reverse strand, counting down.
CATCTCCGAGGCGGGCTACTTCAACGCCGGCCAGGACTGTACGGCGGCGACCCGGGTGCTGGTGCACGAGTCGGTGCACGACGCCTTCGTCGCGGCCCTGGCCGTGGCGGCCAAGGAGACGAAGACGGGGCTGCCGGACGACGAGGACGTGCTCTACGGCCCCCTCAACAACGCCGACCAGCTCGCCCAGGTCAGCGGGTTCATCGACCGCCTCCCGGCGCACGCCACCGTCGAGGCGGGCGGCCACCGCGTCGGCGACCAGGGCTACTTCTGGGCGCCGACCGTCGTCTCCGGCCTGCGCCAGGACGACGAGATCATCCAGAACGAGGTCTTCGGCCCCGTCATCACCGTGCAGTCCTTCACCGACGAGGCACAGGCGCTGGAGTTCGCCAACGGCATCGAGTACGCGCTCGCCTCCTCGGTGTGGACCAAGGACCACGCCCGCGCGATGCGGATGTCGAAGAACCTCGACTTCGGCTGCGTCTGGATCAACACCCACATTCCGCTGGTCGCCGAGATGCCGCACGGCGGGTACAAGAAGTCGGGCTACGGCAAGGACCTTTCGGCGTACGGCTTCGAGGACTACACGCGGATCAAGCACGTCATGACCTCCCTCGAAGGCTGACCGCGCAGCCTCTCGGAACACGCCGCGGTTCCCGGACGGCCCCCGGTTCTACGGGGGCCGTCCGGCGTCCAGGGGTGCTCTCTCCGGTTCCGCCCGAACGCTTTTGAACACGTTCATAAATGACGTGCAGTGCGGGGCATGAGCGAGCATGCCCTGGTGCGGCGCGTACGCGTGTGGTTGGTCCTCTTCATCGTCTGCCTGGCGCTGAGCGGCCTCACCGCCTTCCCGCTCGTGCACGAACTCCGCTGGACCGAGGAGTTGTTGGCCTCTTCCGCGTCCCCGGTCCCCGAGCATCTGTCCGCCCTCATGGAGTGGATCACCCGGGTGCGCACCGGGCTCGACGAGGCAGACGCGCACTACCCCTTCGTGCTGTACGGGACCGACTGGCTGGCCTTCGCCCATCTCGTCATCGCCGTGGCGTTCTACGGGCCCTACCGGGACCCGGTCCGCAACATCTGGGTGGTGGAGTTCGGCATGATCGCCTCCGCCGGCATCCTGCCGCTCGCCCTGATCTGCGGGCCACTGAGGGGTATCCCGTTCTGGTGGACGGTCATCGACATGTCGTTCGGTGTGTTCGGAGTCGTCCCACTGCTCGTGGTGCGGCGGCTGATCAAGCGGCTCGAGGCGGCTGGACCGAGCGGTGCCGGACCGGGCGGTGCCGAACCGCCGCCCCGGCGGGTGCCCGCCGGAGCGCAGTGAGGGGCCGGCCGGTGTCCTCGCTGTTCAGGGGGCGGACGGGGCGCCGTACGCGGCGATGATGATGTTCAGCGCCGTGGGGTTCAGGTCCTCGCCCTTGGCGTCCGTGGAGTTGACGCTGTAGACGAGGGTCCTCGACAGATCCCGGGTCGCGGCTATCGCGGTGTTGTAGCCGTAGCGGCCGCCCGTCTTTCCCCAGACCTCCCGCCCGCCCAGGGTCATCACCGAGAGCCCGGCGCTGTACTGGGCGGGGTCGCCGGAGCCGTACATGCGCACGGAGTGCTCGGGCAGAGTGAACATCTGCTCCAGCAGGGGGCCGCGCACCACACGGCCCTGGAACAAAGCCCGGGTGAATCGCTCCAGGTCGGCGGTGGTCGTCACGATGTCTCCCGCGGCCCATGCGTCCGCCGTCCCCCAGACCGAGACGTCCCGCCATTCCGATGTGCCGTCGGCGGCCGGGAAGAGCTGGTACCCGTGGTTGTGCGGGCCCCGGATGCGGGCCTCGCCCTCGGGGAAGTACGTGGAGTCCAGGCCGAGTGGGCGCAGGATGCGTACCGCGACCTGATGGGCGTAACGGTCGCCGGTGACCTTCTCGATCAGCAGGCCCAGCAGGGTGTAGTTGATGTTGAGGTAGTGCTGGCTCCGGCCCGGGGCGAACTCCGGCTCCTTCGCGGTCGCGGAGGCCACCATCTCCTGCGGGGTGTGCGGGTCGAAACGGTGGGCGTACCACTCCTCCACCGTCCCGCCCGGCATGTCGGCCGCCGGTATCCCACTGGTGTGGTTGAGCAACTGGCCCACGGTGACCCCGGCATACGCGGCCGGGACGAGGCCGGGAAGGTAGGAGCGGACGGTGCGGCCCAGCGAGAGCTTCCGCTCGGCGGCCAGCTGGAGGGCGGTGGCCGCCGTGAAGACCTTGGTCACGGAGCCGGCACGGAAGCGGGCGCCGGGGTCGGCGGGACGGCCGGAGGCGACATCGTGCACACCGGCGCTGCCCCGCCATGTGCCCTCCGTGCCTCCGACCCGGACGAGCGCGGCAGTGGCGTCCTCCCGGGGAAGCCCCGCGATCGCCGCCGTCAGGGCGCGGGAGCCGGCGTCGCCGACGGTGGCGACATCGGCGGTGGTGACGCCGCCGACGGCGGCGACGGCGGCTGGGCCGGTCGCCGCGTGCACCGGGACGGTGGCGGGGCCGGCCAGGACGCCGAGGACCAGGGACGAGGCGAGCAGGGTGCGGGCACGGGTCTTCATCGGGAGCCTCCGTCGTGGGATGTCGTCCTTCTGCGGTGACTCCATCCTGTTGATCCCGGGTGCCCAGCGGATCACCCGAGCGGGGGTTTGGCCGGGGGAACCTCCCTCACCCGTGCGAGGGAGGCGGGGACGTCTTCTCCCTCTCCCGGGGGAGAGGGAGCCACCAGTCCCGTCTCGTAGGCGCAGATGACCGCCTGGACGCGGTCGCGCAGGCCCAGCTTGGACAGGACGTTGCCCACGTGCGTCTTCACCGTGTGCTCGCTGACGACGAGCGCCTCGGCGATCTCCGCGTTGGAGAGCCCGCGCGCCAGATGCAGCAGGGTTTCCCGCTCCCGGCCCGTCAGCGCCGCCAGCCGGGCCGCGGCGGCGGACGGGGCGACGGGCACCGGACGTGCCGTGTACGCGGCGATCAGCCTGCGGGCCACGGAGGGCGCCAGCAGGGAATCTCCGGCCGCGGCCACCCGCACCGCGTGCACGAGATCGTCCCGGCGTACGTCCTTCAGCAGGAAACCGCTCGCCCCGGCCCGTAACGCCTCGAACACGTAGGCGTCCGTGTCGAAGGTGGTGAGCATGACGGACCGGCAGTCGCTCGACGCGCTGATCGTCCGGCACGCCTCGATACCGTCCATGACCGGCATCCGGACGTCCAACAGCGCCACGTCCGGGCCGAGCGCGCGCACCGCCGCCACGGCCCCGGCGCCATCACCCACCTCCGCGACCACCTCGACGTCCGGCTGCGCGTCGAGAATCATGGCGAAACCGCTGCGCACCAGCTCCTGGTCATCGGCCACCACCACGCGAATCGTCAACTTCCGGCCTCCTGAACGGGAAAGGCGAAGGGGATCGTGGCCGACACCTGGAAGCCGCGGCCTCCGGGAGCGGGGCCCGTGCGGGCCGTCCCGCCGTGCGCCGCGGCCCGCTCCCGTATACCGACCAGCCCGAACCCCCTGGGCGACGACGACACGGAGGGCGACGGCGATGCGGGAACACGGCCGTCGGTGACGCCACCCCCGTCGTCCGTCACCACGAGCTCCAACGCGTCCGCACCGTAGACGAGTTCCACGGTGACCCGGGAAGCCGGAGCGTGCTTCACCGCATTGGTCAGCGCCTCCTGCGCGATGCGGTGCGCCGCCGCTTCCACGTCGGACGGGACCGGCCGGGGCGAGCCCGTCACCACCTGGACGACCTCCGAGCCGCTCGCCCGCACCCGCTCGATCAGCTGGGACAACTCGCCCAGTCCGGGCTGCGGTTCACGTGGAGCGGGCTCCCCTGCCGCGCCCTCCTCGCGCAGCACGCCCAGCATGCGGCGCAGCTGTGTCATCGCGTCCCGCCCCGCCTCCGAGATCGCCTCGAAAGCGGCCTCCGCGCGCTCCGGGGCCGTACGCACCGCCACCGGCCCCGCCTCCGCCTGCACCACCATCAGGCTCACCGCGTGCGCCAGGACGTCGTGCATCTCCCGGGCGATCCGCGCCCGTTCCCGGGCAGCCGCCCGCTCGGCCTCCACGTGGCGCGTCAACTCCAGCTGTTCGGCGCGCTCCTCCACGGCTCGGGTGTACTCCTGGCGGAGGCGGGCGAGCCGGCCGAAGCCGTAGGCCCCGCCGAGCACGATGAGAGAGAAGACCAGCTCGCGGATCTCTCCCGTGTTCCACGCGGTGGCGGGGAAGACGGTCGCGAGCGAGAGGGCCAGCAGGAGCTGCCGGTGCGGCGAGGGGCAGGCGGAACCCACCGTGTAGAGGGCGACCAGCGCCGTGTACGGCAGGGTCTGCCCCGGCCCGTCCAGCGCTGCCGTGTAGAGCCCGAGCGCCGCCATGCATGTCAGCAGCACCGTGGCCGGGGCCCGGCGGCGCCACACCAGCGGCAGCACCGTCAGCGTCGTCAGGAGGTAGGCCGTGAGGCTCGCCGGCTCCTGGCCCGGGTCGCGGGGGAGCAGCCAGGGCACGCTCACCGCGGCCTGCACCAGCAGGGCCACCCCGGCGTCCGCCGCCCAGGGGCGGCCCCGCCACCCCGCGCGCGCCCGCACCCACCGTCCCCGTACGTCCACGTCCACCACGCCCCCGGCCGCGGGGCCGCACCCCCGGCGGACCCGGCGGCCATCATGCCGGACGGCGGCAGGGAACGGGCTCCGCCCAGGTGGTCCGGACTGCCCGGGCGGTTCGCCAGGAGGTCAGCCGCGTGTGACCGGAGCCGAGTCGGCGAGCAGTCCGCTCAGCACGTCGATCCGGTTGGTGGTGATCGAGTCGACGCCCCGGGAGACCAGTCGGCGCATGGTGCGCCCGGTGTCGGCGGTCCAGGCGGAGACGAGCAGGCCGTCCCGGTGCGCGCGGTCCGTCAGGTCCCTGGTCACCAGCCCGAACCGGTAGTTGAGCCAGCGCGGGCCGATCGCCGCGAGGAGTTCGGGGCGAGGCGGGGCGAGAGTCGTCCAGGTCAGCGCGATCTCGGCCGAGGGGTCGGCGGCGCGCACCCGGAGCATCGCGTCGGGGCCCGCGCAGTAGTAGGCGCGGTCCCCTGCCCCGGACTCGCGCACCGTACCCACGATCGTCCGCACCGAGGCGGCGGTGGAGCCGGGCAGGTCCACCATCACCCGGTGCGGACCGGCCGCGGCCAGCGCCTCGCGCAGGGTCGGTACTCCGCCGCCGGTGCGCTCCACCACCTCCGCGTGGTCGAGCGCGTCCAGGCGGACGTCGTGGCCCCAGAGCCGCTCCAGCGTGGCGTCGTGGAGGAGGACGGGGACCCCGTCGCGGGTCACCCGGACGTCGATCTCGACCGCGTCCGCCCCCCGTTCGAGGGCGGACCGGATCGAGGACAGCGTGTTCTCACGGGCGCGGTAGGGATCTCCGCGATGCCCCACGGCGGTGACGGTGTGTGCCATGGGGCCATTGTGGCGGCCGGTTCAGCGGCCGGGGGCCGCGAGCCACTGTGTCGTGTACGTGTCGATCTCGGCGGCCAGCTTCCGCTTGCCGGCCGGGTCCATGAAGGACGCCTCCACGCCGTTCTTCGCCAGCTCCGCGATCCCGCGCTCGTCCAGTCCCAGCAGGCGGGCGGCCACGGCGTACTCGTTGTTCAGGTCGGTGCCGAACATCGGCGGGTCGTCGCTGTTGACGGTGACCAGCACACCGGCCGCCACCATCTCCTTGATCGGGTGCGAGTCCAGGTCCGCCACCGCGCGCGTCGCGATGTTGGACGTCGGGCAGACCTCCAGCGGGATCCGCCGCTCCGCGAGGTGCTGGAGCAGGGCCGGGTCCTTCACGGAACTCGTCCCGTGCCCGATGCGCTCGGCACGCAGCGACGTCAGGGCGTCCCACACCGTCTGCGGGCCCGTGGTCTCGCCGGCGTGCGGCACCGAGTGGAGGCCGGCGGCGATGGCGCGGTCGAAGAACGGCTTGAACTGCGGGCGGTCAACGCCGATCTCGGGCCCGCCGAGCCCGAACGAGACCAGCCCCTCGGGCCGCAGGTCCACGGCCAGCCGGGCGGTCTCCTCGGCCGCTTCGAGCCCCGCCTCCCCGGGGATGTCGAAGCACCAGCGCAGCACGGTGCCGAACTCCGCCTCGGCCGCCTTGCGGGCGTCCTCTATCGCCTCCATGAACCCCTGCTCGGGGATGCCGCGCCGGGTCGAGCTGTACGGCGTCACGGTCAGCTCGGCGTACCGGATGTTCTGCCGGGCCATGTCGCGGGCGACCTCGTACGTGAGCAGCCGGACGTCCTCCGGGGTGCGGATCAGGTCCACCACCGAGAGGTACACCTCGATGAAGTGGCCGAAGTCCGTGAAGGTGAAGTAGCCGGCCAGCGCCTCGGGGTCGGTGGGCACCTTGGAGTCGGGGTGGTGGGCCGCCAGCTCGGCCACGATGCGCGGGGACGCCGAGCCGACGTGGTGCACGTGGAGTTCGGCCTTGGGCAGTCCCGCGATGAAAGGGTGGAGGTCGGTCATCAGGAGTCTCTCCGGTGGTTCTCGGTACGCCGGTACCGACCGCCCGCGGCGCCCGGTTCTCCGGCAGGGGCCGCCGGTGGCACCGTTCATCGTAGGCGGCGGCGGAAGGGTGCGGCCCGGGCCGTAGCATGACGGCACCACTAGGGGGGAGTCACATGTCAGAGAACACCGAGCCGCCCGGCGGCGGGGAGGCGCCCCGCGATCCCTGGGCCGCCCCGGACAACCGGGTCGACCTGGGCAAGCAGAGCGGGGACGTCCGTCCGCCCGCGGTGCACGACCAGCCGACCGTCACGTCCGTACCGGGCGTCGAGGAGCCGCGGCAGGACGCCTGGGCGGCCCCGGTCGCCGGAGGGTTCGGGCCCCCGCCCGCGCAGGGCGGCCCCGGTCCCGGGCCTGCCGCGATGCCCCCGCCGCCGGTCTCCCCGAACGGCCCGGGGCAGCAGCCGGCGGGACAGTACGGCTACCCCGCCGCCCCGCCGCAGCCGTACCCCAACTACGCCGGGTACGACGCCTACGGCGGCCAGGCGGTCTGGGCGCCCACCCCGTCGAACGGGATGGGCATAGCGGCGATGGTGCTGGGCATCCTCTCCATCTGCCTGTTCTGCATGTACGGGGTCCTGAGCATCGTCCTGGGCGTGCTGGCCCTGATCTTCGGCATCCTGGGCCGCAAGCGCGCTCAGCGGGGCGAGGCCACCAACGCCGGTCAGGCGCTCGCCGGGATCATCACCGGGTCCATCGGGATCCTGATCGGCGCGGTGATCATCGGGTTCCTGATCTGGTTGTTCGCCACGCACTCGGAGGATTTCGAGGACAGCGGGTCCACGGACGACCCGTTCGCCACGTCCCTCGTCGTCGAAGGGTCCTGACGTCCCGGAGCACCGGGCCGTCCGTCCCACGCCGTCCGTCCGACCGGGCCCATGCCCGGCCGTGCGGGCGGCGCGTGGTTTTCGGGGCAGGAACTCAAGCGGGCTCGGGCGCCCCGGTCCGGAGCCGCTCCCGCGCCTCCATCAGCGCGAAACCCAGCAGGTTCAGTCCGCGCCACCGCCCGGGGTCCTCGGCCCGCTCGTCGTCCTTCGCCAGCCCGATGCCCCAGACGCGGTCCACCGGGCTCGCCTCCACCAGGACGCGGTTCCCGGTGGAGAGCAGATACGCACGCAGCGCCGGGTCCTGTCCGAACTTGTGGACGCTGCCCGCCACCACGAGGCCGAAGCGCTCCCGCACCCACACCTCCTCGTCGAAGCCGCGGACCAGACGCCCCGCCTTCTTCGCGGCGGCCGGACTGCGGGCCTCCAGCGCGGCCCGCTCCGCCTCGGCATCACCGAAGAGCCTCGCCTTCCCGGCCATCATCCAGTGCTCGGCGGAGGGATACCTCACTCCGTCGACGGTGAACGGCGACGGCCACCACTGGCTGAGGCAGGAGGCGCCCAGCGAGCCGTCCGGAAGGGGACGGTGGCCCCAGAACAGCAGGTACTTGACCCGCTTGCCGCTCCGGGTCCGGGTGAGGAGATCGTCCATCTGTTCCATGGCATGCGAGTGTGGCACCTGCCGCTGACGCCGGCGGCCACGGGCATCCCGGCACGGGCGGGCGGCGCCCCGGCCCGGAGAGTGCGAAAGCGGCGGATATCACCCCAACCCGTGATCACGCAAAGTGAGTTGCGGAACACTGTCGGTCCGGAGCGCAGGCGTAATAGCATCGCCCAATGCATCGTGACTTGGTGGGGGCCCTGGGCGAGGGCGAGTTGCAGCCGCTGCGTGACTGGCTGACCAGAATTCATGTCGATACCGGAACACTGCACGAGCTGCCGCAGTGGGACTCCTCGCGCTTTCCCGAACTGCTGCCGTCGAGCCGTCGGCTGGCCGACCGCACGGAGTCCGCGAAGGCGGAGATCCTCGCCCAGCTGCCGAAAGCCGCCGCGCAACCGGGCGGGGTGCCGTTGATGCTGCTGCTGGTCTTCCTGTCGGTCGAGGAGGAGTGGGAGAAGTCCTACCACTACCAGCCGATGTGGGACACCCTTCAGGGCGCGCAGGACTGCCTGCGCGACCACGGGGGGGTGGTGAGGGGGGAGGACGCGATACTGACGAGGGCCGTCCTCGCGCTGATGCGGAGCCTCACGGAGCAGATCCGCGCCGAGAACGCCATGACCACCGGGCGGCTGGACGCCCACGAGGCGGCCCTCGGCGTCGCGGCGGCGAAGGCGCGGGAAGCGGCGGCGCTCGCCCGCAGGGCCGCGGGCATTCACCCGGACCTCAGCGCCTACCTTGTCCGCCGTGCCGAGGAGTGCGAGGCGTACAACACTGTCGTCGGCGCGGCGGTGGGCGCGGTGGGCGAATTCCTCGCGACCGGGGCGCCGCTCGACCAGGCCATCGCGGATCTGGAGGCGGCCGACGAGGGCGATGCGATCACCGGCAGCGTCTACGCGAGCGAGCTGCGGGCCCACCGCTTCTCCTTGAGGGAGCTGAACCGTGTACGCCACGATCCCTGGCTGCGGATCGACCAGGGGAAGATCGTCTACCTCTACCCGTTCGCCACCCGCGGTGTGCGGAACCAGGAGGTGCTGGACTGCGTAGGGGGGAGGGCCGAGGGCTGGTCCCTGGGGGACGTGACGCCCGTGTCGGTGAACGGTTCGCTCAACCTCGACGACGTCTGGGACGGTTCGGACGCGTTCGGGCGCCACTACGAGGGCGCGTTCCTGACGCTCCCCGACGTGCTCATGTACGGCGCGGACCCCGGCCCCGAAGCCGCCTCCGCCTCCGACCCCGACGCCGTCCCCGACGGAGCGGCGCGGTTCCAGGCCGAGATCCGGTTCTCGCGACTGGGCAACCACTACGTGCGGTTCGCGGCGGACGTCGAAGACGTCATGCCCGCCGATCTCTACGCGATGATGCTGCGCGCCGCACCCGAACACGGCAACGTGCACGTCGTGTTCAAGGGCGCCCCGCGTGTGGACGGCACGCGCAGGGTGTGGCCGCGGCTGGCGGATCTCGCGGTGCAGCTCGCGGAGGACGTCGGCAGGCGCCTCGCCGACAACGCGGCCACCTCCGGCGCCGATGTCGTCGCGCGTCAGGGCATGTTCCAGCTCGTCGTCACCGTCGAAGCGGCCTCCACCGCACCCGGTCCCGCGAGTTCCCCGTCGCGCCGCGAGGTGCGCTCCGTGGACGGCTTGCTCGAGGCGGTGGGTGCCCAACTGCTCACCAACCCGGTCACCTACCTGATCGGAGCGCCGGCCGAGTGGATCCGCTACGAGACGGAGAACCAGCTCTCCTCGACCGCGACCGGCCTGATCGGGGAGCGGACCGTCCGCACCTCCAACACGACCGTCATCCTGGCGCCCGGCGTCGCCTCGTTCACCCAGGGCACCCGCGCGAGCGTGGCGGAGTTCGCCGCCTCGCTGGACGGCCTCTTCGCCGGATGGTCGCTCGAACTGGCCGACCACTACCGGCAGGTCAGAAGTATTCAGGAGCTTGTGGTCGAGGCGGAGGGCGACCACAGTGCCGACGCTCAGGCTCTGGGCTCACTCGAACGGAGTCTGGACGCCGAGAAGATACGGCTCGACAAGTTCGTCACCGGGGTCAGATCGACGGTCGCGCTCATCCGTTCGCCCTCTCTGGTGGCCTCACCCGTTGTGGCGGACAGCCTCCGGCTGCTGCTGGAGTGCTCTGGTTTCCAGGACCGTGTCACCGAGCTCAACGCCATGATCGAGGAGGTGACGCAGGAGCAACTCGGCGTCACCATAGAGAAACTGGCCCGGCAGCGCGAGGAGCAGGAAGCCCGGGAGGAGGAGCGGCGCGAGAGCAAGCAGCGCGCCAAACTGGAGGTGTTCCTGGCAGTGATCGCCGCCGCGGGGGTCTCGGGCATCATCCAGGTGCTGCAGGCGGGGTTCTTCGAGAGCGACGGGGCCGCGACATGGGCTCTCGTGGGCGTGGCCGGCGTCGTGACCCTGGCGCTCGTCCTGGGCCTGGTGCTCTGGCCCCGAGCCCGCCGGAATTCCTGACGGGACAGCGCCTGACCCCGCTGCCGGCCCGTCCGTCCCTCCGTGAGGACGCGGATTCCCCTGTGTCCCACCTCACAGGGAACTGGTGGCCCCGACCCGCGTAACGATTCCGCCCATCCGCTCTCTCTCCGTGTGAACGCACCATCCGCGCACACGGAAGAGGGAGGCCAGGCGTGACTGGCACGACGGCAGGAGCGGCAGCCCGATGGCTGGCATCGGCGGCACCCGATCCCAGCGCCTGCCGGCGGGAGTGGGAGCGCGATCCGCGGGGGATCGCGCTCCTGCCCACCGGCAGGCGCTGGGACGTACTGATCCTCACCGCGCGGCTCGGGTATCCGACGCTCGACGTACTCACCCGTCTGATCGACCGGCCCGGCCCCGTCCTCGCCGATTTCGGCGACGCCCGGATGGGCTTCTTCGTGCCACCGGGCACCGCCTCGCGGTGGCTCGGCACGGGGGTGCGGGGCCTGGGGGCCGGCACCTGGATCGTGGTCCCACGCCCGGGGCAGGTGGCCGGCGGGGTGCGCTGGCTGGTGCCGCCCGACGGGTCGGGGACGCTGACCGACCCCGTACTGCTGGAGTTCGCGATGCACGAGGCGGCGGCCGTCGTGGCGGCGGGCGAACGGGCCGCGGACGGCGGTGACCTGGGCCGATGAAGCGGTGAAGCGCCCCGGAAGGGGCGACTTCGGGCCGGGGTGACGGGAGGTGTCGCCGCCAGTGGTCTTGACAACTCGATTGGTCTGGACCATGTTGTGCGCGCCGCCCCATTCCCCGTCGTACGGAGGCAGTTGTGGAACGCACGCGATGTCCTGCCCGATTCACCAGAGTTCTGGCCGCCCTTTCCGTGACCCTGCTGGCGGCCGGCACCCTCGCCGCCGTCGCCCCGGCGGCCTCGGCCGCCGACACCGACCTGGCGCGCAACGGCGGATTCGAGTCGGGCCTGACCGACTGGACCTGCTCGGCCGGGAGCGGAGCCGTCGTCAGCACGCCCGTCCACGGCGGCGCGTCCGCACTGAAGGCGACCCCGGCCGGCAGCGACTACGCCAACTGCGCCCAGACCGTCACGGTGAAGCCCGGCTCCACGTACACGCTGAGCGCCTGGGTCCAGGGCGACTACGTCTACCTCGGCGCGTCCGGTACCGGCACCACCGACGTCTCCACCTGGACGCAGTCCTCCGGCGCGTGGAAGCAGCTCAAGACCACCTTCACCACCGGCTCCGCCACCACGTCCGTCACGGTCTGGACCCACGGCTGGTACGGCACCTCCGCCTACTACGCGGACGACCTCAGCCTGATCGGCCCCGGCGGCGCCCCGGTCACCGTGCCCGCCGCCCCCACCGGACTGACGGCCGGCACCCCGACCGCCACCTCCGTACCGCTGTCCTGGACGGCCTCCTCCGGCGCCACCGGCTACCAGGTCTACCGCGGCGGCACGAAGGTCGCCACGGTCACCGGCACCTCCACCACCGTGACCGGCCTCACCGCCTCCACCGCGTACAGCTTCCAGGTCACCGCCACCAACTCGGCCGGTGAGTCGGCGAAGTCCGCCGCCGTCGCCGCGACGACCGCCGCCACCGGCTCCACCGGCGGCGGGAACAACGCCGGGCTGCCCGCGCACGCGCTCGTCGGCTACCTCCACTCCAGCTTCGCCAACGGCTCCGGCTACACCCGGATGGCCGACGTGCCCGACTCCTGGGACGTCATCGACCTGGCGTTCGGCGAGCCGACCTCCGTCACCTCGGGCGACATCCGCTTCTCGCTCTGCCCGGTCACCGAGTGCCCGAACGTCGAGTCGGAGGCCGAGTTCAAGGCGGCCATCGCCGCCAAGCAGGCGGCCGGCAAGAAGGTGCTGATCTCGATCGGCGGCCAGAACGGCCAGGTCCAGCTCACCACCACGGCCGCCCGGGACGCCTTCGTCACCTCGGTGTCCAAGATCATCGACACCTACGGACTGAACGGCCTGGACATCGACTTCGAGGGGCACTCCCTCTCGCTGAACACCGGTGACACCGACTTCCGCTCACCCACCACGCCCGTCATCGTCAACCTGATCGCGGCGGTGAAGACCCTCAAGGCCAAGTACGGCTCCGGCTTCGTGCTCACCATGGCGCCGGAGACCTTCTTCGTCCAGCTCGGCTACCAGTACTACGGATCGGGCCCCTGGGGCGGTCAGGACCCGCGCGCCGGTGCCTACCTGCCGGTGATCCACGCCCTGCGCGACGACCTCACCCTGCTGCACGTCCAGGACTACAACTCGGGCTCCATCATGGGCCTGGACAACCAGTACCACTCGATGGGCGGCGCCGACTTCCACATCGCCATGACCGACATGATGCTCACCGGCTTCCCGGTCGCAGGCGACCAGACGAAGATCTTCCCGGCGCTCCGGCCCGACCAGATCGCTGTCGGCCTCCCCGCCTCCACCCAGGCCGGCAACGGTTACACCGCCCCCGCCGAGGTCACCAAGACGCTGAACTGCCTGACGAAGAAGACCGACTGCGGGACCTACCAGACCCACGGCACCTGGCCGGGGCTGCGCGGCCTGATGACCTGGTCGATCAACTGGGACCGCTTCAACAACGGTGAATTCGCGCGGAACTTCGACGCCTACTTCGGCTGATCCCGGTCCTGGTTCCCGGCCGCGGGTCCCTCCCCGGCCGGGGCTCCACCGGTACCGGCCCGGCCCGGCCACCGCCGGGCGCACCACAGCGGGACGAGCAGCAGACCGCTCAGCCACAGGCTGCCGAGCACGTCGAGCGGCCAGTGGTAACCCCGCAGCATCAGACCGGCGCCCGTCGCCGCCGTCAGCAGGGCGGCGGCGACGGGCGCCATCCAGCGCCGGGGCGTGTACGCCATCAGGAGCAGGGCCGAAGCCCCGTACGCCACCGCCGCGGTCGCCGTATGGCCGGACGGGTAGTAGCCGGTGTAGGGCACCAGCGGCCCCTGGCGGTCCACCAGGAGCTTCATCGGTACGACCACGAGCGGCACCGCCACCATGGTGAGCGCCGCGATCAGCACGGTGCCCCGGGCGCCGCGCCACAGCGCGTACAGCAGCGTGAGCGCGAGGACCGGCAGGGCGACCGGCATCCCGCCGAGATCGGAGAAGGCCTGGGCGACCCCGGCGGGGCCGTGGCCGATGAGGTCTCTGCCGACGCGCTCGTCGAGCCGCAGCAGCGGGCCGGCGGCCACCACCTGCCAGGTGGTCAGTGCGAAGAGGACAGCCATCAGGCCGACCCAGGAGAAAAGGAGGGCCGGCCGCCCGGGAACAGGGGGGGTTGTTCCGGGACGGCCGGCCGGATCGGTTCGCCGCGCGCCCCGGGGGGTGTGGGGCGGGCGGCCGTCCGATCGGTGAGGAGTTCCGGAGCCGGAGGCTCCAGTGGTGCGCGCCAAGGCGCCACCGGACAGGTGCCGGGGAAGCTCCGGTCCGGTGCTGTCCGCGGTGTCCCGCGGACGGGGTGTTTCTCTCATCTGCCGAAACCGTACGGCAGAGGGCGCCCGGAGGACAGACGCCACGTGATCCCGCCATCGCCCCCGCACACCTTCTTCACAGGCCCTCACTCCCCTGCCGCGAATCCCCTGGAAGGGGCTCTCCGCTGGGGATTCGCGTTCGTACGGATCAGAGGGTCGCGAAGGACTGTTCGATGATGTCGAGGCCTTCGTTCAGCAGGTCCTCCCCGATGACCAGCGGCGGCAGGAAGCGCAGCACGTTCCCGTAGGTGCCGCAGGTCAGCACCAGCAGGCCCTCGGCGTGGCAGGCCTTCGCCAGCTTGCCCGCGGCCTCCGCGTCGGGCTCCTTGGAACCGGACTTCACGAGCTCGATCGCGATCATGGCACCGCGACCGCGGATGTCACCGATGATGTCGCCGTTCGGCAGCTTGTCCCGCATCGCGGAGAGGCGGTCCTTCATGACCTCCTCGATGCGCTTGGCCTTCCCGTTCAGGTCCAGCTCGCGCATCGTCTCGATCGCGCCGAGCGCACCGGCGCAGGCGACCGGGTTGCCACCGTAGGTGCCGCCGAGGCCGCCCGCGTGCGCGGCGTCCATGATCTCGGCGCGGCCCGTGACGGCGGAGAGCGGCAGACCGCCCGCGATGCCCTTGGCGGTGGTGATCAGGTCCGGGACGATGCCCTCGTCCTCACACGCGAACCACTGGCCGGTGCGGCAGAAGCCGGACTGGATCTCGTCGGCGACGAAGACGATCCCGTTGTCCTGGGCGAACTGCGCGATGGCCGGCAGGAAGCCCTTGGCCGGCTCGATGAAGCCGCCCTCGCCGAGCACCGGCTCGATGATGATCGCCGCGACGTTCTCCGCGCCGATCTGCTTGGTGATCTCGTCGATGGCCTGCGCGGACGCCTCGGCGCCTGCGTTCTCGGCGCCGGTCGGCCAGCGGTAGCCGTACGCGACCGGGACGCGGTAGACCTCGGGGGCGAACGGTCCGAAGCCCTGCTTGTACGGCATGTTCTTCGCCGTCAGCGCCATCGTGAGGTTCGTCCGGCCGTGGTAGCCGTGGTCGAAGACGACGACCGCGGTGCGCTTGGTGTAGGCGCGGGCGATCTTCACCGCGTTCTCGACGGCCTCGGCGCCCGAGTTGAAGAGTGCGGACTTCTTGGCGTGGTCGCCCGGGGTGAGCTCTGCGAGCTGCTCGCAGACCTCCACGTACCCCTCGTACGGCGTCACCATGAAGCAGGTGTGGGTGAAGTCGGCGAGCTGCGCGGAGGCGCGGCGTACGACAGTCTCGGCGGAGGCGCCCACGGACGTCACGGCGATGCCGGAGCCGAAGTCGATCAGACGGTTGCCGTCCACGTCCTCGATGATCCCGCCACCGGCGCGCGCGGTGAAGACGGGCAGCGTGGAGCCCACGCCTGCGGCGACCGCGGCGACACGGCGGGCCTGCAGCTCCACCGACTTCGGGCCGGGGATCGCGGTGACGACGCGGCGCTCCTGCGGGATTGCGGACATGGGGGGCTCCTGGGGGTGGTGGTGCGGACGGGGGGTGGTGCGCGCGGACGCGTCTCCTGTCTGCAGGCTAGGGGCGCGCGGGGGAGCTGGTCATGCTCCGATCGGTAGTGGTGGAGGTGTGTCCTTGTCCGCGGCGGACAGAACGAGGGCGGACAGAACGAGGGCGGACGAACGAGAGCGGACGGAACGAGAGCGGACGGAACGAGGGCAGTCATGACGAGGGCAGCCGGAACGAGAGCGGACGGAACGGGGACGGGGAGTACGGGACGGACAAGCGCCGCCGTCCGGCCTTTCGGCCCGTCGCCCGGGCCGGCCCGCTCCGGGAAACCCGTACGGCTGTGCCCACCATCCGGGCGCCTTTGCTGAACTCCCCGTCCCCGCCCACTAGATTGGCCGGGGCAGCGGACGGACCTGGCTGGTCAGGGGGAACGGTTCATGGAGAACGACGGCACGTACGGTGCTCGGGACACGCGGTCGGGGCGGGTACCGCATCCCGTGGGGCCGCCCCCTGCCGCGCCGCCGCCCTCCGCCCCGCCCCGCCCCCGCAACGCCCCCTCGGCGGTGCCCCCGGTCGACGCCTGGCTGAGCGCGCCGCGCCCGGTCGAGGAACCGGGCGTCTGGCGGTACGGCCACCGGCCCCCGCCCCCCGAGAAGTCCGAGGAGGCCGAGGGGCGCCAGCTGCTGACCGGCGCCCTGATCTCCGTACTCGCCGGCATCCTGGTCTGGTCGCTCTGGCGCAACGGTTACCTCCCGTACCGCCTGGTGCCTCTGCGGGCCTTCACCCCGAGCGACTGGTGGTACGCGGGCACCAACAGCCCGGCCACCGTCCAGGGCCGCGACGCCATCAGCGTGTACGAGGGAATCCTCTTCGGCGTCCTCCTCTACGGCTGCGGCCGGCTGGGCAACTGGTCCGAGGTCTTCCGCCGGTACGTCGCGGAGCGCGGACAGCCGTTCCGGGCGGTGACCGCGCTCGGGCTCGCCGGCTTCGCGGAGCTCCTGGTGTGGAAGGAGACGATCCCGGTCGCGGACCCCGTGTTCGCGCTCGTGGTGTCCGTCGCGGGCGGACAGTTCCTCCAGAGCCAGGCCGCCTCCAACTGGATGTACGCGGCGATCACCCTCGCCGTGCTCGCCCCCTTCGCCGTCCTCGGCGGGTGGCGCTCCCTGCTCACCGGCCGCCGGAAGCCCGCCTCCCCGGCGGACGGCGCGGCGGCCGGACCCGCCACGGCCGACCCCGAGCGCTCCCCGGCCCGTTGGCCCGAGCTCCGGGCGGCCGGGCAGACCGAGGCCGCCGAGACACTCACCGCGGAGGTCCGGGCCGGGCGGATGAACGACGTGGACTGCGCCCGGCTCCGGCAGGCCTGGGCCGCGGCACGGCAACGGCCCGAGGCCCTTCCCCCGTTCACCGAAGCCGTGCTCCGCCGGGGCGGCGCCGCCTTCCTGCACCCCTCCGGCCGCCGCGACCTCCCCGCGCGGACCGTCGCCCACGACCTGCTCACCGGCCAGGTCCGTATCGGCCGCTGCTCCGCCGACCCGCACAACCCCTACGTCCGGCGCGGCTCCGGCCTCGCGCTGGAACCCGCCCTGCTCGGCACCTCGCTGCTGGCGGTCGGGCCGCCCGGCAGCGGCAAGTCGGCCCGGCTGGTGCGCCCGGTCGTCGAATGCCTCGCCCTCCAGGCGCTCGCCGGGCGGGCCGCCGTACTCGCCGTGGGCGGGGGCGGCACCGACCTCGGGCCCGACGACCTCTACGACGTCGTCGTGCGGATCGGCGGCCAGGGGGCCACCCACGGCCTCGACCTGTACGGCGGCACCACCGACCCCGACGAGGCGGCGGCGGTCCTCGCCGAGGGGCTCGCCGGAGACGTGGAGACGGTCGACGTACGCCGGGCCGTCACCGTGCTGGCCCAGCTGCTCGGCCCGTACCGGGCGGTGCACGGGGTCTTCCCGTCCGTGCCGGAACTGCGGGAACTCCTCGACGGCCACCCGGCCGCGCTCGCGGGTCTGCGGGACGCCGCGGAGGCCGGTGGCCACCGCACGATGCTCCGGGAGCTCGACGCCCGCGCCCGGCAGTCCGGCGGCCCCGGCGACCCCGGCCCGGTCCTGGCCGACCGGCTCGCCCTGCTCGACCGGCCCGCGCTCGCCGCCTCCTTCGACACCGGCGCCGACGCCGCACCCTTCTCCCTGCGGTCGATGGAGCAGCTGCCGCTGCGGGTCCGGATCGACCTGCCCGAACGCGCGCACGCCGAGGCGTCCCGGCTCCTCGCCCGGCTGGTGCTCGCCCAGTTCACCGCCGTCGCCGCCGCCCGCCCGGACCGCACCCTGTTCCTCGGGCTCGTCCTGGACGATGCGACCCGGGCCGTCACCGACGAGACCGTGCGCGGCATCCGCCGGCTCCGTTCGGTGAACGCGGGCGTGCTGCTCACCCTGCGGACCGTCGACGACGTCCCCGAGCGGCTGCACACCGCGCTGCTGGGTGCGGTCGGGTGCGGCATGGCGTTCGCCGGGGTCACCACCTGGGACGGCAAGCGCTTTTCGGAGGCGTGGGGCAAGGAGTGGATGGAGACCCGCGAGGTCGCCCAGCACGCCGTCTTCGCCGACCAGAGCGTCACCCGCGCTCTGCACGCGCTGCGCAAGCTGGTGACCGGGAAGGCGGTGACCCGCGACGCGGTGACCGTGCGCCGGGTCGAGCGGGAGCGGTGGTCGGCCTCCGAGCTGGCGTACGCGGTGCCGGCCGGCCACGCGGTGGTCTCGCTGACGAACGTCGCGGGCGAGCACACCCCGCCGCTCCTGGTGGAGCTCGGCGGATGAGCTGAGGACGAGCCGGGCGCCGGCGGACGGGCCGAGTGCAGGCAGGGGGTCCGGCCGGGATGACGGAACGGTTCGGCCGGGGCGGCGTGGCGATTGCGCCGCCCTGGCAGAATCGGAGGTGGCCGTTCGTACAGGACGGCGCAATGTGACGCCGGTGACCCGAGCCGGCTTCCGACGGCCCGACCCGACCCACTCGACCCGAGGGTTTCGTTCCATGCCACCCACGCTCGCTTCCCTCGTCCAGCACTCGGCCCTCAAGCTCCGTGTCCGCGCCGCGGCGGACCGGCTCGACACCCCGGTGCGCTGGGCCCACGCCAGTGAGCTCGCCGACCCCGTTCCGTACATGGACGGCGGCGAGCTGCTGCTCGTGACCGCCGCCAACCTCGACGCCGAGAACCCGGAGGAGATGCGCCGCTACGTGCGGCGGCTGACCGCCGCCGGGGTCGCCGGTCTCGGCTTCGCCGTGGGCGTCGTGCACGAGGCGGTCCCCGCGGCGCTCGTGGACGCGGCCGAGGAGGCGGGGATGCCGCTCCTGGAAGTGCCCCGGCCGACCCCGTTCATCGCCATCAGCAAGGCGGTCTCCGCCGCCATCGCGGCCGACCAGTACCGCGCGGTCACCGCCGGGTTCGAGGCCCAGCGGGAACTGACCAGAGCCGCGCTCGCCTCCGAAGGCCCCGTGCCCCTGCTGACCCGGCTCGCCGCGCACGTCGACGGCTGGGCCGCCCTCTACGACACCTCCGGCGCGGTCGTCGCGGTCGCGCCCGAGTGGGCAGCCCGCCGGGCCGCCCGGCTCACCCCCGACGCGGCCAGGCTGCGGGAGCGGCCCGCGCCGTCGAGCGCCGTCGTGGGCTCCGCCGAGGACCGGGTCGAACTCCAGACCCTGGGCACCGGCCGCCGGGCCCGGGGCGTTCTCGCCGTCGGTACGGGCGCCGCCCCGGGCACCGCCGAGCGGTACGCCGTCAACTCGGCCGTCGCCCTGCTCACCCTGACCACGGCCCGCTCGCGCGCGCTGCACGGCGCCGAACAGCGCCTGGGCGCCGCGGTGCTGCGGATGCTGCTCTCCGGGGAGTCCGACCACGCGCGGGCCGTCGCGGGGGACCTCTGGGGCGGGCTGTTCGACGCCCCGTTCCGGCTGCTGATCGCGGAACCGGCGGCTCCGTCGGGTACGACCGGTACCGCCGTGGCGGAGGCCCTCGCCGAGGCCCTGGACACGGCGGCCACCCGGTCCGGCGAACCGCTCCTCGCGGTCCCCGACGGAGAGCGCCTCGTGGTGCTGGCCGTGGACGGGGGCGCGGCGGTCGCCGCGTGCACCACCTATGCCGAGGCGCAGGACGCCCGGCCGGCGCGCGACACAGGCGCGGAGGGAGCGCCGATCGTGGTCGGGCTCTCCGCCCCCGCCGGGCCGATAACGGTCTCCGCCGCGTACAAGCAGGCCGAACAGGCGCTCTCGGTCGCCCGCCGCCGGGGCAAGGCCCTCGTGGAGCACGAGGAACTGGCGGCCGGGTCGGTCCTGCCGCTCCTCGCGGACGACGCGGTACGCGCCTTCGCGGACGGCATGCTCCGCGCCCTGCGCGAGCACGACGCCAAGGGCAGGGGCGACCTGGTGGCGTCCCTGCGCGCCTGGCTCTCCCGGCACGGCCAGTGGGACGCGGCCGCCGCCGACCTCGGGGTGCACCGGCACACCCTGCGGTACCGGATGCGGCGGGTGGAGGAGATCCTCGGGCGCTCGCTCGACGACCCGGACGCCCGGATGGAACTCTGGCTGGCCCTGAAGGCGACGTCCTCGCCGACGGCTGACGGCTGACGGCTGACGGCTGACGGCGACGTCCTCGCCGACGGCTGAGGCCGAGGGGGCGCGGCCGGGGCGGACCGGGCCCGGAAAGGCCCGTCCGCCCGCCTTCGACAATTCGGCGCCCCGCCCGTGCCGCCTGCTCCATCACGGACAAACCTCACGCGCCGGGTGCCGTCCTACGGTGGGCGGGGGCGTCCGGCGGCACCGCGACGACGGGCAGCCGCCGACTCCCTCCCCGCACGTCACGCGACGGGCACCACACGCACCACACGACCTCCGAAGGGCCGGACCTCCATGACTTCCACCCACGCCTTCTGGCTGGCCGGCCGCCAGGCCACCGGCGAGGACAGCTTCGCCGTCACCAACCCGTGGGACGGCCGGCTCGTCGGTACCGTCAGCGTGCCGACCGACGCGCAGATCGAGGAGGCCGTCGCCGCCGCCCACGCCGTACGCGAGGAGTTCGCCGCGACCCCCGCGCATGTCCGGGTCGCCGCGCTCGACCACGTCGTACGCCGCCTCGTGGAGCGCACCGAGGAGATCGCCCGAGTGATCTCCGCCGAGAACGGCAAGCCGGTCAAGTGGGCCCGCGGCGAGGTCGGCCGCGCCGTCTCCGTCTTCCGGTTCGCCGCCGAGGAGGCCCGCCGGCACAACGGCGGCGACTCCCAGCGCCTGGACACCGACGCCGGCGGCACCGGCCGCCTCGGCCTCACCCGCCGCTTCCCGCGCGGCACGGTCCTCGGCATCGCCCCGTTCAACTTCCCGCTCAACCTGAGTGCCCACAAGGTCGCCCCGGCGATCGCCGTCGGCGCCCCGATCATCCTCAAGCCCGCCCCGGCCACCCCGATCTCCTCGCTGATCCTCGGCGAACTGCTGGCCGAGACCGACCTGCCGGCCGGTTCCTGGTCGGTGCTGACGGTCCCGAACGACCGGATGCCCGCCCTGGTCCAGGACGAGCGGCTGCCGGTGATCTCCTTCACCGGCTCCGGTCCGGTCGGCTACTCGATCATGGAATCGGTACCGCGCAAGCACTGCACCCTGGAGCTCGGCGGCAACGGCGCGGCCGTGGTCCTCGGCGACTACGCCTCCGAGGAGGACCTGGACTGGGCCGCGAGCCGCATCGCGACCTTCTCCAACTACCAGGGCGGCCAGTCCTGCATCTCGGTGCAGCGGGTCATCGTCGACGCCTCGCTCCACGACCGCCTCGTCCCGAAGATCGTCGCCGCCACCGAGGCCCTGGTCACCGGCGACCCCTCCGACGACGCCACCGACGTCGGCCCGCTCGTCAGCGAGGACGCGGCCAGGCGCGTCGAGTCCTGGGTCGACGAGGCCGTCGCCGCGGGCGCCCAGCTCCTCACCGGCGGCAAGCGGGACGGCGCCACCTACGCGCCGACCGTCCTGGCCGGCCTCCCCGACTCGGCCACCCTCGCCCACGAGGAGGTCTTCGGGCCGGTCATGTCGATCCAGAAGGTGAACGGCGAGGCGGAGGCGTTCGCCGCCGTCAACTCCTCCAAGTACGGCCTGCAGGCGGGCGTCTTCACCCACGACCTGCAGACCGCCTTCCGCGCCCACCGCGCCCTGGAGGTCGGCGGCGTGATCATCGGCGACGTCCCCTCGTACCGCGCCGACCAGATGCCGTACGGCGGCGCCAAGCAGTCCGGCGTCGGCCGCGAGGGCGTCCGCTTCGCGATGGACGACTACACCTACGAGCGCGTCCTGGTCCTGACCGGCCTCGCGCTGTAGGCGGAATTCCTACGCCTCACCACGGCCGGAGCCCGCTGTGCGGGGGCTCCGGCCGTCGGCGTTCCCGTCCCGGGGTGCCTGTGCCCGGGCCCCGGTCACCCCGGGGGCGTGGTCCTGGCCGCGACCCGGCCGGCCGCTCGCGCGCGGCGGGCCACTCGTCCGCCGGCAGGACGCGGTACACCGAGTCGCGGCGGGAGCCGTCGGACCGCCGCATGCGGCGGCCCGGCGTCCCCTCGTGCACAGCGTCCCCTCGTGCACCAGGCCGATTCGTTCCATGGCGCGCGGGAAGCGCACGTTGAGGTGACCGGTGCGCAGGGCGAGCCGGACGACACGCCCTGGTCCCCGGCCACCCGCCGCTGCGGTGGTGGGGGTGGGACGAATCAGGTAGATACGGACGTGTGCCACCGGCCGCAACCCCGCGGGCGCGGAGCCGGTCACCCGCCGTCAGGCCGTCCCCCGATCCGCCCCGCGGAGAGGTGAGCCCCCATGTCCGCACCGCAGGTCCCGCAGGACCTCCCCGAACGCCCCGACGCGGCCGATCCGGCCAGGACCTCGGCGTCCCGCTCCCATCCGCCGCAGGCGAGGGTGACCGAGCGCGAGGCGCGCCGGGTCGCCGAGGACGCGCGCGAGCAGGACTGGCACCGGCCCAGCTTCGCCAAGGAGCTCTTCCTCGGGAGGCTCCGCCTCGACCTGATCCACCCGCACCCGCTGCCCGCCGGCGAGGACGTCAGGCGGGGCGAGGAGTTCCTCGCCCGGCTGCGCGCGTTCTGCCTCGCCCACGTCGACGGCGCCCTCATCGAACGCGAGGCGCGCATCCCCGACGAGGTGATCGCCGGACTGAAGAAGCTCGGTGCGCTCGGCATGAAGATCGACCCGAAGTACGGCGGCCTCGGCCTCACCCAGGTCTACTACAACCGGGCCCTCGCGCTGGCCGGCTCGGCCAGCCCCGCGATCGGCGCGCTGCTCTCGGCCCACCAGTCGATCGGCGTACCGCAGCCGCTGAAGATGTTCGGCACCCAGGAGCAGAAGGACACCTTCCTGCCCCGGCTCGCCAGTACCGACATCTCGGCGTTCCTGCTCACCGAGCCCGATGTCGGCTCCGACCCCGCCCGGCTCGCCACCACCGCCGTACCGGACGGCGACGACTACGTCCTCGACGGCGTGAAGCTCTGGACCACCAACGGGGTCGTCGCCGACCTGCTGGTCGTCATGGCCCGGGTGCCCGAGGGCCCGGACCACGCGGGCGGCATCACGGCGTTCGTGGTGGAGGCCGGCTCGCCGGGCATCACCGTGGAGCACCGCAACGCCTTCATGGGGCTGCGCGGGATCGAGAACGGCGTCACCCGCTTCCACAAGGTGCGGGTGCCCGCCGCCCACCGGATCGGCCCCGAGGGCGCCGGGCTCAAGATCGCGCTGACCACGCTCAACACCGGCCGGCTCTCGCTGCCGGCCATGTGCGTCGGGGTCGGCAAGTGGTCCCTGAAGATCGCCCGCGAATGGTCGGCCGTCCGCGAGCAGTGGGGGAGGCCCGTCGCCCGGCACGAAGCGGTCGGCGCGAAGATCTCCTTCATCGCCGCCACCACCTTCGCGCTGGAGGCGGTGGTCGACCTCGCCTCCCAGATGGCCGACGAGGACCGCAACGACATCCGGATCGAGGCCGCGCTCGCCAAGCTGTACGGCTCCGAAATGGGCTGGCGGATCGCCGACGAACTGGTGCAGATCCGCGGCGGACGCGGGTTCGAGACCGCCGACTCCCTCGCCGCCCGCGGCGAACGGGCCGTCCCCGCCGAGCAGATGCTCCGCGACATGCGGATCAACCGGATCTTCGAGGGGTCGACCGAGATCATGCATCTGCTGATCGCCCGTGAGGCGGTCGACGCCCACCTCAAGGTGGCCGGCGACCTCATCGACCCGGAGAAGCCGCTCGCCGACAAGGCCAGGGCGGGCGCGGCCGCGGCCGGGTTCTACGCCCGCTGGCTGCCGAAACTGGTCGCCGGACCCGGCCAGCTGCCCAGCTCGTACGCGGAGTTCCGGCCCGCCGGACACCCCGACCTCTCCCACCACCTGCGGTACGCCGAACGCGCCGCCCGCCGGCTGGCCCGCTCCACCTTCTACGCGATGTCGCGCTGGCAGGGCCGGATGGAGACCAAGCAGGGGTTCCTGGGCCGGACCGTCGACATCGGCGCCGAACTCTTCGCGATGAGCGCCGCCTGCGTCCGCGCCGAACTGCTGCGCGGCCAGGGCGAGCACGGACGCGAGGCCTACCAGCTCGCCGACGCCTTCTGCCGGCAGGCCAGGCTCAGGACCGAGGAACTCTTCGGGCGCCTCTGGGCCAACACCGACGACCTGGACCGGCGGGTGGTCGACCGGGTCCTCGCGGGCGCGTACACCTGGCTGGAGGAGGGGGTCATCGACCCCAGCGGGGACGGCCCCTGGATCGCGGACGCCACCCCCGGCCCGGCCCGGGGCGAGAACGCCCGCCGCCCGTACCGCTGATCCCGGGAGGTCCGCCGATCCGGGAGATCCGCCGAGCCCGGAGGTCCGCCGAGCCCCGCGCCGCATCGAGTCCGAGTCACACCGGACCCGTGTCGCACAGGGCCCGTGCCGCACCGGACCCGGGGCGCGTCCACCCGCTGGACGCGCCCCGCCCCTCGCCCGGGGACACGGCAAAATGACCCGCCGTGACCGTCATCCAGATTCCCGGCTCCAAGTCCGTCACCGCCCGCGCCCTGTTCCTCGCCGCGGCCGCGGACGGCACCACCACCCTCCTCCACCCGCTCGGGTCGGACGACACCGAGGGGTTCGCCGAGGGCCTCACCCGCCTCGGCTACGCGGTCACGAAGGAGCCGGACCGCTGGCACATAGGGGGCCGCCCGTCCGGGCCCGGCGTCACCGACGCCGACGTCTTCTGCCGCGACGGCGCGACCACGGCCCGCTTCCTGCCCACCCTCGTCTCCGCCGCACCCTCCGGCACGTACCGCTTCGACGCCTCCGCGCAGATGCGCCGCCGCCCGCTCGCCCCGCTCAGCCGGGCGCTGCGCACCCTCGGCGTCGACCTGCGCCACGACGAGGCGGACGGCCACCACCCACTGCGGGTGCACGCCGCCGGCATCGAGGGCGGCCGGATCACCCTGGACGCGGGGGAGTCCTCGCAGTACCTCACCGCCCTGCTGATGCTCGGTCCGCTGACGGCCACGGGCCTGACGATCGACGTGACCGAGCTGGTCTCGGCGCCGTACATCGAGATCACGCTCGCGATGATGCGGGACTTCGGGGCCGACGTCACCCGCGAGGGGAACACGTTCACCGTGCCGGCCGGCGGCTACCGCGCCACCACGTACGCCGTCGAGCCGGACGCCTCCACCGCCAGCTACTTCTTCGCCGCCGCCGCCCTCACCGGCGGCGAGGTCACCGTCCCCGGCCTCGGCACCGGCGCCCTCCAGGGCGATCTCCGCTTCGTCGACGTGCTGCGGCGGATGGGCGCCGACGTGACGATCACCGAGGACGCCACCACGGTCCGCTCCGACGGCACCCTGCGCGGCATCACGGTCAACATGCGCGACATCTCCGACACCATGCCGACGCTCGCCGCCCTCGCCCCGTACGCCGACGGGCCGGTCCGGATCGAGGACGTGGCCAACACCCGGGTCAAGGAGTGCGACCGGCTGGAGGCGTGCGCCGAGAACCTCCGCGCCATGGGCATCACCGTGCGCACCGGACCCGACTGGATCGAGATCCACCCCGGGACCCCGCGCCCCGCCGTGATCGCCACCCACGGCGACCATCGCATCGTCATGTCCTTCGCCGTCGCCGCGCTGCGCAACCCCGGCACCACGTACGACGACCCGGGCTGCGTACGCAAGACCTTCCCGGACTTCCACCAGGTGTTCGCGGAGTTCGCCAAGGGCCTGCCGGTCCTGGAGAGGTAGCGCGGGAGGCCGGCCGGCGAGTACCGGTCCGGCATCCGGGGGAAGTGCCGCGGGGACGCCCTGTCCTCGCGCACAGCGGGAGCGGCAACAATGGGGGGCATGACCGACAGCCCTGCCCCCCTCGCCGATCCGCATCTCGTCCACGACGCGACGGAAGGCCGCCGGGACCTCGTGATCCTCGGCTCCACCGGGTCCATCGGAACCCAGGCCACCGACCTGGTGCTGCGCAACCCCGACCGCTTCCGGGTCACCGCGCTCTCGGCGGCGGGCGGGCGGGTCGCCCTGCTCGCCGCCCAGGCACGCCGGCTCGGGGTGGACACGGTCGCCGTCGCCGCCGAGGACGCCGTACCCGCCCTGCGCGAGGCGCTGCGCGCGGAGTACGGCACGGGGGAGCCGCTCCCCGAGATCCTGGCCGGCCCCGACGCCGCCGCCACCCTCGCCGCGAGCCCGTGCCACACCGTGCTCAACGGCATCACCGGCTCCATCGGCCTCGCGCCGACGCTGGCCGCGCTGAAGGCGGGCCGCACCCTCGCCCTGGCCAACAAGGAGTCGCTCATCGTCGGCGGCCCCCTGGTCAAGGCGCTGGCCGCGCCCGGCCAGATCATCCCGGTCGACTCCGAGCACGCCGCGCTCTTCCAGGCCATCGCCGCCGGCACCCGCGCCGACGTGGCGAAGCTCGTCGTCACCGCGTCCGGCGGCCCGTTCCGGGGACGTACGCGCGGCGAACTGGCGGACGTCACCCGGGAGCAGGCGCTCGCCCACCCCACCTGGGCGATGGGCCCGGTCATCACGATCAACTCCGCGACCCTCGTCAACAAGGGGCTGGAGGTCATCGAGGCGCATCTCCTCTACGACATCCCGTTCGAGCGCATCGAGGTCGTCGTCCACCCGCAGTCGTACGTGCACTCCATGGTCGAGTTCACCGACGGTTCCACGCTCGCCCAGGCCACCCCGCCCGACATGCGGGGTCCCATCGCCGTCGGGCTCGGCTGGCCGCAGCGCGTCCCGGACGCCGCCCCGGCCTTCGACTGGACCAAGGCCTCCACCTGGGAGTTCTTCCCGCTGGACACCGAGGCGTTCCCCTCCGTCGGCCTCGCCCGGCACGTGGGCGCCCTGGGAGGGACCGCACCGGCGGTCTTCAACGCCGCCAACGAGGAGTGCGTCGACGCGTTCCTGTCCGGCGCGCTCCCCTTCAACGGCATCATGGACACCGTCACCGCGGTGGTGGCCGAGCACGGCACCCCCGCCCCGGGAACTTCACTGACGGTCGCGGACGTCCTGGAAGCGGAGACCTGGGCGCGCGCCCGGGCCCGTGAACTCTCGGCGAAGTCGACGGCGGAGGCGCACGCATGAGTCTGAGCACGATCCTGCTGACGGTCCTGGGGATCGCCGTCTTCGTCGTGGGACTGCTGTTCTCGATCGCCTGGCACGAGCTCGGCCATCTCTCCACGGCCAAGCTCTTCGGCATCCGGGTCCCGCAGTACATGGTCGGCTTCGGCCCCACCATCTGGTCGCGCAAGAAGGGCGACACGGAGTACGGCTTCAAGGCCATCCCGGCCGGCGGCTACATCCGGATGATCGGCATGTTCCCGCCCGGGCCGGACGGCAGGATCGAGGCGCGCTCCACCTCGCCCTGGCGCAGCATGATCGAGGACGCCAGATCCGCCGCCTTCGAGGAGCTCGAACCCGGCGACGAGAGCCGCCTCTTCTACACGCGCAAGCCGTGGAAGCGTGTGATCGTGATGTTCGCCGGACCGTTCATGAACCTGGTCCTGGCCGTCGCGATCTTCCTCGGCGTCGCCATGACCTTCGGCTTCCAGACCAACACCACCGAGGTGGCGGGGGTCCAGAAGTGCGTCATCGAGCAGAGCGAGAAGCGCGAGAAGTGCGCCCCCGGCGACCCGGTCTCCCCGGCGCTCGCCGCCGGGCTGCACGAGGGCGACAAGATCGTCGCCTTCGACGGCGCGAAGGTCGACGACTGGGACAAGCTCTCCGACCTCATCCGGCAGACCATCGGCCCCGCCGACATCACCGTCCAGCGGGGCGGCCAGGAGGTCACCCTCCACGCCGTCCTGGCGAAGAACACCGTGGTGAAGAAGGACGACAAGGGCGAGGCCGTCGCGGGCAAGTGGGAGGAGGCGGGCTACCTCGGGTTCGCCGCCCGCAGCGAGATCGTGCCGCTCTCCTTCGGCGACTCCGTCGTGCGGATGGGCGACATGATCGAGAACGGCGTCGACTCGATCATCTCCCTGCCCTCCAAGATCCCCGGGCTGTGGAACGCCGCCTTCGACGGCGGTGAACGCGCCGACGACTCCCCGGTGGGCGTGGTCGGAGCCGCCCGGATCGGCGGTGAGGTGATGACCCTCGACGTTCCCGCGCAGAACCAGATCGCGATGATGCTGTTCCTGCTGGCCGGCTTCAACCTCTCGCTCTTCCTCTTCAACATGCTGCCGCTGCTGCCCCTGGACGGCGGGCACATCGCGGGCGCCCTCTGGGAGGCGCTGCGCCGCAATCTGGCCAAGGTCTTCAAGCGGCCGGACCCGGGCCCCTTCGACGTGGCGAAGCTCATGCCGGTCGCCTACGTGGTGGCCGGAATCTTCATCTGCTTCACGCTCCTGGTGCTCGTCGCCGACATCGTGAACCCGGTCAAGATCTCCTGACCGCGGTCCCGTACGGGTCAGGAGTGGCGGCCGGGCGCCCGTGTGGCGTCCGGCCGCACCGCCGACGGGCGCCCGTCGGTGTTTTGACCCGGGGGATGCGCTCGCCCGACCTCCGGTGCCGTAACCTCGAAAGCTGTAGCCCGCCGATTTCCGGGCCTCGATCCACACCTTGGGGATGCTCAGCGCATGACTGCGATTTCTCTCGGAATGCCGTCCGTTCCGACCAAGCTCGCCGACCGACGCGTCAGCCGCCAGATCCAGGTCGGATCGGTGGCCGTCGGCGGGGACGCGCCCGTCTCGGTGCAGTCGATGACGACGACGCGCACCTCGGACATCGGCGCGACGCTCCAGCAGATCGCCGAGCTGACCGCGTCCGGCTGCCAGATCGTGCGGGTCGCGTGCCCGACGCAGGACGACGCCGACGCCCTGGCCACCATCGCCAGGAAGTCGCAGATCCCGGTCATCGCCGACATCCACTTCCAGCCCAAGTACGTCTTCGCCGCCATCGACGCCGGCTGTGCCGCGGTCCGGGTGAACCCGGGCAACATCAAGCAGTTCGACGACAAGGTCAAGGAGATCGCGCGGGCCGCGAGCGCGACCGGCACGCCGATCCGGATCGGCGTGAACGCCGGTTCCCTCGACGCCCGGCTGCTGAAGAAGTACGGCAAGGCCACCCCCGAGGCCCTGGTGGAGTCCGCTCTCTGGGAGGCGTCCCTCTTCGAGGAGCACGGCTTCCGCGACATCAAGATCTCGGTCAAGCACAACGACCCGGTCGTCATGGTCAACGCCTACCGCCAGCTGGCCGCCGCGTGCGACTACCCGCTGCACCTCGGCGTCACCGAGGCCGGTCCGGCGTTCCAGGGCACCATCAAGTCCGCCGTCGCCTTCGGCGCGCTGCTCTCCGAGGGCATCGGCGACACCATCCGCGTCTCGCTCTCGGCCCCGCCGGCCGAGGAGGTCAAGGTCGGCCTCCAGATCCTGGAGTCCCTCAACCTCAAGCAGCGCCGCCTGGAGATCGTCTCCTGCCCGTCCTGCGGTCGCGCCCAGGTCGACGTGTACAAGCTCGCGGACCAGGTCAGCGCCGGCCTCGAAGGCATGGAGGTGCCGCTGCGCGTCGCCGTCATGGGCTGCGTCGTCAACGGCCCGGGCGAGGCCCGCGAGGCCGACCTCGGTGTCGCCTCCGGCAACGGCAAGGGCCAGATCTTCGTGAAGGGCGAGATCATCAAGACCGTCCCCGAGTCGAAGATCGTCGAGACCCTCATTGAGGAGGCGCTGAAGATCGCCGAGCAGATGGAGAAGGACGGCATCGCCTCGGGCGAGCCGCAGGTCGCCGTCAGCTGACGACCGGGCTCGTACCGGGTCGACCGGTCCACCCGAACCCTCCGCGCCCCGCCAAGACGACACCGTCCGGGCGGGGCGCGGCGCCGTTCCCGTGGCCGACTCCGTGCGGTGCACTGCCCGCCCTGCGGATGCGGGCGGCGCCCCACAGCCTTGTTGGGTACAGTGCGGAAATCAGCAGACCGTATGGTGAGGCCCCCTCGTGTTGACGCACACCACCACCCGGGTCCTCGAACCCAGTGACCTCGGCGCCGCTCTGGCCATTCTGGAGAGCGACCCCGTGGCCAACGCTTTCGTGACCTCCCGTGTTCAGATCGCCGGGCTCGACCCGTGGCGGCTGGGCGGCGAGATGTGGGGCTGGTACGCGGACGGCATGCTCCGCTCGCTCTGCTACTCCGGCGCCAACCTCGTCCCCATCTGCGCGGGACCCGACGCCGTACGCGCCTTCGCGGACCGCGCCCGCAGGGCCGGGCGCCGCTGCTCCTCCATCGTCGGGCCCGTCGAATCCACCGCCCTGCTGTGGCGCCTCCTCGAACCCGGCTGGGGACCCGCCCGCGAGGTCCGCGCCAACCAGCCGCTGATGGTCACCGACCGGCCCTC
This sequence comes from Streptomyces sp. NPDC001770, assembly GCF_053596135.1. NCBI lineage: Bacteria > Bacillati > Actinomycetota > Actinomycetes > Kitasatosporales > Streptomycetaceae > Streptomyces > Streptomyces sp. NPDC001770. Next base: position 27,843 of record NZ_JBSFFN010000004.1, on the reverse strand, counting down.
CACCACCGTGGACCCCGACCCGTACGTCCGCCGGATCCGCAAGGACGAGATGGACGTGATCCTGCCCGCCTGCGTGGCGATGTTCACCGAGGAGGTCGGGGTCTCCCCGCTCGCCGGCGACGGCGGACTGCTCTACCAGGCGCGGGTCGCCGAACTCATCGGCGCGGGCCGCTCCTTCGCCCGCATCGACGACGGCAAGGTGGTCTTCAAGGCCGAGATCGGTGCCGCGACCGACCGGGCCTGCCAGATCCAGGGGGTCTGGGTCGCCCCGGAGTTCCGCGGCCGCCGCCTCTCCGAGACGGGTATGTCCGCCGTGCTCAACCACGCGTTGGCCGACGTGGCCCCACTGGTCAGCCTCTACGTGAACGACTTCAACACCGCGGCCCGCAGGGCGTACAGCCGGGTCGGCTTCCGGGAGACCGGCGCCTTCATGAGCGTCCTGTTCTGAGCGTCCCGTTCCGGGAGCCTCGTTCCGAGCGTCCTGTGCCGACGGCGGCGCGGCCCCTGCCCGCGCCCGGAGCACGAGGCCGCGATCCGGCCGGGCCGGACGGCGCCGGGCCCGGGTGGGTGTCGCCAAGTCGACCTATAGTCGGCAGGGGGGCCGCTGAGGGCCGCGGACCGGCACGTCCGGGACACCGCAGCCCTCCGACGCGAATGAGCACGCCGATGACCGAGACCGCGCCCCCCGCCGACGACCACGCAGCCCCGCCCGTCACCGCCGCCGCCCCGGCGGGAACGGACGCCCGTACGGCCTGGGAGGCGTGGCGCGAGGAGCGCCGCGCCTCCGTCAGCGCCCCCACCGGCAACCTCGCCCTGGTGGAGACCCGCCCGATGGCCCCCGGAGAGGTGCCCGACCCCGTCGCGGCCGGCGCGGGGCTGCCCGACAGCGTCACGGTGACGGTCGTCGAGCGGACCGAACCGGTCAGCGGGGCCCCCGAACACTTCCTCCGCTTCTGGGACGCCGAGGCCCCCGCGATCCACTCCTTCGAGCGGATCGACACTTTCCCGTACGACCCGGCCTGGGTGCTCGACGCCGCGTACACCCCTGTCGAAGGCGCCCGCAAGGTCGCGTTCGAGCACATCCGCGACAACGGCGGCACCCGCGACCTGGTCGTCCCCGGCGACATCACCCTCAGCGTGGACGGCACCCCGTACACCCTGAGCGCCTTCGACGACGACGGCACCCTGCTGCTGGTCTTCGGCGACCCCACCAACGGGGACTCCACCTACGGCGCCGGACGGTTCCTCTTCGTCCCGCACGAGGCCGGAAGCGACCGGGTCACCCTCGACTTCAACCGCGCCTTCGTACCGCCCTGCGGCTTCTCCGACCAGTACAACTGCCCGATGCCGCCCCGCCAGAACCGCCTCCACCTGCCCGTCGAAGCCGGCGAGAAGCTCCCCGTCACCAAGGAGCCCGGTACCCCGGCGCACTGATACCCCGGCCGGAGTAGTCTCCGGTGCCATGCCGCACTTTCCCGGAGACCTCAGCGAACCACCCCTGATCGGGCCGCTCGACCTCGCGTCCCGCGTGGACGAGGCGCTCCAGGTGCAGGCCCTCGCCTTCGGACTCGGCCCCGGCGAGGTCGCCGTACGCCGCCAGATCGTGCTGCGCCACCTCACCCTCCCCGGCGCCCGCGCGCTGGGCGCCACCGCCCCCTCGGGACGGCTGCTCGGCTTCGTCTACGGGCTGCCCAACGACCGCGCCCACTGGTGGTCGGGGGTGGTCGAGCCCTACCTGCGCGCGGCCGGTACCGCCGAGTGGCTCGACGACTCCTTCGTCATCACCGAACTCCACGTCCACCCCGAGTTCCAGCAGCACGGCATCGGCCGCGCGCTCATCACCGGACTGACCGACTCCGCCGCCGAGCCGCGCTCCATCCTGTCGGCCATCGACACCGACAGCCCCGCACGCGGTCTCTACCGCGGCCTCGGCTACCGCGACCTCGCCCGCCGGGTCGTCTTCCCCAGCGCCCCGCTGCCGTACGCGGTGATGGGAGCCCCGCTTCCACTGCGCCGCGGAATCTGAAGCGCGGAATCTGAACGGATTTCCGCCCGCGCGGGCGACCCGGCTAATCTCGGCCCCATCACCTTCGGGGGTCCGGGGGCGTCCCCCCGGAAGACACAGTCGAGCAGGAGTTCATCATGGCCCAGGTCCAGCGCATGTCCCGATTGATGATCAAGACACTGCGCGACGACCCGGCGGACGCCGAGACGCTCAACCACAAGCTGCTGGTCCGGGCCGGTTACGTCCGCCGCACCGCCGCCGGAATCTGGTCCTGGCTGCCCCTGGGCAAGAAGGTCCTGGAGAACATCACCCGCGTCGTCCGCGAGGAGATGGACGCCATCGGCGGCCAGGAGGTGCTGCTCCCCGCGCTGCTGCCCAAGGAGGCGTACGAGGCGAGCGGCCGGTACGACGAGTACGGCGACCTGCTCTTCCGCCTCAAGGACCGCAAGGGCGCCGACTACCTCCTCGGCCCCACCCACGAGGAGATCTTCACCCAGGTCGTCAAGGACATGTGCTCGTCCTACAAGGACCTGCCCGTGATCCTCTACCAGATCCAGACCAAGTACCGCGACGAGGCCCGCCCCCGCGCCGGTGTGCTGCGCGGCCGCGAGTTCCAGATGAAGGACTCGTACTCCTTCGACACCACGGACGAGGGTCTGGCCGAGGCGTACCAGCTGCACCGCGCCGCGTACATCCGGATCTTCGAGCGCCTCGGCCTCGACCACCGCATCGTCTCCGCCGTCTCCGGCGCCATGGGCGGTTCGGCCTCGGAGGAGTTCCTCGCCCCGGCGCCCGCCGGTGAGGACACCTTCGTCGACTGCCCGAACTGCGACTACGCCGCCAACACCGAGGCCGTGACCTTCAAGGCCACCGTCGTCCACGGTTCGGCACACGGCCCGGTCGAGGAGCTGGACACCCCCGACACCCCGACCATCGAGACCCTCGCCGCCCACCTCGGCGTCCCGGCCTCCGCCACCCTGAAGAACCTCCTGGTCAAGGTCGACGGCGAAATCGTCGCCGTCGGCGTTCCCGGCGACCGCGAGGTCGACCTCGGCAAGCTCGGCGAGCACCTCGCCCCCGCCGTGGTGGAGCTCGTCACCGCCGAGGACTTCGTGGGCCGCCCCGACCTGGTGCGCGGCTACGTCGGCCCGCAGGGCCTGGAGAAGGTCCGCTACATCGCCGACCCCCGCGTCGCCGTCGGCACCTCCTGGATCACCGGCGCCAACCAGGACGGCAAGCACGCGAAGAACGTCGTGGCGGGCCGCGACTTCGAGGTGGACGACTACCTCGACGTCGTCGTCGTCGAGGCCGGCGACCCCTGCCCGAAGTGCGGCACCGGCCTCCAGGTGGACCGCGCCATCGAGATCGGCCACATCTTCCAGCTCGGCCGCAAGTACGCCGACATCTTCTCCCTCGACGTCCTCGGCCAGCAGGGCAAGCCGGTCCGCGTCACGATGGGCTCCTACGGCATCGGCGTCTCCCGCGCGGTGGCCGCCCTCGCCGAGCAGACCGCCGACGACAAGGGCCTGTGCTGGCCCCGCGAGATCGCCCCGGCCGACGTGCACGTCGTCGCCGCCGGCAAGGCGCTCCAGACCGAGCTGGCCCTGGAGGTCTCCGAGAAGCTGAAGGCCGCGGGCGCCCGGGTGCTGGTCGACGACCGCGCGGGTGTCTCCCCGGGCGTGAAGTTCACCGACGCCGAGCTGATCGGCGTGCCGACCATCCTCGTCGCCGGCCGCCGCTCCGCCGAAGGCGTGGTCGAGCTCAAGGACCGCCGCACCGGCGAGCGCGAGGAGCTCACCGTCGACGAGGCGATCGCCCGCATCGCGGCCGACCTGGTCTGACCCTCCGGCACCAGCCGCACGACACGACCCCCGCGCACCGACGAGGTGCGCGGGGGTCGTGTCATGAGCAGGGCCGGCCGGGGCTCCCGTGGCCGGTCGTCTCAGGGCCGGTCGCCCCCGAGCCGGTCGTCCCAGGGCCGGTCGCCTCCGACCAGGAGTCCCGGAGCGGGCCGCCTCAGAGCCAGCCGGCGAACTCCAGCGACATCTCGCCCGTCTGCTGCCGCCCCTCGGCCAGCGCCCGGGTGCCCGACTCCACCGCCCGGAACAGCGTCCAGCCGTGCAGCCTCTCCTGGCCGACCTCCAGCGAGTCCGCCAGCTTGCGCACCCGGCGCCGGGCCGTCGCGGGCCCGCCCGGCGAGGCGATCAGATCCTCCACCCGGTCGCGCACCAGCCGCGCCAGGTCGTAGGCGCGCTCGCCCACCAGCGGCTCGGGCCCGACCGTAAGCCAGGGCACCCGCTCGCCGGACAGCACCTTGCTCTGGCGGAAGTTGCCGTGCAGCAGCAGCGCTTCGGTGGGGTCCGCGACCAGCTCCTCGCGGACCGCCAGCGCCGCCTCCACCAGGGGTGCCAGCTCCGGATCGCCGGCGGCGAACTCGCGCATCGCGGCGATCCGCCGACCGGTCCGCTCCGCGACCGTCTCGAACGCGTGTCCCTGGGGCGGCTCCACCCAGAGCCTGCGCACCGTGCCCGCCGCCTCCAGCAGCGCCTTGGCCTCCGGCAGCGAACGCAGCGACACCTCCGGGTGCAGGCGTTCCAGCAGCATCCCGCCGCCGGGCGCCACGGCGTCGGCCGGCTCCAGGAGACGTACCGATCCCCAGCCGTTCCAGTGGGCCAGCGCGGCCCGCTCGGCGTCCGGCGCCGCCCCGGGCGGGGCGATCTTCAGCGCGGCAGGGGTGCCGTCCGCCCGGCGTACCAGCAGGACCATGCTGGTACGCCCGCCGGGGGCGGCCACCCGGTCGACGGTCAGGGCCCGGCCGCCGGCGGAGAGCTCCGCCTCCACGAGCGCGCCGAGCGAGCCCAGCCAGGCGTCGGCCACGGCCTTCCCGTACTGCTCGTCCAGCGCTCGCGCCAGACGCTGAGGCGGTTCGAAACCCATACCTGCCTTGTACCTTTCCGAGGCCGGTTCAGTGACCCGATTCAGTGCGTCCCGGCGGCGCCGGCGGCCTCCGGGGGAGAGGGGGACGCGGTCCCCGCCCGGCCGGCCCGCTCCGCGAGCCCCGGAAAGGCTACGCCGGAGCCCCGCCAGTGGGCCGCGCGCACGGCGGCCTCCCGCAGCGCGAGCGCCGCATCCCGCCGGTCCGTGCCCTCCGTGGCCCGTACGAGGTCGGCGCAGGCACCCGCGACGCCGTCCTCCAGGACGGCCGCCAGCCGCAGCGCCGCCGCACCGTCGTGGACCGCGAACGGCAGAGCGTACGCGGCGTCCGCGACCACCGGGTCACCGCCCAGGTCCCGCACCGCCCGGGCCAGCGAGTCCCGGCGGGCCCGGTGCGCGTGGTAGGCGCTCGTCGCCTCGGAGCGGCGGCTGCCGGAGGTCCGCGCACCGACCACGCCGTAGCCGTACACGGCCGCGTGCTCGGCCGCCAGGGCGGCCTGCGCCGCCGTCAGTGCCTGGGCAGTCATGATGCCGGGGTCTCCTTGGCCAGTTCGGTGAGCAGGTACGCGTGCACGCCGCAGGCGGCGGCCACCGACGCCAGCAGACGGGACAGCTCGGGCTCCGCGTCGAGCAGCGACGCGGTGTGGGCGTCGCCCGCCCGCCGGGCCTCGGCCGCCAGCTCCTTCAGGGCGGTGCGCGCGTCACCGGCCGGGGTCGCCGAGCCGGAGGGGCCGGCGGTGCTCCCGACCGCCTCGGTCGTGGGCGCGGGGCTCGCGGAGGCCGTGGGCGCCGGGCTCGTCGGGGCCGTGGCCGAAGGGCGGGGCGAGGCCGTCGTGGTGCCCTCCGCGAGCGCCTCGGTGTGCTGCCGCACCTCGGCCTGCAGCGGGGCGAGTCCGGCGCCCGTCGCCGGATGGGCTGCGGCGACCCCGTCGTACCGGGCGAGCAGCGCGGCGCTGGTCCGCACGGCGGTCGTCCGCAGCCGCTGTTCGGGGCTCGTCCGGGCGGCTCGGGCCGCCCCGGTCCGCTCCGCCGCCGGCGTTTCCTCGCCGTCGCAGCCCGCCAGTACCGTTCCCGCCACGAGCGCTCCGGCGGCGGTGAGTGCCCCCCTGCGCGTCGTCCCCGTGGGCCGCACTTTTCTCCTTCGGGCTTGAACAAGTCCTGACAGGATCTGTCCTGAAGTGATCACCGCTGGCGAGCGTACCCGCGTGCGGGCAGCCTGAGGACGGCAACACCCCCCGCGACCGGATACCCTTTGTCCTGACGCACGACGATCCCCACAACAGCAGACGCGGCCGAGGAGTCACCCGGATGAGCACCAACCAGAGCGAGAGGCTGCGCGGGCTGCTCGAACCGCTCGTCGCCGCCGTGCAGCTCGACCTCGAGGAGATCGAGGTGTCCCGGGCCGGCCGCCGCCGCGTGCTGCGGATCGTCGTCGATTCGGACGACGGCGTCGAACTCGACACCTGCGCGGAGCTCAGCCGCTCCCTCTCCGAGAAGCTCGACGAGACCGACGCGATGGGCGAGGACGAGTACGTCCTGGAAGTGAGCTCGCCGGGCGCAGACCGCCCGTTGACCGAGCACCGCCACTACGTCCGCGCCACCGGCCGGCTGGTCAAGTTCAAGCTGACCGCCGAGGCGGGCGCCGACGAACTGATCGCCCGTGTGCTGGAGGTCGACGACGAGGGCCTCGATCTGGAGGTCCCGGGCGTCAAGGGCCGCAAGCCCACCTCGCGCCGGATCGCCTTCGCCGAGATCGACAAGGCGCGCGTGGAGATCGAATTCAACCGCAAGGACAAGAAGGAAGAGGAGGCGTAGCCGTGGACATCGATGTGAAGCTTCTGAGGGGCTTGGCGCAGGACAAGGGAATCCCGTTCGACGTGCTCGTCGGGGCGATCGAGTCGGCCCTCCTCATCGCGTACCACCGCACGGACGGCAGCTTCCGCCGGGCGCGTGTGGAGCTGGACCGCAACGGCCACGTCACCGTCTGGGCGACGGAGGACCCGGCCGACCTGGAGGAAGGCCAGGAGGCCAAGGAGTTCGACGACACCCCGTCCGGCTTCGGCCGCATCGCGGCGACCACTGCCAAGCAGGTCATCCTGCAGCGCCTGCGCGACGCCGAGGACGACCGGACCTTCGGCGAGTACGCCGGACACGAGGGCGACGTCGTCACCGGTGTGGTCCAGCAGGGCAAGGACCCGCGCAACGTCCTCGTCGACATCGGCAAGCTCGAAGCCATCCTGCCGGTGCAGGAGCAGGTGCCGGGCGAGGAGTACACCCACGGCCTGCGGCTGCGCACCTACGTCGTCCGGGTGGCCAAGGGTGTCCGCGGCCCGTCCGTGACGCTGTCGCGCACCCATCCCAACCTGGTGAAGAAGCTCTTCGCGCTGGAGGTCCCGGAGATCGCCGACGGTTCCGTCGAGATCTGCGCCATCGCCCGCGAGGCCGGCCACCGCAGCAAGATCGCGGTCCGCTCCACCCGTTCCGGGCTCAACCCCAAGGGCGCCTGCATCGGCCCGATGGGCGGCCGTGTCCGCAACGTCATGGCCGAGCTGCACGGCGAGAAGATCGACATCGTGGACTGGTCCGACGACCCGGCCGAGATGGTCGCCAACGCGCTGTCCCCCGCACGGGTGAGCAAGGTCGAGATCGTTGACCTCGGTGCCCGCTCCGCCCGGGTGACCGTGCCCGACTACCAGCTCTCACTGGCGATCGGCAAGGAGGGGCAGAACGCCCGTCTGGCCGCGCGCCTCACCGGCTGGCGCATCGACATCCGCCCGGACACCGAGACCGACGAAGAGCGCGACGTCGCCGACCGCGAGCGGGCCGAGCGGGCCCGGGAGCGTTCGGAGCGCGGCTGACCGGCATACGGTCGACGGCCCGGAGGCCGTTCCGCCCGTGCGACGCAGCGCCCGAGCGGGTACGCGCCCCCCCCCGGAAGGCGGGCGCCCAGGAATAGATCGACGCGGGAGCCCGCTGGAGATCACAACAACATCCGTTCGATTTTTGCCCCAAAGGGGTGAGGTCGACGCGGGGAGGTAGACTTAGCCGTGTCTGGCCGGACGCAAGCCCGCGCTTGTCCCGAACGCACCTGTGTGGGATGCCGGGAGCGAGCGGCCAAGACCGAGTTGCTGCGCATCGTGGTGGACGAGGGCGCTTGTGCGCCTGATCCACGCGGTACGCTGCCCGGCCGGGGTGCGTATGTGCACCCGGCACCTGTCTGTCTCGACCTGGCGGTCCGCCGCCGGGCGTTCCCCCGGGCCTTCAAGGCCAAGGGGCCGTTCGACACCACCGCGTTGCAGCGGTTCGTCGAGCGGGTGTCACCGCAAGAAAAGTGAACGGCACGGGTCCCCGTGCGGTCAGGTACCTCGCGAGTTGGAAGTAGGTCGAGATTGCGATGAGCACTCGATGAGTACGCGATGAGTACGCCCATGAAGTAGCGACGGTCCGGCGGTAACCCGGACCTAAAAGGAGCGAAGTGGCTAAGGTCCGGGTATACGAACTCGCCAAGGAGTTCGGCGTAGAGAGCAAGGTCGTCATGGCCAAGCTCCAAGAACTCGGTGAATTCGTCCGTTCGGCGTCCTCGACGATCGAGGCGCCGGTTGTACGCAAGTTGACCGACGCACTGCAGGGGCCCGGCGGCAACGCCGGCAAGTCCGCTGCCAAGCCGGGAGCGCCTCGTAAGGCTGCCCCCGCCAAGCCCGCGGCGCCCTCCCCGGCCGCTGCGGCACGTCCCGCTGCCCCCAAGCCCGGCGCACCGGCTCCCAAGCCTGCCGCCGCGCCTGAGACCAGCGCCCCCGCGGCTCCGGCCGCACCGTCGGCCGGTCCCCGTCCGGGCCCGCGTCCGGCCCCCCGGCCCGCCCCGGTGACCCCGGTCCCCGTCGCCGAGTTCTCGGCGCCGGCCCCGGCCCAGCCGGCCGCGCCGCAGCAGCCCCAGGCCCCGCGCCCCGCGGGTGCCACCCCGGGTCCGCGTCCCGCCCCGGCCCGTCCGGCTCCGGCCGGCGGCCAGCGCGACGGCGGCCAGCGCGACAGCCGTGACGGCGGTCAGCGCGACAACCGCGGCGGCGACCGCCCCGCGCGTCCCGCCGGCCAGGGCGCCCCGCGTCCGGGCGGCGCACGTCCGGCCGGTCCCCGTCCGGGCAACAACCCGTTCACCTCCGGCGGTTCCACCGGCATGGCGCGCCCCCAGGCGCCCCGTCCCGGCGGTGCCCCGCGCCCCAGCGGCGGTCAGGAGCGCCCCGGCGCCCCGCGTCCCCAGGGCAACACCGGCGGTCCCGGCGGCGCCCCGCGCCCGCAGGGCGCCCAGGGCGGTGCCCGTCCCACCCCGGGCGGCATGCCCCGCCCGCAGGCTCCGCGGCCCGGCGCTCCCGCCGGTAACCGTCCCAACCCCGGAATGATGCCGCAGCGTCCCGCTGCGGGTCCGCGTCCCGGCGGTGGCCCCGGCGGTGGCCGCGGTCCCGGCGGCGGTGCGGGTCGTCCCGGCGGCGCCGGCGGCGCCGGTCGTCCCGGTGGCGGCGGCTTCGCGGGTCGTCCCGGTGGCGGCGGCGGTGGCGGCTTCGCCGGCCGTCCGGCCGGTCCCGGCGGTGGCGGCGGCGGTGCCGGTCGTCCCGGCGGCGGTGGCGGCGGCTTCGGCGGTCGTCCCGGCTTCGGTGGCCGTCCCGGTGGCCCCGGTGGCCGTGGTGGCACACAGGGTGCGTTCGGCCGTCCCGGCGGTCCGGCGCGTCGTGGTCGCAAGTCGAAGCGGCAGAGGCGTCAGGAGTACGAGGCCATGCAGGCCCCGTCGGTCGGCGGCGTGATGCTGCCTCGCGGCAACGGACAGTCCGTCCGCCTGTCGCGCGGTGCCTCGCTCACCGACTTCGCCGAGAAGATCGGCGCCAACCCGGCGTCGCTCGTCGGCGTGATGATGAACCTCGGCGAGATGGTCACCGCCACGCAGTCCGTCTCCGACGAGACGCTGAAGCTCCTCGCGGACGAGATGAACTTCGTCCTCGAGATCGTCAGCCCGGAGGAGGAGGACCGCGAGCTGCTCGAGTCCTTCGACATCGAGTTCGGCGAGGACGAGGGCGGCGAGGAGTCGCTCATCCCGCGTCCGCCGGTCGTGACCGTCATGGGTCACGTCGACCACGGTAAGACCCGACTGCTGGACGCGATCCGCAAGACGAACGTCGTCGCGGGCGAGGCCGGCGGCATCACGCAGCACATCGGTGCCTACCAGGTCTCCGCCGAGGTCAACGGCGAGGACCGGAAGATCACCTTCATCGACACCCCGGGTCACGAGGCGTTCACCGCCATGCGTGCCCGTGGTGCGAAGTCGACCGACATCGCGATCCTCGTGGTGGCGGCCAACGACGGTGTGATGCCCCAGACGATCGAGGCGCTGAACCACGCCAAGGCGGCCGACGTGCCGATCGTGGTCGCGGTCAACAAGATCGACGTCGAGGGTGCCGACCCGGTCAAGGTGCGCGGCCAGCTCACCGAGTTCGGTCTGGTGGCCGAGGAGTACGGCGGCGACACCATGTTCGTCGACATCTCCGCCAAGCAGGGTCTCAACATCGACTCCCTGCTGGAGGCCGTCGTCCTCACCGCCGACGCCTCGCTCGACCTGCGGGCCAACCCGGAGCAGGACGCGCAGGGTATTGCGATCGAGTCCCACCTCGACCGCGGTCGCGGTGCCGTCGCCACCGTCCTGGTGCAGCGAGGCACGCTGCGGGTCGGCGACACGATGGTCGTCGGCGACGCCTACGGCCGAGTCCGCGCCATGCTCGACGACAAGGGCGAGAACGTCGAGGAAGCGGGTCCGTCGACCCCCGTCCTCGTCCTCGGTCTCACCAACGTCCCGGGTGCCGGCGACAACTTCCTGGTCGTCGACGAGGACCGCACGGCCCGGCAGATCGCCGAGAAGCGTGCGGCCCGCGAGCGCAACGCCAACTTCGCCCGCAAGGGTGTCCGGTTCTCTCTGGAGAACCTCGACGAGGCGCTCAAGGCCGGTCTGGTCCAGGAACTCAACCTCATCATCAAGGGCGACGCGTCCGGTTCGGTGGAGGCTCTCGAGTCCTCGCTGCTCCAGCTCGACGTCGGCGACGAGGTCGACATCCGCATCCTGCACCGCGGTGTGGGTGCGGTCACCGAGTCGGACATCAACCTGGCGACCGGCTCCGACGCCATCGTGATCGGCTTCAACGTCCGTGCCGCAGGGCGCGCGCAGCAGATGGCCGAGCGCGAAGGCGTGGACGTCCGGTACTACTCGGTCATCTACCAGGCGATCGAAGAGATCGAAGCGGCCCTCAAGGGCATGCTCAAGCCGGAGTACGAAGAGGTCGAGCTCGGTACGGCGGAGATCCGCGAGGTCTTCCGCTCGTCCAAGCTGGGCAACATCGCCGGTGTCCTGGTCCGGTCGGGCGAGGTCAAGCGCAACACCAAGGCGCGCCTGCTCCGCGACGGCAAGGTCATTGCGGAGAACCTCAACATCTCCGGTCTGCGCCGCTTCAAGGACGACGTCACCGAGATCCGCGAAGGCTTCGAGGGCGGTATCAACCTCGGAAACTTCAACGACATCAAGATCGACGACGTCATCGCGACGTACGAGATGCGCGAGAAGCCGCGAGGCTGACCCGTACCTCAACAGTCGGGGCCGATCGGCGGGAGGAAATTCCCGTCGATCGGCCCCGGCCGTTCCGTGTACGGTTCTGGTGTTCCTGCCAAAGCGTGTGCAGGACACGAACCCGAACCGGCGGGACATCCGGGCATCCATGTATGTGGGGACTCTGTCCTTCGATCTGCTCCTCGGCGACGTACGGTCGTTGAAGGAGAAGCGTTCCATCGTCCGGCCGATCGTCGCCGAGCTCCAGCGCAGATTCGCGGTGAGCGTGGCGGAGACGGGCGATCAGGATCTCCATCGCAGGGCCGAAATCGGCCTCGCCGTGGTCTCCGGGGAAACCCGGCACCTCACAGACGTGCTGGACCGGTGCGAGCGACTCGTCGCCGGCCGGCCGGAAGTGGAGCTGCTGTCCGTACGGCGGCGGCTGCACAGCGACGAAGACGATTGAGCAAGGCAGAAGGAGACGGACCAGTGGCCGACAACGCGCGGGCGAAGAAGCTGGCGGACCTCATCCAGCAGGTGGTCGCCGAGAAACTGCAGCGCGGGGTCAAGGACCCCCGGCTGGGTACCCACGTGACGATCACGGACACCCGCGTCACCGGTGACCTGCGGGAGGCCACGGTCTTCTACACGGTCTACGGCGACGACGAGGACCGTGCCAGCGCGGCGGCCGGCCTGGAGAGCGCCAAGGGCGTGCTGCGGTCGGCGGTCGGGGCGGCGGCGGGGACGAAGTTCACCCCCACCCTCGCCTTCGTGGCGGACGCCCTGCCGGGCAACGCCAAGGCGATCGAGGACCTCCTCGACCAGGTGCGGGCCTCGGACGCCAAGGTGCGCGAGGCGTCCTCGGGCGCCACGTACGCCGGCGGCGCCGACCCGTACCGCAAGCCGGAGGACGAGGACGACACCTCAGCATGACGGAGCAGATCAGGACGCCGGACGGCCTTGTCATCGTCGACAAGCCGTCCGGCTTCACTTCGCACGACGTCGTCGCCAAGATGCGCGGCATCGCCCGCACCCGCCGCGTCGGCCACGCCGGCACGCTCGACCCGATGGCGACCGGGGTACTGGTGCTCGGCGTGGAACGGGCCACCAAGCTGCTCGGCCACCTCGCGCTCACCGAGAAGGAGTACCTCGGTACGATCCGGCTCGGCCAGGACACCGTCACCGACGACGCCGAGGGCGAGATCACCTCGTCCACCGACGCCTCCGGGGTTACCCGTGAGGGCATCGACGCCGGGGTCGCCGCGCTGACCGGACCGATCATGCAGGTCCCGTCCAAGGTCAGCGCCATCAAGATCGACGGGAAGCGGTCGTACGCGCGGGTGCGCGGCGGCGAGGAGTTCGAGATCCCGGCCCGCCCGGTGACGGTCTCCTCGTTCCGCGTCTACGACGTCCGCGAGGCGGTCGCGGAGGACGGCACCCCGGTGCTGGACCTGGTCGTCTCCGTCGTCTGCTCCTCGGGGACGTACATCCGGGCCCTCGCCCGGGACCTCGGCGCCGGGCTCGGCGTCGGCGGGCACCTGACGGCGCTGCGGCGCACCCGGGTCGGCCCGTACGGCATCGACGCGGCCCGGACGCTCGACCAGCACCAGCAGGAGCTGACCGTGATGCCGGTGGCCGAGGCCGCCGCGTCGGCGTTCCCCCGCTGGGACGTGGACGAGAAGCGGGCCAAGCTGCTGCTCAACGGGGTCCGGCTGGACATGCCGGCGTACCCGCCGGGGCCGGTCGCGGTCTTCGGGCCGGACGGCGCCTTCCTCGTACTGGTGGAGGAGGAGAAGGGCAAGGCCAAGAGCCTCGCCGTCTTCGCCTGAGCGGTCCCCGGGCCGTCTCCCGGCGTTTCCGCCCTCGCGCAGCCTCTTCACGCGGCCTGCTTTCCGTCCGGTGCACCGGACGGAAAGCAGGCCGCTGTCGTGGAGCGGACCCCCCGGCTCTCCACGAACCCCCCTCCGCCGAGCACTCTGTCCATCCGGGCCCCCGAACTCACCCCAATGGACGGGCGCTCGGGGTGAATCAGGGGCGCGAGGGGGCGCATTCACCCGTTCTGGCCTATCGGGCCATCCCAGCCCGCCTACCTTCGGACTCATGGGAAGCGGGGACCGGACGACGCTGGTGAGGATCTGCGACCAGGCAGGCAGGCCCCGGGGCACCGGATTCCTGGCCGACGACCGGGGCACCGTCGTGACCAGCCACCAGGTCCTCGACGGCCTGGCACCGGGCGGTCCGCTCCTCCTGCACGGGCCGGACGGCGTCCCCCGCCCGCTGGCCCCCGCGGGCATCGTCCCGCTGCCCGCCCTCGGCCTCGCGCTGCTGCGCACCGGGGACACCGCCGCCCTCGGCCTGGAACCCCTGCCCATCGCCGCACCCGAACGCGCGGAGCCGGGGGCGTACGTGCACATCGCCGCGCACGGCATCCGCCAGGCCCGTGTGCTCGGCACCGCCCCGGCCACCTACACCACCCGCGACGGCCACGCGCACCCGCTGGCCGCCGTGCTGGAACTCGCCGTCGGCACCGACGGCCGGGACGCGCTGCGCTCCGGCGGCGCCGCCGTCGGCGGACCCGTCACCGACCCCCGTACCGGAGCCGTCATCGGTGTGCTCTGCCCCGCCCTGCGCGCCGGCCACGAGGCGGCCGGGCTCGCCCTGCTGCTGCACCCCGGAGACGGCGGCCCGCTCGACGAGCTCCTGGGCCGCAACGCCCTCACCGTTCCCGGCTACGGCCCGGACCTCAACCTCGCGGGCGCCCTCCGGCTCACCGCCACCACCGTCGGCACGGCCTGCCCGGCCCGGCGGGGCCCCCACCCCGTCGAACCCGTCACCCGCGAGGACGTCACCGCCGAGCTCGCCGCCTTCGAGAGCGGTACGGCGACCGTCCTCGGGCTCGTCGGCGCACCCGGCACCGGCCGCACCACCGAACTCGCCGCCCTCGCCGCCCGCCGCGCCGGGGCGGGCGGCTGCGCGCCCACCCTCTGGCTGCGCGGCGCCGACCTGCTCGCCGACGACCACTCGGTGGCCGACGCGGTCGCCCGGACCCTGGACCGCTCCGTCCGCCTCGTGAACGCGGCGGACGGAGCGGGGGCCCCGGAGGACAGTACGGCCGGAGCCACCCCCGAGCGGATCGCCGCCCTCGCCGCCGGCTCCGGGCGCCCGCTGCTCGTGCTGCTCGACGGGCCCGAGGAGATGCCGCCCGTCCTCGCCCACCGGCTCGCCGGATGGACCTCCGCCACCGCCGGCTGGCTCCGCGCGCACGAGGCCCGCATGGTGGTCGCCTGCCGCCCCGAGCACTGGGAGACGGCGGGCGCCCTCCACCCGCCCGGCGTCCTGCACCACCCCGCGCGCCCCGCTGTCGGCCTGCCGCCCGGACTGCGCCTCGGCGACCTCGACGAGGCGCAGGCGGCCCGGGCCAGGGAGCGGTACGCCCTCGCGGACGGATCCGTGGCCGCCGGGCACGACCGCCATCCGCTCACCCTCGCCCTCCTCGCCGAGCTCCGCGCGGTGCTGCCGCCCGACGTGCCCGGCACCCCGGACACCGAGGACGTCTTCTCCGCCCATCTCGACCTGACCTGCGCCCGGGTGGCCGTACGGATCGCGGCGCCCGCCGATCCCCCCATGAGCGGTTCCGCCGTACGCAGGCTCGCCGCGCGGGTGGCGGGCCAGGTGCACGAAGCGGCCCGCCGGTGCCTGGGGCCCGGCCAGGGGGAGCTGGACCGGACCGCCTTCGAGGAGCTCTTCCCCTGGCGCACCGGCTGGGCCTCCGCCGTTTTGACCGAGGGCCTTTTCGTCCCGGCCGGCGAGGGATACCGCTTCACCCACGAGGAGGTCGGCGACTGGGTGCAGGGCGCCCACCTCGACCTGGACGCCGCCCTGACCTTCCTGGTGCACCGCCGGCACGCCGACGAGAGCCCCGCCACCGGCCCGGAGAGCGGCCCGGCCCCCTCGAACCACCTGCCCGTACCCCGCCACCGCATCGGGCCGGTCCTCCAGGCGATGCTGCTGGCCGGCCGGCGCCACGGCGACGCCGCCCTCGCGCACCGCATGGCCGACCTGATCGAGGCGCTCGACCGGCTGGGCGCCGGCGCCCGGGACGGCCGCCCCTCGCACCCCGGCCACGAGGACGCCGCGTGGTGGGCCGCCCGGCTGCTGCGCGAAACGCTGCTCAAGGTCGCCGACGCCCGCCCGTACGCCGGAGTGCTACGGGTGCTCGCCGGGCGGATCACCCGGGCGGCCGGTCCGGACGGCACCGTGCCGGGCACGGCGTACACCGCGTTCGACCCGTGGTTCTGGCGCCGGCTGCGGCTGCCCCTGGAGGACCGGGTCGACCTGCTGCGGCTGCTGATGCCCGCCGACGAGGGGCCGGGACGCGACGGCGGGGAGTGCTTCCTCGACGCGGTGGACCACCTGCTGACGGCGGCCCCGGCGGTGGTGCGGCGGATGCTCTGCGGCTGGTTCACGGACGAGCGCCCGCTCCGCGCCGACGGCTTCGAGGGCCCCGACGACCCGGCGGACGGGCTCCCGCCCCGGCGGCCCACCGTGGCCACCGCCGCGCAGACCCTGCTGTACGCCCGCCGCGGCCTCGCCCCGGACGACCTCGCCGACGCGCTCGTGGACACCCCGCACCCGTGCGCCGCCGACCTCCTCCTCGCGCTGGCCGAGGACGAGCCCGCCACCCTGAGCCGGGCGGCCGCGCGCTGGGCGCGGGACGACGAGCGGCCCGAGCGCCGCGCCGCCGCCGCCCGCTACGCCGGCGCCGTCGTCGGCCGGGCGGAGGAGGCCGAGGACCGGGCGCTGCTGCGCGCCGCCGCCCTCGCCCTGCTGGGGCGCACGGAGGACGCCCCGCTGCACGGCCCGGCGCTCGCGCTCCTCGTCCGCGACCCGGAGACGCGGGACCGCTGGCTGCCCCAGGCACTGCGGGCCTACGCCCAGGGTGCGCCGGGTCTGCCGACCGCCCTGGTCGCCGGGGCGCTGCCGACGTCCCCGCAGCCCGTGCTCGCCGCCCTCCGCGGCCGGCTGTCCCGCCCGGGGGAGGAGGCGGGCAAGGCGCTCGCCGAACTGGCCGCCCTGGACCTCCCGGCCCTCTCGCTGCACACCGCCGGACTCGTCCGCACCTACCTCCAGCACTCCGGGGACGGCGAGGGCTCCGCCGGCGCACGGGTCGCCGCCCTGGTGGACCAGCGGCTCGAACAGGGCGCGGCGGCCCGCGCGCTGCTGCTCCCCCTGGTCGCCTCGCTGCTCCGGGACCCGCCCGCGCCCCCGCCGGTCCGCGCGGCGCTGGCCCGGACCCTCGCCTCCGGGGGCAGCCCCGTGTCCCGGCCCGCGCGCGCCGAGCTGCTGGAGACGCTGATGGAGTACGAGCAGACCACCGGGCGTGACCCGGACGTGCTGCACGCCCTGCTCAGGGCGGCCGCGGCCGGTTCGGCGCGCCGTCCCGAGCCCCGGACCCGCGCGCTGGTGCACCGTACCGGGACACTCCTCGTCCGGTCGGCCGAGGGCGCCGAGCGGTTCGACCGCGAACTGGTCGCCCTCGCGTCCGCGGTGCCGGGATTCGCTCCGATGGTCTGCCGGTGGCTGGACGCCGCCCCCGAGGAGTGGGCGGCCGTGGTGGGACCCGACGCCCGGGCCGCCCTGGAACGCCTGACGGCCTCCCGGCGCACGATGACGGTGCCGATGCAGGCGACCGGGCACGAGCATGGCAGTCTTAGGCCTGCGTAATCTACATACCGCATGTAGATGCAGACTCGGGCGAGGAGCGGTCACGGTGCAGTGCTGGCGCGGCTTGGAGGACATCCCAGAGGACTGGGGACGCAGCGTCGTCACCATCGGGTCCTACGACGGGGTGCACCGAGGGCACCAGCTGATCATCGGCCGGGCCGTGGAACGCGCCCGCGAGCTGGGTGTCCCGTCCGTCGTGGTGACCTTCGACCCGCACCCCAGCGAGGTCGTCCG
The DNA here is from genome assembly GCF_053596135.1 of Streptomyces sp. NPDC001770. Taxonomy (NCBI): domain Bacteria; kingdom Bacillati; phylum Actinomycetota; class Actinomycetes; order Kitasatosporales; family Streptomycetaceae; genus Streptomyces; species Streptomyces sp. NPDC001770. The sequence continues at coordinate 10,369 of NZ_JBSFFN010000004.1, read as the reverse complement.
CCCCGGCAGCCACCCGCCGCTGCTCGCCCCGCACCTGCGCCGCGCGGAGCTGATGGCGGAGCTGGGCGTCGACGCGCTGCTCATCCTGCCGTTCACCCTGGAATTCTCGAAGCTGGCGCCGGCCGACTTCATCGTGAAGGTGCTGGTCGACCGGCTGCACGCGCGCACCGTCATCGAGGGACCGAACTTCCGGTTCGGCCACAAGGCCGCGGGCGACGTGGAACTCCTCGCCGAACTGGGCTCCACCTACGACTACACCGTCGAGGTCGTCGACCTGTTCGTCAGCCAGGAGGCGGGCGAGGGACTGCCGTTCTCGTCCACGCTCGCCCGCCGGCTGATCGCCGAGGGCGACGTCTCCGGCGCCGCCGAGATCCTGGGCCGTCCGCACCGGGTCGAAGGCATCGTGGTGCGGGGAGCGCAGCGCGGCCGGGACCTCGGCTTCCCCACCGCCAACGTCGAGACGGTCCCGCACAGCGCGATCCCCGCCGACGGCGTCTACGCGGGCTGGCTGAACGTGGCCGGCGAGTGCATGCCCGCCGCGATCTCGGTCGGCACCAACCCGCAGTTCGACGGCGTCGAGCGGACCGTCGAGGCGTACGCCATCGGCCGGATCGGCCTGGACCTGTACGGCATGCACGCGGCGGTCGACTTCCTCGCGTACGTGCGCGGGATGCTGAAGTTCGACTCCATCGACGACCTGCTGGTGGCGATGGCCGCCGACGTCGAGCGGTGCACCGGGCTGATCGACGCGTACGAGGCCGAGCGCGGCGCCTGACCACGCCCGGCCTCTCCCGCGGCTATGCCGGAGCCGGCTGCTCCCCGGCGGTCGCGCGCGCCCAGTGGCAGGCGACCTGCCCGGCGCCGCCGCCGTCGAGCACCGGCAGGTCCCGCGTACGGCAGGCGTCCGCCACCCCCGCCCGCTCGGCCTCGCCCGAGGCGAACACCTGGCAGCGGACGTGGAACCGGCATCCGCCCGGTACGTTCGAGGGGTCCGGAGCCTCGCCGGAGAGCACCACCGGCTCGCCCGGCGCCTCCGGCAGCACCGACAGCAGTGCCTTGGTGTACGGATGCCGGGGAGCCGTCAGGATCTGCTCGACGGCCCCGGTCTCCACGATCCGCCCCAGATACATCACCGCCACCCGGTCCGCGATGTTCCAGGCGAGCCCGAGATCGTGGGTCACGATCAGTGCGGAGAGACCGAGTTCGTCCCTCAGCCGCAGCAGCAGCGCCAGGATCTCCCCGCGCACCGAGGCGTCCAGTGAGGCCACCGGCTCGTCGGCGACGAGGAGTTCGGGCTCCAGCACCAGCGCCCCGGCGATGACGACGCGCTGGCGCTGACCGCCCGACAGCTCGTGCGGGTAGCGCAGGAAGAACCGCTCCGGGGGCCGCAGCCCGGCCCGGGAGAGCGCCCCGGCCACCGCCGCGGTCTCGTCGCCCCGGTGCCCGTGGATGCGCAGCCCCTCCGCCACCGCGTCGTACACCGTGTGGCGGGGGTTGAGGGAGCCGCTGGGGTCCTGGAGCACCAGCTGGGCGCGCTTGCGGTAGGCCTTCATCGCCCGCGCCGAGGGGTCCAGCGGCCGGCCCTCGAAGGTAATCCGGCCCGAGGTCGGTGCCACCAGGCCCAGCAGGGAACGGGCGAGCGTGGTCTTGCCGCACCCCGACTCGCCGACCAGGGCCACGATCTCGCCGGGCCGGATGTCGAGCGCCACCCCGTCCACGGCCCGCGCGGGGGCGGCACCCCGACGGCCGGGGAAGGTGACCTCCAGCGCCTCGGCACTCAGCAGGGGAGTGGTCGTCAGGGGGGTGGTCGTCATGGGGTGCTCCTCGCTTCCTCTGCTCCGGGCTCGCTCGTGCCCGGGGCCGTACCGGTGTCCTCGGGCTCTTCCGCTGCCGCGGGTGCGGCCGGCTCTTCGGCGGGCGCGGGTTCCGCGGCGGGCGTCGTCGCCGGGCCCACCAGGACGCAGGCCGCGCGCCGTCCGGGCCCGGCGTCCCGCAGCCACTGGTCCTCCTCGGCGCAGGAGTCCAGCGCGGCCGAGCACCGGGGGTGGAAGGCGCAGCCGGAGGGCAGCGCCGCCGGGTCCGGCGGGTCGCCGGGCAGTCCGCGCGGGGCGTGCCGCGAGGCGGGGTCGCCGATGCGCGGGAAGGCGGCGGAGAGCGCCGCTCCGTACGGGTGGTGGGCGCGCCGGTAGACCTCCTGGGCCGGGCCCTCCTCCACGACCCGGCCCGCGTACATCACGGCGAGCCGGTCGCAGGTGTCGGAGAGGACCGCCAGGTCGTGGCTGATCATGACGAGGCCGAGGTCCTGGTCGGCGACGAGCTGTTCGATCAGCCGGAGGATCTGGGCCTGGATCATCACGTCGAGGGCGGTGGTCGGCTCGTCCGCGACGATCAGCCGTGGATCGCAGGCGAGCGCCATGGCGATCATGACCCGCTGCCGCTGGCCGCCGGAGAGCTCGTGCGGGTAGGCGGCGGCCCGTGCCGCCGGCAGCCCCACCTGTTCCAGCAGCTCACCGGCGCGGGTGCGGGCGGCGGCCGGGGTGGCCCGGTGGTGCAGCAGGATCGGTTCGGCGATCTGGTCGCCGACCCGGTGCACCGCGTTGAGGGAGTGCATGGCCCCCTGGAAGACGATGGACGCGCCCGCCCAGCGGACCGCCCGCAGCCGGCCCCACTTCATCGTCAGGACGTCCTCGCCGTCCAGCAGGATCTCGCCGCTCAGCTTGGCCGACGCGGGCAGCAGCCGCAGCAGCGCGAGTGCCAGCGTCGACTTGCCGCAGCCGGACTCCCCGGCGATGCCGAGCTTCTGCCCGGCGTCGACGCGCAGGTCCACACCGCGCACGGCGGGGACGGCCGACGGCCCGGAACCGTAGGTGACACGGAGGTCGCGCACCTCCAGCAGGGGCTGCCCGGGTGAGGTCGCTGTCATGCTGGTCCGTTCTTCGGGAGTGCTCAACGGGCCACCCCCAGCTTGGGGTTGAGCACGGACTCGATGGTCCGGCCGCAGAGGGTGAAGGCGAGCGCGACGACCGCGATGGCGAGTCCGGGCGGGGCGAGGTACCACCAGTTGCCCGAGCTCACGGCCCCCGCCTCCCGGGCGTCCTGGAGCAGCCCGCCCCAGGAGACGACCGTGGGGTCGCCGAGCCCGAGGAAGGCGAGGGTCGCCTCGGTGAGGATCGCGGTCGAGATCGCCAGCGTGGTCTGGGCGAGCACCATCGGCATGACGTTGGGCAGCACATGACGGCTCATGATGTGGCCGTGCCCGCCGCCGAGCGCCCGGGAGCGCTCGATGTACGGGCGGGACTCCACCGAGAGCGTCTGGGCGCGCACCAGCCGGGCGGTCGTCGGCCAGGTCGTCACGCCGATCGCCAGCACCGTCGTCCACAGCGACCGCGACAGCACGGTGGCCAGGGCGATGGCGAGCACCAGCGTCGGCATCACCAGGAACCAGTCGGTGACCCGCATGGCCACCGTGCCGTACCAGCCCTTGAAGTGACCGGCGGTGACGCCCACCAGGGTGCCGATGGCCACCGAGAGGAAGGCGGCGAGCAGACCCACGGTGAGCGAGACCCGGGCGCCCCAGAGGAGCAGGGCCAGCAGGCTCCGGCCGAACTGGTCGGTGCCGAGGGGGAACTCGGCGCTCGGCGACTCCATCGGGCCGCCCTGCGCCTCGGTGACGCTCTTCGAGTCGGCCCCCACCAGCAGCGGAGCCGCCAGTGCCAGCACGGCGATGACCACCAGCACGGCGAGCCCCACCACCCCGGCCCGGTGCGTCCGGTACTGGGCCCAGAAGCGGGCCGCGGCCCGCCGCCTGCGGGTCCACGCCAGGGAGCGCGGGCCGCTGCCCGGGCCCAGCGCGTCCGTCGAGGTCGTCATCGGGCCACCCGGGGATCGAAGAGCGGATAGAGCACGTCGGCGAGCGTGTTCATCAGGATCACCGCGGCGGCGAAGACGAAGAACAGCGCCTGCACCAGCGGCAGATCGGGCACGCTCAGTGCCTGGTAGAAGAGACCGCCGAGGCCGGGCCAGGAGAACACGGTCTCCACCAGGATGGCGCCGGCGACCGTGTTGCCGAGATTGACGAAGAGCAGGGTCACCGTCGGCAGCATCGCGTTCGGCACCGCGTGCCGGCGGCGCACCTGGTCGTCCCGCAGCCCCTTCGCGCGGGCCGTCGTGAGGTAGTCGCTGCCCATCTCGTCGAGCAGCGAGGACCGCATCACCAGCAGGGTGCGGGCGTACTCCACCGCGACCAGCGTGAGGACGGGCAGCACCAGGTGGTGGGCGACGTCGAGGACGTACCCGAAGCCGGACGAGTCGCCGGACTCCATGCCGCCGGTGGGGAAGAGGCCGGGGATCGGGCCGATGCCGACCGAGAGCGTGATGATCAGCAGCAGTCCGAGCCAGAACGACGGCACGGAGTAGAGGGTCAGCGCGAACGCGGTGTTGAAGCGGTCCCCGAAGGAGCCGTTGCGCCAGGCGGAACGGGAGCCCAGCCAGATGCCGATCGCGGTGTAGATGACGAACGCGGTCCCGGTGAGCAGCAGTGTGGCGGGGAGCGCTTCGGCGATCTTGTCGATGACCGGGGTGCGGAACTGGTACGAGGTGCCGAAGTCGCCGGTCAGGGCGTTTCCGCAGTACTGCGTGAACTGCTGCCAGAGTGGCAGGTCGAGCCCGAACTCCCGCCGCATAGCGGCGATCTGCTCGGTGGTCACCTGGCGTCCGCCGGTCATCTGCTTGACCGGGTCGCCGGGGATCAGCCGGAAGAGGAAGAAGCTGGTGACGAGGACGGCGAAGAGCGAGACGGCCGCGCCGGCCAGCTTGCCCGCCGCGTAGCGGAGGTAGGCGGTGGTGGAGCGGGCGCGCGGACCGCGGACCGCCGGCCCGGCCTGAGCCGGACCGGCGGTTCCCGCACCCTCCACGCCCGCCGGGCCGAAGCCCGGCAAGGGAGTGCTGTCAGTGCTCATCGGTTATTCACGGTCCTCCGCGGTGGAACGGCGGCGCAGGGCGAACAGCAGTCCGCCACCGGCCAGAACGACGACGGCGATGCCGACGCCGACGAGCACTCCGGTGGAGCTGCCCGAGTCCGAGGAACCGCTCGCCGAGGCGGCCGGGACCGCCGACCACCAGCTCCAGTAGCCGTCCTGGCCGTAGATGTTGCCGGCGTCCGACGGCATGGTGGTGATGGAGGCGATCTGGTCGGTGCGGTAGGCCTCCACGGCGTTCGGGTACGCCATGACGTTCATGTACCCGGTGTCGTACAGCCGCGACTGCATGTCCTTGACGATCGTCGCGCGGGCGGCGGGGTCGTACTCGGCCAGCTGCTTCGCGTAGAGGTCGTCGAACTTCGGGTCGCAGATGAAGTTGTCCGTGGCGGCCGATTCCTTGGCCTTGGCGGGCAGGGCGCCGCAGGTGTGGATGGAGAGGACGAAGTCCGGGTCCGGGTTGACCGACCAGCCGTCGAAGGCGAGGTCGTACTCACCGGCGTACCAGGGGTCCGAGACGTTGTCGAGGCAGTCGACCTTCAGGCCCACGCCCAGGTCGCCCCACCACTCCTGGAGGTACTTGCCGACGGCCTTGTCGTTCGGGTCGGTGGCGTGGCAGAGGATGCGCAGGTCCAGCGGCTTGCCGTCCTTGCCCACCCGCTTGCCGGCGCTGTTCTTCTTGTACCCGGCCTGGTCGAGCAGGGAGGCGGCGCGGGCGGGGTCGTAACTCAGCTGCTGCCCGGCCGCGGGCTGCCACTGGTACGCGGAGAAGCGCGGCGGGATGTACCCCTCGCCCTCCACCGCGTGCCCCTGGAAGACCTTGTCGATGATGGTCTTCCGGTCGACGGCGAGGAAGAGCGCCTGGCGGACCTTCTGGTCGAGCAGCGCCGGGTTGCCGTCGCCGAACTTCTGGCCGTCCTTGGTGCGCGCGCCCGGGTTGGTGGCCAGCGCGTAGAAGCGGCGGCCTGGCCCCTCGTTCACCTTGATGTCCGGCGCGCTCTTGAGCGAGGCCGCCTGGGCGGGCGTCAGGCTGGGGCTTCCGGCCACGAAGGAGACCTCGCCCTTGCGCAGCGCGGCGACGGCGGCGTCCTGGTCCTTGTAGTACCGGAAGACGATCTCGTCGAACTTGGGCGAGCCGCGCCAGAAGTCCTTGTTGGCCTTGAGCTTGACGTAGCTGTCGACCTTGTAGTCGGTCAGGATGAACGGTCCGTCACCGACGATGGGGAACTTCGTGTCGTTGTTGAACTTCGAGAAGTCGGTGACGTCCTTCCAGACGTGCTCGGGGACGATCGGCACGTCGAGCGCGGCCATCGTCGCCTGCGGCTTCTTCAGGGTGACGACGAGCTTGTCCGGGCTGGGCGCGGTCACCTTGTCGAAGTTGGTGACGAAGGAGCCGTTCGCAGTGGCCGCCCCCTCGTCCTTCATCATCGTGTTGAAGGTCCACGCCGCGTCCTCGGCGGTGACCTTCTCCCCGTCCGACCACTTCGCGTCGGACCGTATGGTGTACGTCCACGTCAGCTTGTCCGCGGACGGCTCCCACGTGGTGGCGAGACCCGGGACGGCGTGACTGTCCTTGGGGTCATAGTTCGTCAGGTAGTCGTACATGAGCCGCAGGACGCTGGTGCTCAGCAGCCGCTGCGCCAGGAACGGGCTCAGTGAGTCCACGCTCTGGGCGACCGCGACGGTGAGGGTCGTCTTCCCGGAGTCGGCGTGGGCGGGTGAGGCGGCGAGCGGAGCGGGGGCGCCCGGTACGAGCGATCCGGTGGCGAGCGCCAGCGCGGCGGCACCCGAGGCCGTGAGGAGGCGCAGACGATGGCCTGGCCGGGCGGAACGGACGGGACTTCTTGTGACCATGGGACGTCGACCTCGCGTCATGACTCGCTTGTGGGGCGGCGGGTAGAGCAGTGGTTCGCCAACTGGTGAAGCGAAGGTTTATCAGCGGCGGCCAACTGGAGTCAACGGTCGGCGAAACGGCGTGTGGGCTGCGGGAATGCACAAAGGGCCCGCACCGTCACAACGGTGCGGGCCCTCATTGGTCTAAACCACTTCGGCCTACTGGCGGGGCGGCGCGGGCGGCGGCTGCTGCCACCCCGGGGCGGGCCACGGGCCGTCCGGGCCGGGCGGACCCGGCCGCTCGGGCTGTCCTGCCTGGCCAGCCTGCCCCTCCTGCGGGGGCGGTCCGCCGTACGGCTGAGGGGGCTGGGGCGGTCCCTGCTGCCAGCCGTTGTCCGGCTGCGGCGGGTAGGGCTGCGGCGGGTACGGCTGCTGGGGCGGCTGCTGTCCCCCGTACGGCTGCTGGGCTCCGTACGGCGACTGCGGCGGCTGCTGTCCCCCGTACGGCTGCTGCGGATACGGCTGTTGGGGGTGGGGCTGCGGCGGGTACTGCTGGTAGCCGGGCATCGGCGGCGCGTACTGCGGCGGCGGGTTCTGGCCGTCGGCGGTCCACAGGCCCTGCTGCTGCTGGGCCCGGGCGAAGTCCTCCGCGACCAGCGCGGAGAGGTGGAAGTACGCCTCGCGGGTCTTCGGCCGCATCATGTCCAGATCGACCTCCGCGCCCGCCGCCAGGTGCTCGTCGAACGGGACGACCACAACACCCCGGCAGCGCGTCTGGAAGTGCTGGACGATGTCGTCCACCTTGATCATCTTGCCGGTCTCGCGGACCCCGGAGATGACGGTCAGGGAGCGCTGCACCAGGTCGGCGTAACCGTGCGCGGAGAGCCAGTCCAGCGTGGTGGACGCGCTGGACGCACCGTCCACCGAGGGGGTCGAGATGATGATCAGCTGGTCCGCGAGGTCGAGCACCCCGCGCATCGCGCTGTAGAGCAGACCGGTGCCCGAGTCGGTGAGGATGATCGGGTACTGCTTGCCCAGCACCTCGATCGCCCGGCGGTAGTCCTCGTCGTTGAAGGTCGTGGAGACAGCCGGGTCCACGTCGTTGGCGATGATCTCCAGCCCGGAGGGCGCCTGCGAGGTGAAGCGGCGGATGTCCATGTACGAGTTGAGGTACGGGATCGCCTGGACCAGGTCGCGGATGGTCGCCCCGGTCTCCCGGCGCACCCTCCGCCCGAGCGTCCCGGCGTCCGGGTTGGCGTCGATGGCGAGGATCTTGTCCTGCCGCTCGGTGGCCAGTGTGGAGCCCAGCGCCGTGGTCGTCGTGGTCTTGCCCACGCCGCCCTTGAGGCTGATCACGGCGATGCGGTAGCAGGAGAGCACCGGCGTCCGGATCAGTTCGAGCTTCCGCAGCCGCTCGGCCTCCTCCTTCTTGCCGCCCAGCTTGAACCGGTTGGCGGAGGAGGGGTTCCGGCTGCTCTTCGCCTTCTGCTTGCCCCGCACCAGCCGGTCCGAGGAGAGCTCCACGGCGGCCGTGTACCCGAGCGGAGCACCGGGCACCGAGCGCTCACGCTGATCGTGCGTGACCGGGGTGGGCCAGGCGCCACCGGCCCGGGGATCGACGGGCTGCTGCGGGGACCCCTGCTGCGGGGGCTGGGACTGCTGGGGCACCTGGGGCTGCTGAGGCGCCTGGCCCTGGTGGGGTACGAGGCCCTGGGGGGCGTACGGGTGCTGGGGCTGCGGGGGGCCCGGCGGGTAGCCGTAGCCGGCCTGCGCGTCGGGCGCCTGCGGCGGGAGAGGAACCGGTGGCTGGGGCGCCTGCGGCGGCTGAGGTACCTGCGGCGGCTGGGGGAACCCGTAGCCGCCCTGCTGGGGCACCTGTTGGGGCACCTGCGGGGGCAGCTGGCCGTTCCGGGGTGCGTACGGCTGGTACGGCCCCGGTGCCTGCGGGAAGCCGTAACCACCCTGCCCGTACGGAGTGTTGGGCTGCGGCGGCAGAGGAGCCGGCAGCTGGGGCGTCTGCGGGGGCTGAGGGACCTGCGGCGGCTGCGGAGCCTGCGGGAAGCCGTAACCGGCGGCCGGGCGGTCGGCGGAGGGCGGCCACTGGGGCGCCGGCTCCGGGGCGTTGGGCTGAGGTCCGGCCGGGTGGAAGGCGGGCGGCAGCGGGGGAAGCGCGTTCGGCGGCTGGGCGGCCGGAAGCGCCGGGGACCAGGGCGTGGCCGACTCGTCGGCCGAGGCCGAAGTGGCCGACGTGGCCGAGGCGTCCGGAACGCGCGCGTCCGCGGGTGCGGAGTCGGCGGGGGCGGAATCGGCGGGGGCCGGGACCGAGGGGGCCGGGACCGAGGGGGCCGGGACCGAGGGGGCCGCGTCCGCCGGGCTCTCGTCGGTGGGGCTGCCGGTGAGGTCTCCGTCCGCTTCGGAGGAGTTGGAGGAGCCGGAGGTGTCGGCGGAATCGGCGGTGGCCGTCCCGGTGGTGTCCGCCGGGGTACCGTCCGGGCCGGACGCCTCGTCCCGCGCAGCCGCCTCGTCGGGGACTCCGGGGTTCTCGGACGCCTGAGGGGCGGGCGGGAGCGCGGGAGGCGTGGAGGTGGTGAACGCGGGCGCCTCGTCCGTACCGCTCGTGGAACCACCGGCTCCGGCGTCGGCGGCGGGCCCGTCGGTACCCGTACCCGTACCGGCTGCTGCGGCCGCCTCGGCGGCGGCCTCGGCGTCGCGTGCGGCGAACTCCCGCTTCAGCGCTGCCGCCGAGAAGCGCATGGTGGTGCCGCTCTCCACGTCACCGCCCCCGAACGACTGCGGTGCGCCACCGACGCCCGGCGCGGACGCGACCGGAGCCGGCGGCGCGGGCTGCACGGGGTGCGCCGACGGCACCGGCGGTGCGGGCTGCACGGGGGGCGTGGGAGGGGCGGGCGCCCAGGCGCGCTCGAACCCGCCCTGGGAGGGCAGCCCCGGTACGGAGAGCGGAGACCCGTGCGGGGGCGGCGGAGTGGGAGGGGTGCCGGAGCCGGTGGTGCCGGAGCCGCCCGAGGTGTCGCCCGCCGCGTTCTGCGTGTACCAGGCGGGCGGGGTGTAGTCGATGGTGAACTCACCCGTCAGCTCGGCGGGATCCGCGTCGGACGACTCGTCGCCGGGCGTGTTCCATCCCTCGCGCATCTCGTCCCGATCGCTGTTCACTATGCCTCCTGGTGTGGTCGAGCACCCTTGTGCCGTGGTGGGCAGGGGCGACCGTCTCCCGTTGTCCGATACGCCCGGCTCTCCCTCCGGGGACGCGCACCGCACGCCCGAAGGTACCGCGACACGCCCACACCCCACCCTAATCGCCATCAGGGCCCCTATGTCAGGCCGTACCCGGGGCAGTGCACGGTCCGGTCCGTCACATCCGCCCGCACCGGGCCGAGTCGGCCCGCCCGCACACCAGGAAGGCGACCGCCACGACCCCTCCGACCTGTGGATGCGTGAAAGGGGGCGGCGGCCCGGCCGGGCCCCGTTCGTCGTGATGCTCTGGCGCGGTTTCAGCGAGTCGATGAATGCCCGCGCGGTGTACACGGACGAGGTGGGCGAGG